>PBSM01000314.1 GCA_002726245.1 Planctomycetaceae bacterium | reverse complement strand
CCTCCGAGCAAGCTCGGAGGGGACGAAGTCGTAGAAAGCGTAAAACTTCAATGTGAACGCACCCTTGGTCAAATTCCGTTTGGTGCTAGTTGCGCTCTTTGCTAATCCCTGATCCCTGATCCCTAATCCCTCTCCCGCTGACGGCGGTACTTTTCTTTGTACTTGTTCCACAATCGCTTGTGCCGATCGCTCAGATCGATTTCGCGTCCTTGGATATAGGCTGCTTCGACCTGTGTCGGCGTCTCGAGCGGATCGCCATCCGTGATGAAGAACGTCGCGTCTTTGCCCTTCTTCAGCGATCCGACTCGGTTGGCAACACCCAGAATCTCCGCCGGATAAAGTGTGATCGACTTGAGTGCTTCTTCTTGCGGCAAGCCGAACGCTGCCGCCATCGCGGCATGATACGGCAAGTTACGAACGGCAGACGCACCGAAGCGGCCGCTCCCCGAGATGCAGAACTTGATGCCGGCCTCATGTAACCGAGCCGGCACCGTGAACGGAGTATCGTAGTGATCCGATCGCCGTCGTGGCAGACGATACACGCCGCCGATGATCACCGGCACATCATGCTTCTTCAAGAGTTCGGAGCACAGCGGCGCGTCGTAGCCGCCGTAGATGATCAGCTTCGCGTTCTGTTGTTCGGCGAATGCGACAGCCGCTTGAATCTGCTGCATGTCCTCGGCCTCGACGATCAGCGGTAACGATCGATCAAGCACCGGTAGCATCGCCTCCCACCGAGCGTCCCGCGCGTGGGCCGAGTCTTGCACGGTTTGTGCCTTCTGATAGGCACGCGCGTCGTCGAACGCTCGTCGAAGCGTCTGCAACGCCTTGTCGCGTGCTTCCATCTGATCCTTCGCGGACTTGTCCGACTCCCAATCGATCACCGGAGACATGTTCGGCCAATCCACGTGCATCCCAACGCCTTGCTTCATGGTCAGGTCTTCGAACGTCCAACCGTCGAGCTGGATCACGCCGGACTTCCCCGAGATCAAGCCGCCTGCCGGCGCAGTCAACGCGAGCAGGACACCATTGCTGCGAGTCACCGGAATGATCTCGCTGTCAGGATTCACCGACACCCATGATTTCACACTCGGATTAATCTGCCCGACTTCACTCTGGTCGCGCGTCGCACGGACGGCGTTGATCTCGACCAGGCCGATGTCAGTATACGCATCGAACAAGCCTGGATAGACACTCTTTCCGTTCGCGTCGATTGTGATCGCCTTCGCAGGCACCTTCACCTTTTTGCCGACCGCCACGATCTTGCCGTTACGAACGAGCAGCGTTCCGTTCTCGATTGTCTTTCCGGACACCGTATGAATCGTCCCACCAACGATCGCCATCGGCTGCTTGACCGCTTCGCCCGGGATCTCCGGCGCGGCGGTTACCGTGCTGACGAGGAGAAAGAAGTAAAGGGACACGGATAGCACGGACGACACGGAGCATGTACTCGTCGGAGCATTCATAGGAGTTATCTTCATCGAAGTCTTTCTTTACTTGTTCTTCGTCCGCGTAGTCCGTGCGATCCGTGTCCCAAACGTCTTATCTAACGCTTCCCGTGATCATGCCCATGACAAAACAAATCGTCTCGTGGCCACAGTTCGCTGGCATCCTTCTTTATCTCGTCGTCGGACTTCATCTTCTCACCGGAATTGAGGATCTTCTGAATCAATGCGTTGCGTATCTTTGCTTCCTCGGCTCGCGCCTTCTTGTCGTCTTTAAGATCAAAATACTTCCGTCCATTGATCCAGGTCTGCTCGCATCGTGAGAAGTTTGACAGCGGCGAGCCGCTCCAGACAACAAGGTCGGCGTGCTTTTCTTTTTCAAGCGAACCGACGTACTTGTCGATACGAAGCTGCTTCGCGGGATTCAACGTTACGAACTTCAAGGCTTCCGCCGCCGGAACGCTGCCGTACTTCATCGCCTTGGCCGCCTCTTGATTGAGATGCCGGGCCAGCTCTCGATCGTCGGAATTAAACGACACGATAACGCCTGCGTTGTGCATCAACGCCCCAGCATAGGGGATCGCGTCGTAGACCTCGAACTTGTACGCCCACCAGTCAGAGAACGCTGAGCCGGTCGCACCATGTTTCGCCATCGCGTCTGCGACTTTGTAGCCTTCCAAGATGTGCTGGAATGAACCGATGGTGATATCGAAATCGTCGAGCGTGCGAATCAAAGCCAGGATCTCGTCTTGTCGATAGCTGTGGCAGTGAATCCAACGAGAGCCTTCCACAATCTCGGCGATCGCTTCCATTTCCAAATCGTGTCGCGGCGGCAATCCTTGGCGATTCCACTTCCAGTCGTTCCACTCTTTCCGATATTGCCTTGCCGCATGAAAGGCATCGCGCATGATCTGCTCGACACCCATCCGAGTTTGAGGATACCGCGATCTGTATTCGTCGCCCCAGTTACTCTGCTTCACGTTCTCGCCCAGCGCGAACTTGATCCCCTGCGGAGCCGCAGCGAACTTCATCTCCTCCGGCAGCGCTCCCCATCGCAGTTTGATAACTTGATTTTGTCCTCCGATCGGATTCGCCGAACCGTGCAGGATGTTCGAGCTTGTCACGCCGCCGGCGAGTTGCCGATAGATTTCGATGTCATCCGCATCGATGAAGTCACCAATTCGGACCTCGGCCGTGATAGCCTGCGTGCCCTCATTCACCCCGCCGTCGGTCGCCATGTGCGAGTGGCAATCGATGATCCCTGGCGTGAGATGCTTCCCGGTTGCATCAACGATAACCGCGCCTTTCGGCGCGTTAATCTCTTTCCCGACCGCTCGGATCTTCCCGCGAACAACCAACACCGACGTACCTTCCAGCACGCCAGCCTTCCCGGAAGTCCAAACGGTTGCGTTCTTGAACAGCACTGCCTTCGGTCGCATCGGCGGCTCAGTTCGGCCAAACGCACCAAGCGGATAGTTTACAGCGAACGAAGCCGCAGCATCGCGCTCCGTTTCCTCCTGTTCGTCCTTCTTCTCGGCTTCATCCGAGTCCGCCTCACTCAGCTTTGTCGCCGTGAAGGCAATTCGCTTCCCATCAGCCGATGTCACATGCCCCAGCCAACTTGCAGCGCCGCCGCGGCGAACCGACACGACCGCCGTCAGCCTCGCCACTCCCTCCCTAAACAAATCCTTTGCATCAAAGGTGCAACTAAACCTCGCATCACGAAGTCCCACGCGCGACAACGGTACTTCCTTCGCTTCGTCGTCGTCTGTCTTGGCTTGGATCGAGCCGGTCAACTTCGTCGGCGTGCCCGCAAGAGTGATCAACAGCGGCGGCGAATCATCGTCAGCCTTTACCTGCCAGTTTCCGCGCAGGTCGAACAGCGGCGTCGAAACGATTTCATATCGCCTGCCATTCACCCACGTTTCCAGAACCTTCGTCTTTTTCTCGAATAACTCACCATCGGTCACGACAAGATTCGCGGTCTTATGGACTTCAATCGTGCCGAGTTCGTGAGCCACTCCGAACAACGATGCCGGCGTCGTGGTTAAGGCACGCAAAGCCGCTTCCGCTGGTAAGCCGCGTTGGACCGCTTTCCTCACACCCGCCAGGAATGTTCCTTTGTCATCAAGGCTGTAGCTCGTGAAGGCGATCTTGACGCCGGCCTTTTCCAGTCGAGCCGCATTCTCCGGCGCGATGTCCCAATGCATGAGATCGTCCAGATCGACATTCAACGCCGATTCGGCGGAAGCTACGTTCGGTGGCTTCGGAAAATCAACTCGTACCAGCACCGGCCGGCCCGTCGCTTTGACCGCGTCAATCCGTTTGTATTCGTGCCCGGAACCACGGATGACGATGTTCAGAGAGAACTCACGAGCGTACCGATCCACACGCAACGCAAACAGCTCGTTCGAAGCATCGGCGATGATTAGTCTGCTTCCCTCGGCATAACCTTCCAAGGCGGCAAGCGCATCGTTCCGCTCGGGCTGAGGCAGTGAAGTGTCAGCGTGATACGCCGCCCACGCTTTGCGATACCAACTCGCGTCGTACATCGCTTGCCGAGCAAGAGCGACCGCACCCATTGGCGAATTCGGATAGTTAGCGCGTCCGCGTCCACGTGGCACCGTCAATCGCAGATGTTGTGCGACGTTGGCTCGTACGATGGCATCACGATTCGCTTCATCACCCGTCAGTACGATGAAACTCGTTCCTTTCAGAATCCTGCCGCTTGGAGCAACCAGCCTCGCGGCGACTCCTTGCCCGCGCAGCTTCTTGTTCAGCGCGTCATCTGCTTTGTACTGGTCAGCGATGTTCAATTGCGGCGTCACTTGGTCGTTCCAATAAGGCGAGCCCGATGTCGCCTTGCCGGTATCGACCGACAGCTCGCTAAAGGCGTCGATCAAGCCGGCATAAATGGTCTTGCCGTCCAGATCCCAAATGCGAGCATCAACCGGCGGCTTCACATCGCCGACAGCTTCGATCGAGCCATCGCGGAGCACAACATTGCCCTTCTCAATGACGCGGCCGGGAGCAACGACAATCCGCGTGTTGATCAACGCATGCACGTCGGGCGTGTTCTCACGCAATCCCTGAACGGGGCGCGTTGTCGGGGGAGCGGCTTGGGCGAAGGCCGAAGCAAGCACTAGTACCGCACACCAGCAAACTCGGCGGAGCGACATGGACGGTTCTCCAGGATGTTTCGTCAAGGGTGCAAGAATCGTAGCCATCACGCGGAGCCTGATGGCTACATTCCCTTATGCTAACATGGCAACTCAGCCACGACATCAATGCTCAGCCGATCGACTGTTTAACCGCGAGCCGGAGGCGTGCGTTTCCTCACAATCCGCAGAAGCGCACGCCTCCGGCTTGCGGTTAAACGAGCTTCCTCGAACCACAGGATCGTCCCATGCACACACTCCGAGTCGCCGCCTTCATCCTCTTGTTCACCTCGCTCGCTCTGGCCGACGGTCCCCGCGACAACATCGCCAAGAACGTGCGGCCGATCCCGCCGGAGGGTATCGAGGTGTCGGAGCAAGATCGCAAGGAATTAGACCAAGGGCTGCAATGGCTGGCGGCGAAGCTGACGAAGTTGCGTGAAACGAAAGACGCACGCGCGCAGCAATTGATTCCTGACGTTGAGGTCTTCTACCGGGCCGTACATGATGCTTTGAAGTACAACGAGTTCTTTGCTCCGGGCGACGTGAAGAACGCAAAGGAAGTCTTGAAAGCGGGAGCCGATCGCGCGGTACAACTGCTCGCCGGCGAATCGCCTTGGACGACACAAACGGGGCTTGTCGTGCGCGGCTTCCGATCGAAGCTCGACCAAACGGTGCAGCCCTACGGCTTGTTGATTCCTGATTCTTATTCTTTCAGCGGCCAGGAGCCGTCTCGACTCGACTTGTGGTTCCACGGTCGCGGCGAGCGGCTGAGCGAGAACAACTTCATCGCCGGTCGCATGAAGCAAGTCGGGAGCATCAGGCCGAAGGACACGATTGTCCTGCATCCTTACGGCCGGTACAGCAACGCCTTTAAGTTCGCAGGCGAAGTCGATGTGCTCGAAGCCTTGGAGCACGCGAAGCAGAACTACCGTATCGACGACGACCGGATTGCCGTGCGAGGGTTCTCGATGGGCGGAGCCGGTTGTTGGCAGATGGCGGTTCATTACCCCGACATGTTCTTCGCGGCCAATCCCGGCGCAGGGTTCTCGGAGACACCCGAGTTTTTGAAGTTCTTCCAAAAGGAAACACTGAATCCGACTTGGTACGAGAAGAAGCTGTGGCAGTGGTACGACTGCCCCGGCTATGCGATCAACTTCTATAACCTGCCGCTCGTGGCTTACAGCGGCGAGTTGGATATCCAGAAACAAGCGGCCGACATCATGGAGGAAGCCCTCGCTCGCGAGAAGCTTTCGATGCTGCACATCATCGGCCCGCAGACGAAGCACGCGATCCATCGCGACTCGTTAGGCGATATCGAAACGCGACTCGCTGGCCTCGCGAAGGAAGGCCGCCCCCGTCTGCCACGTCGAGTCGAGTTTGCGACCTACACGCTGAAGTACAATCGCATGCATTGGGTCGAGATCACAGCACTCGAAGAACACTGGAAGCAGGCTCGCGTCGCAGCCACCTTCTCCGGCTTCAATCGACTCAAGATCGAAACCGAGAATGTTCGCGGCATCTTACTTTCGATGCCAGCCGGCATCTGTCCGTTTGAGCTTCGCAAACCCGTGTTCGTTGAGATCGATGGCAAATCCTATCGCGCTGCACAGCCAAAGACCGATCGCTCTTGGAGCTTCCACGTTTATTACGGCGATCAATCCGAGACGAAGATTCCAGTCCTGGGCGAACTGGCGAAACGAAAGGATCTGCAAGGTCCGATCGACGACGCTTTCATGAACTCGTTCATCATCGTGCGTCCGACTGGCGAACCTGCTCATGAACTGGTCGGCAAGTGGACGCAGTCCGAGTTCGAACATTGCATCGAGCACTGGCGAAAGCACTTCCGCGGTGATGCCGTTGTGAAGGACGATACCGAGGTGACCGAGGCCGACATCGCATCGTCCAACTTGATCCTGTTCGGCGATCCGGCGAGCAATTCGCTAATCGCCAAGGTCGTGAAAGACTTACCCATTCTGTGGTCGAAAGAATCAGTCATCGTCGGCGATCAGAAGCACGACGCCAGCCATCATGTGCCCGTTTTGATCTACCCGAACCCGCTGAACACCGATCGCTACGTCGTGCTAAACAGCGGCTTCACCTTCCGCGAGTTCGCTTGTCTGAACAACGCCAGGCAAGTTCCGAAGCTTCCCGATTGGGCTGTTGTCGATCTACGAACACCAGCCGATTCGTTATGGCCTGGGAAGATCGTCGCGGCTGACTTCTTCGATGAGAGTTGGGCTCTGAAGCTTGCGAGGTAGTTGCAATCACACGTGGTCGTTTAACCGCAAGCCGGAGGCGTGCGCTTCGGCTCGCTCCGAAGAAAGTGCATGCCTCGGGCTTGCGGTTAGAATGCTTTGCGCCTACCACACTTCGGACAGGTTGACACTCACATCATCGATAATCGACAAGCCGACGTTATCATCGTGCTGCCGCTGGACGTAGTTTCCATCTTCAAGCACCCACTGCTCCAAGATATGATCGAAGGGATCGACGATCCAATACTCCGGGATTCCCGATTGCTCGTAGAGCCGTTTCTTCAACGTCCGATCGTTAACGTCCGACGACAGCGAGAGGATCTCGACCACCAGTTGCGGGACGCCTTTGATCTTGGTCGGAGTGATGATCTGTATTGAATCATCGAGCACGACCACCAAATCAGGTTGCACGATGTCGTGGTCGGAGAGCTGCAAGTCAACGGGAGCATAAAAGACAACCCCTAACTTCTTCAATTCGATCTGGTTGTAGAGCTGTACTAGAATCCGACGAGAGACGGTCTGGTGATAGGTGCTGGGAGCTGCGTTCACGTAGTGATGTCCGTCGATGATCTCGTGCCGCTTGCCGTCGTCGGGAAAGCAGACGTAATGCTCGTAACCAAGCTTTGACCGGACATTCGCTTCCGTTGACATATCGTCTCCTCGCTGTCACCCATCGAGCTGTCTATTGTACGACGAGAACCGTGGTGCGTAAACGAATACCACGGATGGCAAAGCCGACCCGCGGATGACCATCAAGCAAGGCAAACGGCCAACGTGATTGATGTTGACGTGAGACGCCGACGAAGATTGTCAGACCGAAGAGGGTGGCCGCAAAGAACGCAAAACGACGCAAGAAAGAGGATGCAATGTATTGATGAGGCTTCTCCCCTCTTTGCGTTTCTTGTGCTTCTTGCGGCTAATCTCCCGCCTTCGAATAGCAATACAAGGCTTCATCGGTACGCACAAAGAGCTTGCCATCGGCGGCAACCGGCGTGGCCATGATCCGTTCGCCGAAATCATACGACGAGAGAATCTCCCATTCACGCCCAGCTTTCAGCACCGTGATGACTCCGCGTTCGCTCGCCAAGTAAACCTTGCCGTCACCCGCGACAAGCGATGCGTAGTAGTTACCGCGTCCACGAGCCCGGCCTTGCTTCAGCAGTTCGCCAGTCGTCGCATCGAGACTCGATATCACTCCGCTGTCCTTCACCATATACATCACGTCTTCGTAGACGACCGAACTGGGAACAGTCGGCAGCGAGCGGCGGAAGACCCATTTGACGTTCTTCTCAGTCACATCACCTTCTCCGCCAGGCTTGACCGCCATCGCGACGTTCTGAGCCTGCGCGAAGACGTTAGCGTGGCGTTCCCATTCCTTCTTGTTCAGCTTCTGATCTTGGTCGAGATCGATGCGGAAGAAGCGAGGATCGACGGGGCTTCCCTCGGGCAGTTCCGATTTCTCGATCAAGCCATCTTTGTTCGTGTCCATGTTGCCAAGCGCTTCGGCAAAGGGCTCCATCGAGATCCGCTCGGTCGGGTCGCCACCCGACGTCCACGTCGCGATGTAAATGAGGCCGTCATACAGGTTCGGTGTCGGATCGACGATGCGCGACAGGCTATTCACCCACCACTGCTTCTTACCGTCCTGCACATCGTACCCGGCGAGTTGTAACGACCCGGCAACGATGATCTGCTTCGAATCGCCCGTACGCCAAACGATGGGCGAAGAGTAGCTACGGCTCGCTTCGGGCCGAGGCTTCTTCCAGACGGTCTTGCCCGTTTTCTGATCGATCGCGATGAGAAAGCTGTCGATGTCATGGTCCTCGTTCAGCACGACCAAGCCATCAACCAGAATTGGCGAACTCGACGCACCGAACTCATCCTGGAAAGGCCCCATCTTCTTTTCCCACTGCAACTCTCCGTCGAGGTCGTAGCAAAGCAAGCCATAGCTGCCGAAGAAAACAAAGACTTGCTCGCCGTTGCAGGCGGGCGAAGACGAGGCGGGACTGCCGACAGGATGAAACTTCTCCAGTTCCGCGTTCGCAACGACTTTCTTCCAACGCACCTTACCTGATGCTCGGTCCAACGCGACTGTTGCCAACTCCTTGGTGTTCTCGTCCCAAGTCGTCAGGAAGACCGAATCTTTATAAACGCAGGGAGTCGAGTTACCCTTTGGCAAGGCCGTTCGCCAGAGCTGTTTTGCGTCGTCGGCCAAGTTGTCTGGCAGGCCTTGTTTACCGCTAAGCACACCCTGGTCGCGGCGAAAGTACTCGGGCTCGTTTGCCGATGCGGCCTCACAAGCTAGCGCTGCTAGTAACAGAGTGACGTTGGACAGTTTCATATTAGGTCTCCGTCTTGTGATCGGAATGCGGGAAAGATGGTGGCTCGAAGAGGCAGTGCCGCCAGCATTCTACCGAGTCCGATTGGCTGCTGCGACTGTTGCTATCGCAGTTCGCCTTGACTGCGCTTGACGTGTCTTGTACTACCCCTCTACCGTGCGCCCACGAGTTACTCTCGTCCAGCCGATAAGGATGTCAAGGAAGATGAGGAAGTCGCTTTTCCAGTCGTGTGTGCTGGCAACGCTCGTGGTGGTCGCTGGCTGTAATCGATCCGAGAATGTTCCCGCCCGAATGGGCAGCGATTCCGGCCCGAAGGTAAGCTCGCTGCCGGTCTCCAAGGAAAGCGCTCCCGCCGTCGTTGTGGCAGCCTTCCTCGACGCGTTACGGGGGGGGGACGACGCGACTGCCGAGCAACTGCTCACAGCGACCGCTCGCGAGCAGACAGCTTCCCATAATCTGCCCGTGCAGGCGCCGGGGGCACCAACAGCCACGTACTTGATCGGAAAGACGACACGTATCGATGGGGGAGTACAGGTCGGCAGCCGCTGGACAGAACGGTCGGAGAACGGTGAGCCACTCGTCTACGACATCGATTGGGTACTGCGCCAACAGGCAGAAGGATGGCGCGTCGCGGGAATGGCAACCTTGTTCACACCAGAGGGCGAACTCGTCTATATCAACTTTGAAGACGTCGCCGACATGCTGAACAAGTGGGATGAGGCTGACGCAGAACTCGCGCGTCAGCAAGAAGAAGCCGCTGCACTCCAGGCGCGGCAAAGAACCGAGGAACGTCGGCGATAGCGGAAGCCTGGAAAAGCCATGTTTTAACTGGCTGACGAGCGACGACCGAGCAGGCTGCCATCTTTTCCGCGTAGAAAACTCACCCAGCATACCCCGTCTTGACATCTAGTTTGCGTACCTTACCTTACTTATTTATCTGATGTAGTCCGCACAGTGTTGAACCTTCTCTTGTTTGCCGTCGCAGGGAAGGCAAAGGATTGACGGTTAGTTTTTTAAGGGAGGTCCCACAGATGAATCGCACATTGATCTTGGCATCCGCGGCTCTCGCGATCGCGTTGATGAGCGTCGATACGAACGCTCAAGAGCAGAAAGCCGCACAAAAGGCCGAAGCTGCTCAGAAGGCAGCTCCAGCACAGAAGCCAGCCCAAAAGGGTGACGCTGCTCAGAAGGTGACGCCGACGCAAAAGGCCGGCGCCGCTCAGAAGGGTGCTGCTCAGAAGGGTGCTGCACAGAAAGGCGCAGCTCAGAAGAGCGCTTCGCAGAAGACAGCGACCCAGAAGGGTGCTGCTCAAAAGGACGCAGCGCCAGTGCCTGCGGCACCTGAGGCGTCCGTTCGCCGTGGTTTTCGGTATCTCTTCGCATCGCGAGTCCGCTAAGGCGTAGCAAAGCTGACTTCGGCGAAAGAGCCAAATCGATCGGCTGAGTCTCGAAAGAGACTCAGCCGTTTTTTTTGTTGCGACGCTTCGCCGCATTAGGCGTCGAACGCGCGACTCGCATCGCCGATCGCCGATGCGACTTGCTTGTGCCTTCTGCGTAAACCAGAATGCGTTTGTCAGCTTTTATCAATCAACAAGGATCTCACGATGCAACGTCCACTCGATCGCCGGACCTTTCTCACTGGATGCTCCGTCGCAACCGCTCTGGCGGCTGTTCCATCAACACTGTCATCGGCTAACGCGGCAGAGCCGGTAAGTCGCAACGGCGCATCCAAGTTCAAGTTTAGTCTTGCTGCGTATAGCTATCGCAAGCTGCTGAGCGGCAAAGAGCCTGAGCTGACGATGTCGGACTTCATCGACGACTGTGCGAAGATGCAACTCGAAGGAACCGAGCTGACTTCTTATTACTTTCCGACACCCACGACGCCGGAGTACCTGCGCAAGCTGAAGCAACAGTGCTTTCGACTGGGGTTGGATGTTTCAGGAACTGCCGTTGGAAATGACTTCGGCTACCCGCCTGGTGAAAAACGGGATGAACAGATCGCCGCGCTAAAGCAGTGGATCGATAACGCCGAGATCCTCGGCGCGCCGGTGATTCGCGTCTTTGCGGGTAGAGTCAAGAAAGACTCATCACCGGAGGAAACGCACAAGTGGATGGTGTCTGCGCTCGAAGAGTGCTGTGAGTATGCCGGACAACATGGTGTGCATTTGGCACTTGAGAATCATGGTGGGCCGACGAGCACAGCCGATGGGCTGCTCGCGCTGGTCAAGGATGTGCAGAGCCCTTGGTTTGGCGTGAATCTCGACACGGGCAACTTCCACTCGGACACTCCCTACGAAGAACTCGAACGAGTCGCGCCGTACGCGGTGAACGTGCAAGTCAAAGTCGTCATGAGCGGCCCCGACAAGCAGAAGAAGCCGGCCGACTTCAGCAGACTCGCGAAGATCATTCGGGGTGCCGGATACCGTGGGTACATCGTGCTTGAATACGAAGAGAACGAAGACCCGCGAGAGGTCTGCCCGTCATTCGTCGCTCAATTGCGCGAAGCCTTTGCCTAGCGCGGTGGAGCCGCAACCAAAACAAACGGGCGCGTTCCGCGTTTCATCACGGCTGTCTCTTCAGTCCCGTAGGGACGATAGGTAGTAGCCGGGGGTGTAAACCCCCGGAAACGTTGTCACATCAGACACAAAGCCCCGGAGGGCGACACGATCGATCACACGCCACTCGGATGTCGCCCCTCCGGGGCTTTTGGACGCGGTTTACCTTCCTTCCTGGGGCTTACGCCCCAGGCTACTACATGCCGCCGCTCCGCGGCTAAGATGCGTCTGCATTCAGTCGTCTGATCAAACCGAACTG
>PBSM01000313.1 GCA_002726245.1 Planctomycetaceae bacterium | reverse complement strand
CCGACCCTGCGTCGGTGGACCTCATGACTCGTCACTGCTTCCACCGACACAGGGTCGGCGGGGAGCGGCTTTCTAGTTGTTTCGTTGAAGCAATCCAGTCGTTGCCCCACCGACGCAGGGTCGGAGGAGGCATTAGATAGGGGTAAGGACAAGCCTTCCAAGGCCGTCGTACAAAAGCGTCAACGCCATCCGCGAGCGGTATATCGCGAACTACCCAAACGAGGCGAACGCATCCGCTTCCGTCGGGAAAACCTCGAACACTGTGCCTTCAAGATTCAAGGCTCGGAACGCGTCGTGTACATGCTGCGTAAGGCAACACATCTTGAATCTGCCGTCCGCGGCGATGACACGCTTCTTCACGCTGAGCAAGCTGTTGATGATCCCCGTCGTGCAATACTCGACGGTTCCGAAGTTGATCACGAGCTTCTGCGGCTTTTCATCGACAAGGAACCTCATCAACTCCTCATGCAACTCGTCTTGCAACACGAGGTCGGAAAGCTCTTTATCGACTGGGCGGATCACAGTCACGCCCTCAGTCACATCAACATTGAATCTCTTGTAATCGGCCATCAGTGATCTTCTTGTCGTTGCCGCAAAGCGTTGGCAACACCCCAAGTGCCTTGGATCTGAAACATACCGTTTGTTAAGCCGCCTACTAGCCTACCGCCTTCGGGGTAATGGGATCAAGGAGTCAGGTCCTTCTTCCAGGTCTTTTGATTTGCCTAATATGCACAAGATGCACGATGGCCTCTCCGTGTGCTGGCTACTGTGAACCCATAAAGCGTCGGAGCTGTCACAACAACAGCCCGGATCAAGCAACAATCGCAAAGGCGGGCCTTCCGCTCGGGTTCGCCTGTTGCGAGAATGCTGAATTCCCCACCTGACACATCGAGTCTCCCGTGTCGTCTCACCCCTTGTACAACCGATACTTCGCCTTTGCGTTCATCAGCCAGATCGGCTTTGTGTTAGCAAACACCGCGCTGATGGCTCATTACGCGCGATGGGTCGGTTTTCTTGGCGGCCGCGTCGATACGGCGGGCTGGATCACTGGCACGGCATCGATCGCCGGGCTGGTGCTGCGTCCCTGGATTGGCCAATGGATCGATCGCTGGGGAGCCAAAACAGTTTGGTTACTCGGTTACGCGATCTTTATCGCCGGTTCACTATCGAATCTCTTGCTGTACGATCTGGGGCTCGGCGTGTATGTCTGTCGCGCACTGATCGTTGTTGGCGGAGCCTTCGTATTCTCCAGCAGTATTACTTACGTTTCGCATCTGGCTCCGCCCGAACGACGAGCCGAAGCGATCGGCATGCTAGGGGTCGCCGGTTTTATCGGGATCGTGTTCGGGCCGTTATGGGCCGAGCTAACGCTTAGCGCGGAGCGGACTCGCGGCGAGTTTGAAACGATCTTCGTGGTTTCAGCTTGTTTGTTGGTTCTGCCAATTCTTCTCTTGCTGTTCCTGAAGAAACCGGAGTCGGAAGCTCGTCGCCGTTCGACGGGGCTCAGCGAATTCGTGCAAACTGCTCGGAAGTATTGGCCCGGAACGATCTTCTTCGTTCAAGCGACGTTCGGCCTCTGCATGACGATCCCGTTGGTCTTTCTCACGAAGTACATCGACGATGTCGGCTTAGACGGGAAAGGGTTCTCTCTGGCCAGCTTGTTCTTTATGAGTTACGCGACTTGGGGTTTGACGCTACGACTCATTCTTCGCCGCACGCCCGAACGCTTTGGCCGCCGTAAGATGTTGCTCGCCGGCTCCGTCGTGATGGGTGTGGGCATGCTGAGCTTCTTGCTCGTCGATGCTGAACATGCCTCACGAATCGTGATTCCCGCACTGCTATGCGGCACCGGTCACTCGTTGATGTACCACACTTGTACGGCGCTGTTACTTGAGCCTTTCCCGGATGAAGTACGAGGCGTTGGATCCGCGCTTTCGATGATCGCGATGGATCTTGGAACCATCGCCGGTTCGCAGATCCTTGGTGAGATCGCCTTCCGCTTCGGCTACAACGCGCTCTTCGTTACGGTCGCTTTGATCAACGTCGCGACGGGGATCGTTTACACATTCGTCAGCATTCCCGTCTGGCAAGACCGGGCCGATCGAAAGCGTGCCACGGAAGCGAGTCCCGCGTTGGAGTCCCGCCTTTAGGCGGCACTTGTTCAGCAGGCCGGCTAAAGCAGGAACTCCAAGGCCTCAATAAGCCACGACGTCGTGTGCTATGGGCCTCTCGCCAGCGGCCAAGCGCTCGGCGACTTGCGGTATCACCTCGGCAGCGCGACGCACTTGATCCTCGTTCACGTCGAGATGGGTGACGGCGCGAACTCGTGTTGGTGTGATGGCAAGCACCGACACGTCTTCGTTCTGGAGCGCGGCCACGAAGTCAGCGGCGGTACCAATCGCCGGATCGACCTCAAAGAAAACAATGTTCGTACCGACTTCGTCGGGACTAAGAGTAATGCCGTCGGTCGCGCGAATTGCATCGGCGAGAATCTGCGCGTTCGCGTGATCGTCGGTCAACCGCTCGCGGTTGTTTTCCATCGCGTAGAGCGCGCCCGCAGCGATAATCCCGACCTGACGCATGGCACCACCAAAACATTTCCGGTGGCGTCGCGCTTCCTTAATCAGATCTTTCGGCCCAGCCAGAGCGGAACCCACGGGCGCACCCAGACCCTTGCTGAAACAAACGCTGACAGTGTCAAAGTGCTGAGCCCAATTAGCTGCGGTGATACCCGTTGCGGCAACAGCATTGAACAGACGAGCGCCGTCTAGATGCGTTCGCAGACCATTGTCGTGCGCCCACTGGCAGATTTCGGCAACGGTACCGTAGGGCAAGACCTTGCCACCGCCTCGATTGTGCGTATTCTCCAAACATACCAATCGAGTTCGCACCAGATGCTCGTTCTCGGCACGGATCAGTCCTCGCAACTGATCCACTTGCAAGACGTTGTCTTGGCCGTCAACGGTCCGAGCAACGAGGCCGCTCAATTGAGCAAACGCACCTTGCTCGTAGTTGTAGATGTGACAACCGCCCTCGCAGATGAACTCGTCTCCAGGATTGCAGTGAGTCCGCACGGCGATCTGATTCGTCATCGATCCGGACGGCATGAAGATGGCGGCTTCCTTACCAAGCACTTCCGCCGTGAACGCTTGGAGCTTCTCGACCGTTGGGTCGTCACCCATCACGTCGTCGCCAACAGGCGTGTTCGCAATGGCTTGTCGCATTGCTGGGCTTGGTCGCGTGACGGTGTCGCTGCGCAAATCAACTCGTGGGGCCATGCTACTTCTCTCTCTGGCGAATAAACGGGCCTGCTCGGAGTGTGCTGAGGCGAAAATGAATCCCTCATTATAGGCAAATTATAAACGTACCGCGATCGCCCCACCGCCCAACGGAAACTGTTTAGAATGTGAAGCAGCCTGAAACATACACGTGCCAGAGTGTCGGTGAGTTTGTTGGAGTGCGGCGACTGGTCGCCGCTTTCTCTTTCCGTGGATTGCAGAAGACCATCGATTTCGCCGTGCAAGTCGGTTGAGTAAGAAAGCGATGACAAGTCATCGCACTCCAAATCAAAGAATCACAACCTGGGAGAGACACGATGACCTCTTATTCTACCTTGAACCGATTGTCGCGTCGCGACTTGCTCAGAGCGGGTTTGTTGGGCGGCATCGGCATGAGCCTGCCATCCTCGTGGACGGAACAATCGCTGGCCGCAACTACGAGTACGTCGGCCAAGTGGTTTCGCGTCGTGAGAATCGACCGCACAACGGTCCAAGTTCCCTATCGGGAAGTTCCAGGCCGGAACATGGCCCGCGAGCTGCCACACTGGCAGTGGACCGAAGTGATCGAAGTCGAGTTGGCTTCAGGTCAGCGTGGTTTCGGCGAGACGCTTCTCTATTACACCTGGGGTGTGACCGATGACGATGATCTCCGGCGAGCGCTCGGCAAGAACGCCGTGGAGATCATGTGGGATGATGAACTCGGAGCCGGTTTGCAAATCGCGCTGTTCGACGCCGTGTCTCGGACTGCAGGCGTGCCGATTCACGCATTGCTCGCTTCCAAAATGCACGACACGACACCGCTCGCGTGGTGGAACATCGATACCACCGTCGAAGACATGGCGTTGGAATGCGCGGAGGCGCACAAGCAGGGCTATCGGGCTTACAAGACGAAAGGGCGGCCGTGGTTCGATGTGTGGGCGCAAATCGAAGCTGCAGCAAAGGTCGTTCCCGAATCGTTCCATCTCGCCATCGATTTCAACGACACGCTGCTTGATGCCGAGCGCGGCATTCCGATCCTGATAGAACTTGAGAAACACCCGCAGATCGATATCTGGGAAACGCCGATCCCGCAAGGCGACATCCCCGGTAACAAAGCGATCCGCGAACAGTGCCGCGGCAAAGTCGGAATGCACTACGGTAATCCAGATCCTTTCGTGGCGATCAAAGAAGATGTCTGTGACGGTTTCGTCGTCGGTCGCGGTGCAACGGAACTCATGCGAGCCGGAACGGTTGCCGCGCTGGCCGACAAGCCGTTTTGGTTACAGCTTGTTGGAACGGGCATCACCGCCGCCTGGTCATTGCAATTCGGAGGTGTGCTCAGCCACGCGACGTGGCCCGCTGTGAACTGTCATCAGCTTTACCAACACACACTGCTAACCGAGCCTATCAAGATTGAAGAAGGATTCGCGAAAGTCCCTGATCGCCCGGGGCTCGGATTCGAACTGGATCGGCACGCGATCGAGAAGCTCCGCGTTGATAAACCGAAGTCACGCCCCGATCCACGACGCATGGTCGAGACGACTTGGCCGGATGGTCGCAAGATGTACTTCAATAACGGCGGCGGAGTGAACTTCGTCCTGAACCCGTTCCGGAAACCGGGCCTGCCTTATTTCGAGCACGGAGTCGATTCGCGACTCTTGCCGGACGATGGCAGCGAGCGTTGGAAAGAGTTGTACGAGTTGTCTCGCAAAGGGCCGTATCTGGTGTAGGTATCGCTCGCCGAGCGTTACCTGAAACCTCGTCTTGTCCCGCCGCCAAGTCGCGCCCTACTGGAGTGTGAACTCATGGACTACCCGACACTACAAGCCAACGTCTCCGCCATCGCCGGAGACTTCGTGGCCAATCGCAACGAACGGCAGCCACGGCAGCATCTCGATCAAGTGGACTTCGATCGGCTGCGCGATGCTGGATTGTTACTGGTTGGCCTTCCGACGAGCGAGGGAGGGTTGTGGGAATCGGTTCAACAAACAGTACGACCTTTGTGCAAAGTGCTTCGCGTCCTCGCTCGCAGTGACTCTTCGGTTGCTCTCGTGTCGTCCATGCACCCCGCCGTGCTTTCGTACTGGTTAACGGCTCCGCAGGAACTCGAAGCCGACACGCTGTGGCAAGAACAATGTCGCGAGATCTATCAGTCGGTCAAAGACGGCAACTGGTGGGGAACGATCACTTCAGAACCCGGCAGTCATGGTGACATCACCCGCAGCAACACGACGGCGACTCTCGGCGACTCTCCCACCTCGTATTCAATCACCGGGCAAAAGCACTTCGGGAGCGGGTCGGGCATGATGTCCTTCATGGTGACGACCGCCGTACCGAAAGATGAAGATCAACCCGAGTGGTTCTATGTCGATATGCGGGACGTGCCTTGGGACGGAGCTGTGTCTCAGGAGCGGGGGTCTCAGCAGGGGGGCATTCGTCTGATCGCCGAGTGGGATGGCCACGGCATGATCGCGACCCAGAGCCACGGGTTGGCGTTCGAGAACTTTCCGGCAACGCGAATGGCTTGGTTTGGCAGTCTGCTTGATGTCGCGAAGAATGCCGGAGGCTTCATCGGTTGCCTGTTCACAAGCGTTATTGTCGGCATCGTGGACGAGGCGGTTGCAACAGCAAAGCGAGCATTGTCTGCCAAGGATCTCGGCGCCTTCGAGCGTACCGAATGGACGCGGGCTCAGATGGAGCATTGGTTGATCCAGCAAGCGCTTGAAGGAATGGTTCGTGCCGTCGAAACGCACGACGATCCTCGACTGGAGGTTCTTCAAGGAAAGACCGCGATCGCAGAACTCGCCGAGAACGTCTTAACTCGTTTGTGCCGAATCCTCGGCGGGAGCACACTCAGTCGCCGCTCGCCATTTGGCTTCTGGCTCGCCGACGTCCGCGCGCTCGGCTTTCTTCGTCCGCCTTGGCCCTTGGCCTTCAAGAGCTTGGCGGATCTGGAATGATCTGTTTGCAACTCGATGGATTGCTTGTTCCAATAGGGCTGGCGGGTAATGTGAAATGAATCCGAAGGCATATATCGAAACTACGGTAGTCAGCTATCTGACTGCGTGGCCTTCCCGTGACGTCGTAATCGCCGGATATCAGCAAGTTACCCGCGAGTGGTGGCGTGACGCTGCGGACCGATTTGAATTGGTGGCGTCAGAACTCGTCATCAACGAAGCCAGCGCCGGTGATGCCGATGCCGCTCGTGACCGTCTGGCTGCACTCGAATCCGTATCGCTTCTCGACGCCACCGAAGAAGCAGCGAAGCTGGCGCAACAATTGATCGAATCCGGCGCAATCCCCGAAAAGGCAGCGGAAGACGCTGCGCATATTGCAATCGCCGTTACGAACGGGATCGAGTATCTGGTAACATGGAACTGTCGGCATATCGCCAATGCGACCATGCGATCGCAGATCGAACGGGTCTGTCGAAACGCGGTTACGAACCGACAATCATCTGCACGCCTGATGAATTAATGGAACCTGACAATGAAAGCGACAACGAATGATCCTATCGTCGCCGAAATCCGGGCGGCACGCGACAAGCACGCCGCCCAGTTTGGGTACGATCTCAAAGAAATCTTCCGCAACATCAGGGCACAGCAAGAATCTTCCGGTCGCAAATACGTGCGGTATCCTGCTCGTCCCGCGACCGCAACGACAACCACAACGTCAACCCAATAGCGGCATAACTTGGACGATCTCCTGCATGTATACCAATCAATCATTGAATCGCCGCGATCTGTTGCGTGGCACGCTGGCCGCATCGCTCGCGAGCTGGACGCTATCGGACCTGCGGGCCGAAGAGTCTGCAGTTGGTGATCTACAACTCACGCCGTTTCGCTTCGACGTAACTCCGCCGATCGGTCATTCTTGCTGCGGCGGATGGATCAAGCCGGTTGAAGTGGTCGATGATTCGTTGGACGCGATCGGATTCGTGTTGTTTGGAATTGGCAAGCCGATCGTACTGTGTGCGGTTGATTGGACAGGCCTGTTGAATGGGGCACACATTGAGTGGCGGAAGGCGCTGGCCGAGGCGGCCGGCACGACGCCGGAACGTGTCGCGGTTCAATGTGTTCACCAACACAATGCACCCTTTGCGTGCCTGGAAGCAGAACGCATCGTCGCTAGCCAAGGCGATTTGCCTCACATCGTCGATCTCGATTTCTTTCGCCGCTGCCTTGACCGGGGACGCAGTGCAGTAGGTGATGCGGTTAAGCAGGCTCGACCCGTCACGCATATTGCGATAAGTCAGGGAAAGGTCGATCGAGTCGCGTCCAACCGTCGGGTTTTTCGTGATGAGAATGGCCGCATCAAGGCGATGCGAGGCAGCAGTTGTCGCGATCCGAAGTTGCAAGCAATGCCCGAGGGCTTGGTTGATCCCTGGATGAAGACGGTTGCTCTGTATGACAACGACAAGAAGATCGTTGCCTGTCACTACTACGCGACCCATCCGATGAGTTACTACGGAGACGGGCACGTCACCAGCGATTTCGCGGGCTTGGCGCGAAAGCAGCGTCAGAAGGACGAACCGGATTGCGCACACATCTACTTCACTGGCTGTGCGGGCAACATTTCGGCTGGCAAATATAACGATGGCTCGAAAGAACGGAGGCCGATACTGACGCAGCGAGTGTACGATGGCATTGTCGCTTCTGAGAAGGACCTGAAACCGCAGCCGATCGAACAGGTCGGCTGGAAGACAGCGGATCTAATCCCGAGTCCGCGCGAAACACTCTCTGCCGAAGCGCTCGTAGCTCAGATCGGAAACAAGGACAACGCCGTGGTTGCACGTAACCGGCCCTCGTACATGCTGTCGTGGCTGCGACGCGTCGAGCAGCAGATTCCGATTGTACTCAGCTCACTGAGGCTCAACGACGCGAGCCTGCTTCATCTGCCGGCGGAGTGTTTCATCGAATATCAACTGCGGGCGCAGAAGCTCGGCGGCGATTCGCGCTTCGTCGCAACCGCGGCATACGGCGACGGCGGCCCGTGGTATATTCCTGTCAAGGAAGAGTATCCAGCAGGCGGCTACGAAGTCAGCGTGGCGTTTTGCAGCGATGACGTCGATACGCAACTCACCAAAGGAATCCAAAGCTTGCTCTAGCGTGGCGCGGGCTTCCAGCCGCCGCACTGGGGCAAGATGCCCCAGCCACATCCAGGCTGACCGACGGGATCCACTTCATGAATCAATATGCTGTGCCACTTCTCTTCCTCTTCGCGACCTCCATCGCCGCAGCCGGTGAATACAACCCGGTACTCAGCATCGGCGACGAAGCTCCCGCTTGGAAGGACCTTCCGGAAATTGATGGCAAGAAGCACTCGCTCGCCGGCCTGAAAGATCATGACGCGGTCGTCGTCGTCTTCACATGCAATAGCTGTCCCTACTCGGTGGACTACGAAGACCGAGTCATCGCGTTGACGAAGTCGCTGACAGATAGAAACGTCGCTCTAATCGCGATCAATGTGAACAAAGTTCCTGAAGACAGTTTCCAAGCCATGAAGGAACGGGCCGTCGCGAAGGGCTTCAGCTTTCCCTACCTCTACGACGATACACAACAGATCGCTCGCGACTACGGCGCTACGTACACGCCCGAGTTCTTCGTTCTCGACGGCGACCGGAAGATCGCCTACATGGGCGCGCTCGATGACAGCCCCGACGCCTCCAAAGTTCAGAAGCGGCACGTCGCCAATGCCGTCACCGCCGTCTTATCGCGTGAAGCACCTAAGGTTACGGAAACGATTGCGATTGGCTGTCGAATACGGCTGGAGCGGCAGCGAAGACGGCGCAAGCAATAGCACTCTTCGGTACGACCTACGGGAGTGAACGCGTGAGCCGTCTGCTTCGACACCTCTGGCTCGTTCTAGCGGCGCAAGTCGTTGTCTTGGCGTGTCTACTGGCGCTGTTGGGCCGCTTTCGACCGGAAGTAGTCCCCGATACCGCCAGCTATTCCGACTTTCCACTATCCGAACCTCGCGCTGCGTTGCAACAGATTCGCCCGTTCATGTATCCGCTGGTGCTGGCGTTCAGTTCCCTGCTTGGCGCGGACTTCGCGGCGGTTCCGTTTTTTCACTTTATCGCCCACATTCTCGCAGTGCTGTTGTTCATGAAGGCGTTGCAGGCGTGGGATTGTCGGCCGATGCAAGCCACGGTCGTCGCCTCGGGCTTGTTGTGGTCGAGTACGCTGCAGCGTTATCAACAGTGCGTCGCTCCCGATACACTCGCGCTCTCAGCCGCTATTGCCGCTATCAGCTTGCTGTTGATGCTGGTTCGTTCACCGAACAAACGCACCGTATCGCTGTTGCTAGGCGTGTGCCTCTTCGCGACGTATCAAATGCGACCCGCGTATCTCTTCATGCTGCCGCTCATGCCGCTGTTGGCTGTTCCGTTAAGCTGGCTTGCGCGCCCTGCCGACGACTTCGATCAGCAAGCAGCTTACCGTTTGGCGACCCGTCTGGCGGTAGTCGCCTTCGTGCCGCTGCTGCTCTTCGCCGGTTTGCGCTGGGTCGTCGTAGGACATTTCGGGCTCGTCGCTTTTGGCGGCTATAACGCAGCCGGTGTGATGGGACAGTTCTTGACGGCCGAGATGGTTCCTGAGCTGCCAGCCGATGTTCAACCGCTGGCCATGAATGCCTTACAGCGTCGCGATGCGCTCGTCGCTCGTTCGTCGCTAAACGCGGAAGTCACAACTTCGTACACGACGATCGAGAACCGATTCGACACGTATACATGGCAGATCTACGCGCCGGCCGCTCGTGACGAAGCCAATGGCGACTTGCTGATGATGAATTCGCTCCTCTCGAGGTTTGCCCGTTCAATCGTTTTCCGCAAGCCTCGATCCTACGCAATCTGGATCATCAAGGCAGGCCATCGTGGCATCTATACGGTCTTTGCCGAATTGCTCTTCAATCAAGCGGTTCTGTTACTGCTGGCAACATACGTTGTGATCCAGCTTCGCATTGTTTGGCTTCGCCGAATGGGATCGCTAGACTCAACGGCTATCGACGGCGACCAGGCTGACGTCACAAGTACGTTGTTCATCGTCGCGATCGCCTTCTTGTTCGCAAAGCTCGCACTTGTGATCATCACAACCCCACCGCTTGGGAGGTTCATGGAAGCCGCCTCCGTCTTCTACCCGGCGGTGTTGGCTTCGGTAGTTTATGACCGGGCGCAAATGATGATGCAGAGACAGGCGACGACAGGCTGAGGCACGACCTACGTATCGCGTGCCGTTCGACTTGGGGGCGTCTCGGCCGAAGGGCCTCGGCTGGCGTTGGCCATCGTTCCATAGCGAGACAACCGCACGGTCTTGCTGCCCCAGCATTCGCCGATCACGACTGCTTTCCAATTAGCCGTCACCGGCTCGTCACCATAGGCGAACTCGCGAATGTAATGTCCGCGCGTGGTGGCTGGCGAGTTGGCGGGTGCAAGTCGGCTCGCGCGTTCGATCTCTTCGTCATCGATCAATCTCGGAGTGAGCCCGGCCGATTGTAGCATGGCGAAGTAGCCATCTTTGGACAGTTCGTGATACCGCAGGTCGATCTTCTTTCGTTCTGCCCAGTTCGCGCCAGCACCAGCTTTGTCCAACAAGTACTTCTTCGTAACCCAATCGATCGATCCGACAAGCGATTCGGGAAACTTCTGTTCGGTCGCATATCGTTCCAGACCGTTCAGCATCTGTTCCCATAAACGCAAGACGTCCCAAGCTTCATCCGGGACGTGCGAACTCTGATCCAACAAGGCTTGGCAGCCCGCCCAATAATGGCGTTGCAACTGCAGAGCAGTCACTTCCTGGCCGTCTCGCAATGTCACCGTTTCGGTCAATGACGCGTCTCGGCAGAATGCATGCAGCGCCCGGATGGGATGTGTCACCTGCGGTGGATGCCTGAAGAGTCCCGCTTCAATAGCATCCGTAATCAACAGCGTCGTGCCGACTCGCAAGTACTCCGCCGTCTCACACATGTTGGAATCGCCGAGCCCGATCTGCAACCGCTGACGAGGCTTGAACAGTTCCAAGTACTCTTGCGGCGCGAACCATGATTCCGCATAGACGGCTTTGAAAAAGTGTCCCATCGAAAACAGAGGCCGATCGCCGATCATGCCGCCAAAGCCGACAACACAATTGATGGCAGGTGCCTTGTCGGCAATCAGAAACTCATCGTCGGCGTTCACCATGCCGGCACCAGCCACGACGGAACGGCTGACGAGAAACGGCACCAAGCGCTTTCGTACTCGACGAAACGCCGTCAGGTACAACAGCCCGTACAGGCTGATCGCAAGCGGCCCGGTCAGAATGCGCGTCGTAAACTGCAAGGTCGATTCGAGCCAAACCGGTACGTGAATGCAGTTCTCACGGCCTTCGACCAGATCATCGCCAAAGAGAAAACGTGCGACAGAGTCTTTGCCGCCGGTAATCAGCTTGAAGGGCAGGTAGAACACGCCTGCGAACAAAAAGTAAGCGAACGTAGCGAGAACGCACAATAGAATCCCGACCCATGTGATCAGCGCAATTGGAAAGATCGCGATCAATCCGAGCCGCCAAAAGAAAAGGCCAAGGCCGGCCGCCAGCGTTGTCTCGTAATTCTCCTGCGCACCGTAAACGTTGTCGCAGGCATCGCGATCGTTTTTCAATAACTGGAACTCGCCCGTCTCCGCACATTCAGCCAGCAGCCGGTCCTGAGCGCGCTGATAGACAACCGCTTCTCGCGGGCCGCGACATTCGGGAGTTGCACCCTCGATCAAACCACCGCCAGCCGCCGGCCGCTCCGCCTCGAACCAAACGGCTCCACCATTGGCAGTGAAGACACCCTCTTTGAAATGCTTCGCCGGAACGGTCGGCACGCGTCGATGAATCGCCGCGACAAGTGATTCGTAAAGACGGAACTTCGAGCGATTCGAATCGCCTGCTGCCGAGAAGGGCACACGGACAGCGTATTCTGTTTCCAGGCCGACAAGTCGCTTGAAGATGCCAGCTCCAACGAAGCTAGTCTCTTCGCGAGGCGACCCGTAAGGGTTGATCGATTCGGCTGGATCGTCGTTCACGCTGCTTACTCGCCCCCGTTAGGTACGGTCGTCTCTTCAAGGTAGACGTTGGCTGCAGCTTGACTGTCTTGGCGAACCGCACCAACGACCTGATTCATGATCTGTTGACCCGATTTGGTTTCGGCGGGTACAGCGGTGGCTTCTTCTTCGCGAGTCTGCGTCTGGTTCGACATGGTGTTTCCTTCAAAGAGAGATGCTATGTGGGCGTAATATCCACAAGGTTTCATCCTATCCAGCCCTGAGCGAACCCGCAAGCAAAAACGCCGCCTGCGGAGACGCATCACGTGACGATCAAACAAGATAGAACGCAGCACAACGATAATCGCTACGGTTTGACAGAATCTGCCACGAACTGTGACGGCGCGCGTCTGGTAAGCGAGCGTGAGTCCCCAGATGACGCAGCACAGGTGCATTGACGATCCGATTGTCGCTAGCTCGGTGATAGCTCCATCAGGTGGCTCACTCCCGCTCGCCAATTCACTCGCGCCGGTTGTCCTTGACCCGACGCAAACCATTCTCTAGCATTCCTTTGCGGCATATCGCGACGTCTGTGCGTCGTAACGGAATGCGTGAATCAGGAATGACCTGTTTCCCAACTTTGCTCAGCTTAGCTGTCGCACCTAGGGAGGGTATCGATCATGGCTCAGCGTATTGGTTTCGTTGCAGTTACCATCTGCACACTTCTGTTGGGGGCATGTAATGGGAGCAGCAAACCGCAGTCTCGGAACCCGCAAGGATCGTCGAGCGCGAATTCCAGCAATGCCTCCGGCGAGGTTGAATCGAAGCCTGCCAAACTGACTCGCGGCGGCTTCGAACCGGCCGAAGACGACACGCTGCTCCTCTTCTATGGCGATGATCCAGATACGCTGAACATTATTACGGCCAGCGACAGTGTCAGCGATGCGATGCACCGTCGCACCTACGACTACCTCGCACGGCGTAAGTATGGGGATCCATTGAATTGGGAACCGCAGCTTGCCGAGTCATGGGAATTCGACGAAGAGAACCTCGAATTTACGATTCACCTTCGCAAGGGCGTGATGTGGCACCCGATGACGTTGCCCAACGGCGAAGAGATTCCTGCCAAGGAGTTCACCTCGCGCGACGTCAAGTTCACGTTCGACTGTCTGATGAATGAACACGTCGATGCCGCTGACAAACGCAGCTACTATCTCGATCCCGATGAGGAAGACCCTGAGAAGAAAGTCAAGATCAAGCTAACTGTCATCGACAAGTACAACGTCAAGATCAAGTGGACCAAGCCGTACTTTTTGGCTGACGAATACACTTTGATGATCCAGATGTGTCCGCGGCACATCTACTCGGTCGATGAGAACGGCGAGCCGATCTCATTCGATTTCTCGTCCAAAGAGTTCGCCGATGGCTTCAACAGCCACTGGGCCAACATGAAGATCTGTGGAACGGGCCCGATGATTCTGAAGGAATATGAAAAGAGTAACCGGATCGTGTTCGAGCGGAATCCTGGTTATTGGGGCGATCCATATTACTTCAGCAAGATCGTGTATCGGTACATCACCAACCTGAACACTTCCACGCAACAATTGCTGACCAACGATCTCGACTACGGTTCGATTCCTCAGATCGACCAGTACCTCAGTGCCAAAGACCACGAAAACGTGGTAAGCGGCAACGTGGAACTGATGGAGTTCCCGCGCACGGCGTATCGCTTTATGGGATACAACCTTCACCGAAAGATCTTCGAGGACAAGAATGTTCGCATGGCGATCAGCCACGCGGTCCCCACCAAGGACATCATCGAGCAGATCTACCATGGCTTGGCCATGCGACAGACTGGGCCGTTCTTGCCGCGTGGTCCATTCAGCGCCAAAGACGTTGAACCCGTGCCGCTTGATCTCGACGCGGCGAGGAAGCTACTTGACGAGGCGGGTTGGAAGGACTCGAACGAGAATGGTACCCGCGACAAGGAGATCGACGGCGAACTGGTCGAGTTCAAGTATGACGTGCTGATCTTCGCCGACAGTCCGCAGTACTTGTCGATCGCGGAGTTGATTAAAGACAACTTGCGTCAGATCGGGATCGAGATGCAAATCTCGCCGACCAAGTGGGCGCTATTCCTCGAAAAGATGGATAGCAAGGAGTTCGATTCCATGATTCTCGGTTGGGTCAGCGACTTTAAGAGCGATCCCTTCCAGCTATGGCACAGCAGTCAGGCTGATCTGGAGAACAGCTCGAACCTTGGGTACAAGAACGAAGAAGTCGATAAGCTGATCGAAGAGTTGCGTGTCACGATGGATGACGACAAGCAGGTTAAGCTTTATCACCAGATCCATCGATTGATCGCCGCGGACCAGCCTTACACTTTCTTGTACTCGGAACTGGGAACCGGCGCACGCCACTCGCGGATCGAAAACGTCAAGTTCTATCCGGCTTTGCGGCCTCATAGTGACGCCCGCGAATGGAAGACTAAGTCGCCCCGCCGCTTGGGCAAGTAACGGATTAAGCGCTCCGGCTGTATCCGGCCGGAGCGATTTGCTTACTGCGCCAGCAACCAACTGAAACGCAACGGACTGTGTGGACCTACATCATTCGGCGACTGATGGCGATGCTTCCGACGCTGTTCGGCGTCACGGTCGTATCGTTCTGCATCATGCAGCTCGCCCCGGGCGATCCGCTCCGCAACAGCCTCACCGCGACCGGCGAACAAGGCAAGTCGGCAATGCGGCGCGAAGCGTATCTGATTCAGAAACGCGACTTGAAACTCGACAAGCCGCTGTTGTTGAACTTCCGCGCATTTCACGACTATCACGAGCCGCTCCGGCAAGCAGCTTTTTTTCGCGGCCGCAGCGAGGAAGAAATCGTCGAACATCTACGAAGGCTCGTGCTGGATCCAGATAGCAGTGAGCACGCGGCGCGGATTCAGTACCTCAAATCGCTGCCGTTCGACGATTTCGATAGCCGTCTGAGCGACCCGCGCAAGCACGCGCGTTTGGCAACCGCAATCCGCGGCTTCATTCAAATGTATTGCGAAGACGTTGGCATCTACGGCGTGTCGGCCGCCGTCGAGTTGCTAACGTCCGCGGACAGCGATTTGAAGCTGAAGATCGGCTTGATCGACTGCGTTGACATGATGGTTGTCGAAGCTCACAAGTTCACTTACTCGCGGAATCCCAAAGAGAGCGAAACGCCGCTGGTGATGGGTGTGTGGAAAACGTGGTGGGATCGCGAGCAAGAGAACTTCCCACCGCTCGACGAGGATCGCGGCAAGGTCTTGGAGGAGCAGCTCGCGACGATGAGTGGCGAGACATCGCGGACGCGCCTGTTCGAATTGCTCGAGGAAGAGTACTTCTACGAGCGAGACGATATGCGGTTCTTCGCCGAGAAGTTGCTTGGCGAGTCCGTGTTAGCCGAGAAGTCGATCTGCGCGGTGGTGCTCAATCTTTACATAACGCGTCCACTGCCGACGCAGGTCCCTTTGAGTATCGACGAAGAGCGAGTTCGGCGCGTTTCCGAAAACTGGCTGGCTCATTACGAGCCGCGACGGGATATCTATCAACCTACGCTCGGGCGAAAGACAAGAAACATCCTCGCAGACACACAATACGCACATATGGTCTGGCGTCTCGTCTCGTTTCAATTCGGCCGCAGCGCATTGAAGAGCAAAGAATTCGTCAGCGACAAGCTGTGGACGGCCTTTGCGATCTCGGCACCGTTGATGATCATGGCAGAGTTGGTGATCTACTTTGTTTCGATTCCGCTGGGGATTCTTTGTGCGGTGAATCGCGGCAACATCATCGATCGGTTGCTCTCGTTGAAGCTCTTTCTGCTCTATTCTGTCCCGCCGTTCGTTGCCGGAATGCTGTTCCTCTTGTTCTTCTGTTACGGCGATTACTTGAAGCTCTTTCCAATGGATCGGTTGCATAGCGAAGGAGCAGACGACTTTGGATTCGTTCGTTATTCGCTGGATTACCTGTGGCACGCCTGTCTGCCCGTGATGTGCCTGTCGTTGTTCAGCCTCGCGGCTTTGGCGATGTATGCCCGTACGAGCATGCTCGATGTCGTCGGGCAGGACTATATTCGCACCGCGCGAGCCAAAGGCGTAACCCGCACGGGCGTCGTCTACAAACATGCGTTGCGTAACGCCATGATTCCCATCTTGACTCTGCTCTCCAATTCGCTGCCCGCGCTGCTTGGGGGTAGTGTGTTGATCGAAGTCATTTTCAGTATTCCCGGCATGGGGATGCTGGGGTGGGAATCGATCATGCAGAAGGACTTTCCGACACTGATGGCGCTGATCTATGTGCAAGCCATCGTCGTGCTGTTGAGCATCTTGCTGACAGACATCTTGTACGTCATCGTTGATCCGCGGATCAGCTTTGCCGCGCGCGGGAGTTCTTGATGGCCGAACAGCTCGCGCAGAAAAACCCAGCTCAGGAAGACCCAGTTCAGGAAAGCCTGGTTCAGGAAAGCACCGTTCGAAGCGAAGCCTATTTGGACATCGTCTGGCGACAGTTCAAGAAGAACCGCTTCGCTTACATCTCGCTGTGGCTGTTGCTCCCGACTTTCTTGATCGCCATCCTTGCGTCGGCGCTGGTGTCGAACCAGCCGTTCATTTTTTTTGACGGCGACGAAGTGCTGTTCCCCTGGTTGCGGTTCATCTTCAATCCCGAAGAACCAGTCGACTTCTTCTTCAACATGGCGATGTTGGGATTGATCCCGTGGGCGGTCGCCGCGGTCTGGACGAATCGAGCGTGGAGGCGGCGCGGAATGCCGGGCCGACGTCGAGCATTGCTCGTTTCCGCAGAGTATCTTGCCGTCATCGTCGCCTTCTCAATTCTCTTCCTGATCCCAGGTGTGCGGCCTACCAATAAATATGCCGCGCGAAGTTTTCACGTCGATCAATTCCGATCGAACGGCGAGAAGTGGGGCATCTTTCCGCCAGTTCGTTTCGGCGCGGGTGAGCCCGATATCGAATCCCAGTTTCAACCGCCGTTTTACCGAAAGCCAGAAACCAGCTCGGCGGGTCTCGCAGCTTACAAGGACATCAACGACGGCGACCTGCATCTCCTGGGCACCGACAACATCGGACGAGACGTGTTGGCTCGGATGGTCTACGGCACTCGAATCTCGATGAGCGTTGGGTTCGTGGCCGTCAGCATCTATATGACGATTGGGCTGATCGTCGGCGCGATTGCCGGTTACTTTGGCGGCGTAACTGATATGCTGATCTCGCGGGTGATCGAAGTGGTGCTACTCTTCCCCGCGTTCTTCCTGATTCTGATTCTCGTTGCGATGCTTGGACAGAGCATCTATCTGATCATGATTGTGATCGGAATCACGCGCTGGCCAACGATTGCGCGGCTCATTCGCGGCGAAGTCCTGAAGCAGCGGTCGATTGACTACACCTACGCCGCGCGAGCGCTCGGCGCTTCCGACTTTCGCGTGATCTTTCGTCACATCTTGCCAAACTCGCTGTCACCCGCCATGGTTGCGGCACCCTTTGGCGTGGCGAGTGCGATCATTCTCGAGGCCAGTTTGAGTCTGCTCGGCTTTGGAGTTCGTCCGCCCACGCCGACGTGGGGTGTTTTGTTGCAGCTCGCGCTCGGCAATTATTCCTACTGGTGGCTGATCGTGATTCCATCCGTTGCCATTTTCTGTACCGTGACGATCTTCAACTTGGTCGGCAGCGGCTTGCGAGATGCAATGGACCCGAGGCTGAGGATCTGAGCTCCCTCTCCCTCTGGGAGAGGGCCGGGGTGAGGGAGAACTACTCACCGCTTGACCATACCTGAATGTTCGAACAGCAATGCAACGAACCAACAAACACCAACGCAGAAGCAAGAAGCCCTCACCCTAACCCTCTCCCACAGGGAGAGGGAACTGGCCCATGACCGAACCGCTGATCGAAATCAAGAACCTCAAAACCCACTTCTTCACCGACGAAGGTGCCGTGAAGGCGGTGGATGATGTGTCGTTGACGATTCCAAAGGGCAAGACGCTGGGGCTGGTCGGTGAATCGGGTTGCGGCAAGTCGGTGACTGCTCTGTCGATAATCCGCCTCATTGCTTCGCCTGGAAGAATCGTCGATGGTTCGATCACTTTGCACAACGACGACGGGACGGTCGATCTCGCGAAACTGCCCGAACGCGACATGCGGAAGCTGCGTGGCAACACGATCGCAATGATTTTTCAAGAACCGATGACTTCGCTGAATCCGGTCTTCACGGTCGGGGCGCAGATCATGGAAGCGATTCGACTTCATCAAGAGGTCTCGAAGGCGGACGCTCGCAAGCAAGCGATCGAGATGCTTCGCAAAGTGAAGGTGCCGGCACCCGAACAGCGCGTCAAAGAGTATCCACATCAATTCTCGGGGGGGATGCGGCAGCGCGTGATGATTGCGATGTCGCTGGCCTGCAATCCGCGTCTGTTAATCGCTGACGAGCCGACGACGGCGCTCGACGTTACGATCCAAGCACAGATACTTGACTTGCTGAACGAGTTGCAAGAAGACACCGGCATGTCGATCCTGGTGATCACGCACGATCTCGGCATCATTGCCGAGATGGCGGACGAAGTGGCGGTCATGTATGCGTCGAAGATCGTCGAGCGCGCTCCGGTCGAAGAGCTTTTCGCCAACCCACGGCATCCTTACACACACGGCTTGTTCGATTCCAAACCGAAGCCTGGCCTCAGCAAGAGCAAACGACTGACCTCGATCGACGGCATGGTGCCCAGCCCGTTGCGATTTCCCAAGGGATGTAAATTCCATCCACGCTGCCCCCACTCTAAAGATCAATGCACTACTGAAGAGCCGGGGCTAAGCGACCTGGATCCGAAACACATTGCCCGTTGCCACTTTGTTGAAGAGATTGACTATGGTCATTAGTCACTGGTCATTAGTCATTAGGAAAGAGCGCGTGTTCTTCCCAATGACTAATGACTAATGACAAATGACAAATGACTCCTCCCACCATGACCACTCCCCTCCTCGAAATCCGCAACCTCAAGAAATACTTCCCTGTCCGCGCGGGGATTCTGCAACGCGTCGTGGGGCAGGTGAAGGCGGTTGATGATATTTCGTTTCAGATCGCCGAAGGTGAAACGCTGGGATTGGTCGGCGAAAGCGGATGCGGTAAGACGACGGTCGGGCGAACGTTGCTGCGTTTGTACGAACCGAGTGGTGGAAGGATCTTGTTTGATGGTCAGGACGTCACGGAAATCCGCGGGCGAGAGCTGCGCGAATTGCGGGCCGACATGCAGATCGTCTTTCAAGATCCCTATAGCTCGCTGAACCCGCGAATGACGATCAAGGGCATCGTCGAAGAAGGGCTCGTCGTACACGGCATCGGGACGCGCGCCGAGCGGTTGGAGAAAGTGAAAGATACGCTCATCAAGGTCGGACTCGATCCGAGTTACATCAATCGCTATTCACATGAATTCTCCGGTGGCCAGCGGCAACGAATCAGCATCGCGCGGGCGCTCGCCCTAAACCCTCGATTCATCGTACTCGATGAACCGATCTCGGCCCTCGATGTTTCGATCCAATCACAGATTATTAATCTGCTGAACGATTTGAAGGACGAGTTCAAGCTGACTTACCTCTTCATCTCGCATGATCTGTCGGTCGTGGAATACATCTCGGATCGTGTGGCGGTGATGTACTTGGGCGAGATCGTCGAAACGGCAAAGAGCGAAGACCTCTACGCGAACGCGCGGCATCCCTACACCAAAGCGCTCCTCTCCTCAGTCCCCTCGATAGACCCGAAGACGAAGAAGGAACGGATCGTTCTCGATGGCGACGTTCCCAGCCCGATCAATCCCCCGCAAGGCTGCCGCTTCCATCCGCGCTGCCCTGTCGCGATGGACATCTGCCAAGAGATCTCGCCACAGCCGTTGGATCTCGACGGTCACATCGTCCGCTGTCACGCCGTCGAGCAAGAAGTCGGGCAGCTTGTGAGCATCGGTAAGACCGAGACGAGCGAATCGGACCCGCACGAATAAAGGAAAAAGCACGAATTGCCGATCCCCATTCGTGCTCTTTCCTTAATTCGTGCGGGGCTCCTTCAAACTTGACGCGGCCACCAACTCCCGTCAGTATGTGAGTGTCGGCAGTCGTTGATAGGCAGCCGATTCCCTCCAACTTCCGCCATCCGGTCCACCCCATGATGCCGTCGCGCACATCGTCGCTACTGACCCTTGCAACCTTGCTATTCAGCGCTGTCCAGCCGAGTTTGGCAGCGGCTGAAGACAACGAGCTCGTTTTCGAAGCGAACATCCAAACGGTGCTCGCAACGAAGTGTGGCAAGTGTCACAGTGCGAAGGCTCGCAAAGGCGGCCTCGATCTATCGACGATGGAGGGATTGCTGCGAGGCGGCGAGTCTGGAGAAGCGGTCGTCAGCGAATCGTTGGACGAGAGCTTGCTGTGGCAGATGGTCGACGGAAGCGATATGCCGCCGGAAGGTCAGCCACAGTTGACGGGCGACGAGAATGATCTGATCCGCCGCTGGATCGAATCGGGTGCGAGGTCGAAAGAAGGTGGCGTCGGAGTCGTCACGCAACACGATGTCCTGCCGTACCTCTATACGCGCTGTGTCGTTTGCCACGGTCGCCGTAAACAGGAAGCGGAACTTGATCTGCGGTCTTTCGCGTCGATTTTGAAAGGCGGTAAGTCGGGTCCGGCAATCGTTCCCGGTAAGCCGGAAGAAAGCCTGTTGCTCAAGCGCGTTTTGGCCAAGGATATGCCGCCGCCAAAGGAATTGATTCGTGCCGGCATTCGTCCACTGGAGTCTTCGGAAATCGATCTCATCACCAGATGGATCTCGCAGGGAGCAAAGACCTACGACATCGAGCCGGACGTTCAAACGACAGAGGCTGATCCGCTCGTTTCCGACAAAGACCGCCAGTTCTGGTCGTTCCAAACGCCCACGAAGCCGAGCGTCCCCGATCAGAGCGGTCGCCCGATCGATGCTTTCGTGCTGCGAAAACTCGCAGAGCGAGACCTTTCGTTTTCGGAAGTGGCACCGAAGCTGATGTTGATTCGTCGCGTGGCGATTGACCTGACCGGCCTGCCGCCGAACTGGCAAGACGTCCAGCGGTTTGTGAACGACGAATCGGACGATTGGTACGCCAAACTCATCGATTTCTATCTCGACTCACCTCACTACGGCGAACGCTGGGGACGCTATTGGCTCGACTTGTGCGGATACGCCGATTCTGAAGGCAAACGGTCGGCCGATCCGATTCGCCCGCATGCCTGGCGGTATCGTGATTACGTAATTCGATCGTTGAATGACGACAAGCCATACAACCGATTCCTGCTCGAGCAAATGGCGGGTGATGAGTTGTACGACTTCGAGAATGCCGATGCGATTATGCCCGAGATGATGGACTCCCTCGTGGCGACCGGATTCTTGCGGATGGCTCCAGATGGAACTGGTTCCGACATTGTCGATACCGTCGATGAGCGGTTCGAGGTTGTCGCCGACGAGATTGAAGTGCTCGGCTCTGCGGTACTTGGCCTAACCCTCAAGTGCGCTCAATGCCACACGCATAAGTACGATCCAATTCCTCAACGCGACTACTACCGGCTCGTCGCCGTCTTCCGAGGAGCGTACGACGTTTATGACTGGCTTAAGCCAACTTCGGTCGCGGGCCAATCGAAACAAGAACAGATAACTCGGCGCTATCTGAAATACGTGACGGCCGACTATCGCGAGCAATGGGAAGCAGATCGCAGAAAAGTTCAAGATCAGATCGACGAAGTGAAGGCCAAGTTGGCTGAACGGGAAGCTGAACTTGGTGCCAAGGCGGACAAAGCAGAGCTGAAGACACTCAAGATGGAAACGGATAAGCAGATCAAAGGCCTACAGGCCGAGATTCCTCCCGAGCCGATGATCCGTGCGTTGTGGGATCGTGGCGAGCCGTCGCCGACGTGGATCTTCCGGCGAGGCGAGTTCACGAACCCCGGTGATTACGTCGGACCGGGTGTTTTATCGGTGTTAAGCGACGGGCGAACGCCTTTCGAAACGAAACCGCAACGGCCGGGATCGACGGGTCGGCGGTTGGCGTTTGCCGAGTGGTTGACCGACGCCAAGCATCCGCTCACGGCGCGTGTGATCGTGAATCGCGTTTGGTATCACCACTTCGGCCGCGGCATCGTCGAATCGCTTGGTAACTTCGGGAACAACGGCACGCCGCCGACCCATCCGGAGTTGCTTGATTGGCTCGCGGTATCGTTTGTCGAAAACGGCTGGAGCTTGAAGTGGCTGCATCGCGAGATCATGAGCAGCGTGGCATATCGGCAGTCGTCTCGGTTCCGCCCCGCATCGGAAGAACGCGACCCGGACAATCGTTGGCTGTCCCGAATGCCTTTGCGGCGGCTTGAGGCTGAGGCGGTGCGAGACAGTCTTTTGGCGGTTGCCGCGCAGCTCGATGACTCTCGATTCGGCGAGCCAGATCTGGTGACCGTGCGAGACGATGGACTGGTGACTTCCAACAAGGGCGAGAATGGTTGGCGGCGGACAGTCTATGTCCGGCAACGCCGCAAAGAAGTTCCCACGATTCTCGAGACTTTTGACTTGCCGCAGATGATCCCGAACTGCGTCTCGCGTCCGAATTCAACCGTCGCGACGCAGTCGCTGCATCTGTTGAACAACGGCATGGTTCGCGAGCTATCACTGGCCTTCGCAAAGCGAATCGAAGACGAGATACCAAGCGATCGCAACACGCAGGTCGATCGGGTTTTCGAAATCGCGCTTAGCCGTCAGCCGAGCGATGAAGAGCGGCAAGAAGCTGTCAGGACTATTGGCGAATTGACAGTACACTGGAAGAAGATCGAACAGGAGCAAACTGAGAAAACAGAGAACGAGGAATCTGCTGAGACGAAGGCGCTGGCGAACTTCTGCCACGTCGTGATGAATTCGGCTGAGTTTCTGTTTGTTGATTAGCCCCAACGAATTAAGGAGACATCGAATGAGGAGTTGTCTTGTCGCGCGCATTCGATGTCACCTTAATTCGTTGGGGTCCCTTTGACCTTCCGACCGACCGGCATAAAGACATGACATCAACACGACGCAAGTTTCTGGGAAGTGTGACGAACGGCCTGCACGGCGCGGCACTGGCGTGGCTGTTTAGTCGCGATCTGTACGACAGTTCTGGGTTGCTGGCTGCGGAAGAACACACTACTCGACGTCGGGCTTTCGATTTGTTGCCAAAGCCGTCGCACGTCCGCCCTCGCGCGAAAGCGGTCATCCAACTGATGATGCAAGGCGGGCCTTCGCAAGTCGATTTGTTCGATCCTAAACCTGAACTCGACCGCAACCACGGCAAGTCGATCTTGAAAGACATCGCCCGTGATTTGTCTTCGCCTGAATCGGCAGGCGGCTTGATGCGCAGCCCTTTCAAGGTTGCGAATCACGGCGAGTGTGGGATGCCGGTCTCGGAGTTGTTGCCGCACACCGCGAAGCATGTTGACGACATCGCGCTCGTTCGTTCGATGTTCAACACGAACCAGAACCACGAACCAGCCATTTACAAGATCCAATCCGGTAAGACAATGCCGGGGCTGCCGAGTCTGGGTGCTTGGGTTACGTATGGTTTGGGAACCGTGAACCAAGACCTGCCGGCGTACGTGGTGCTCGATTCGCCCGACGGGCGGCTGCCAACGAATCACGTTCAGAATTGGCAATCCGGCTATCTCCCGCCGCTTTATCAAGGCACACGGATGCGATCGAAGGGATTGCCGATCCTTAATCTGAAACCTGAGACCGAAGAGCCAAGCGAGGTCGAACGACTGAGTCGCGATTTACTCGGCAAGCTCGATCGGATTCATCGCAACAAGCGACCGGGACAGCTTCAACTCGATGCGCGTATCGCCAGCTATGAGCTAGCGGCGCGTATGCAGTTGTCGGCCAGTGACGCCCTCGATGCGACTCGAGAGACGGCGCAGACACTCGCCGGCTATGGCATCGGCGAGAAGGAAACCGATTCGTACGGTCGGCAATGTTTGCTGGCTCGGCGATTGGTCGAGCGAGGCGTTCGCTTTATTCAGGTCTATCCGGTCGGTCAGCAGTGGGACAATCACAGCAACATCGGTTCATCCCTTCGCAGCATCTGCGGCAAGACGGACAAGCCGATTGCCGGATTGCTCAATGACCTGAAGCAACGTGGCTTGATGGATGAAGTGCTTGTTGTTTGGGGCGGCGAGTTTGGCCGGCTGCCAATTGCGCAAATGCGTCCAGATACCGATCCGGCAAAGGCGGGACGCGATCACGGGCCGACAGGCTTTTCGGTCTGGTTCGCCGGAGCCGGCATCAAAGGCGGCACGATGTACGGTTCGACGGACGAGATCGGTTGGCGCGCCGCGGAGAATCGCGTCAGTGTGAACGACTGGCACGCAACGATCTTGCACCTGCTCGGTCTGAACAACGAAGAGCTGTTCTTTGAGAACCACGGCCTCAAAGAACGGCTCACCGGGGTCGAGAAAGTTCGCGTCGTGAGAGAGATCATGGCATGAGCCTCTTCCTTTGCGCCTTCGCGTCTTTGCGTGAGGACCGACGCGCGGGAGAAAGTATCACACAAAGGCGCGAAGGCGCAAAGGGAATTAGAAATGCGTCTGGGCCTTGTCACTGGTTGCTTGTGTTGCTGGATTGTATTGGTTTGTAGCGGTGCGCCCGCCGAAACAACCGTCTCCATCAACCTCTCCGCTGACTTTCCGCTTGGCATTGCGACGGTGGTGCGGGGTGAATTGCGGGGCGAGTTGATGCCCAACATGACGTGGGAGTTGTCGCATCCGAAGCTGGGCGACCAGAAGCTGTTGGGCCAATCTGACGAGTCGGGCAAACGCCTTTGGATCGCACTCACCGCGACTGAAGAACTCATTGGTAAACCACTCGACTTGAAAGGCGTGGCGGCAGAGATCGATTTCGGTGACGAAGCGGTCATGAGTACAACGAGGCGCGCTGGAGGCTACGCGCTAAAGGAGTCGGATCGGCTTATCCTCTTCTATCAAAAGGACGCGCTGACGCGCCACGGCCACACGCGAGCTGGTTTCGTCCACCGGCTAAGAGGGCTCGACGACGAAACTCTTACCGAGATCTTTCCCGCGGATCATCGCCATCATCAAGCCGTGTTTTGGGCATGGCATCAACTTTGGGTTGGCGACCGCAAGATCGGAGATCCATGGGTAACCAAAGATCATCTCGTCGCTGTGCAGACATCGTCGGCCAGGAATCGCGGGCCTTTGTTCACAGACTTGTTTGTGACAGCCCATTGGGTTTCGCCGCTGTTGACGAACGACGACGGCAGCCCGAAACCTATCGTGGCCGAAGAAACGACAATATGTTTGTTCCGTGCAAGCCAGAACGCGCAGTACATCGACTTCATCATCCGACTCACACCATTAATGCCAGACGTGAAGATTGGCGGTTCCGAAAACGTGAAGGGCTACTCCGGATTCACCGTCCGAGTGAAACCGCCGAACGGCATGATGATCGAGGATGCTTCGGGCGTTCGCAATGCAGATGCCGTCCAGACAGCAAGCGCTTGGGCCGACGTGTACGGTCGCTTCGGGAAAGGCAAGACGTCCGGTGTCGGCATCCTCAGCCATCCTTCGCTCGCGCAATTCCCACCGCGTTGGCTGTTGCGTCATTACGGAATGCAGAACGTGGCGTATCCTGGTCGAGAGCCAGTTGCTTTGTCTGCTGAGGAGCCGCTCGTCATCCGACATCGCCTGATTCTCCATCGCGGCACGACCGAGCAAGCTCGAATCGCAGAGCATCAACAGGTTTACGAACTAACGCCGTAGGTTATGCTATCAACGTTGAGAATCACCGCAGGAAGACAAGATTTCAAACGGCGAGCCGGATGCGTTCGCTTGTGGTTCGGTTTGACTAGACGACGAGTTGAGAATGCATCTTAGCTGCGGAGCGGCGGCATGTAGTAGCCTGGGGCGTGAGCCTCAGGAAGGAAGGTAAACCACGCCCAAAGCCCCGAAGGGGCGACACTTCAAGATGGTGTCGCCCCTTCAGGGCTTTGCGTATGTTATGCCAACGTTTCCGGGGGTTTACACCCCCGGCTACTGCATGTCGTCCCGACGGGGCTGAAGAGACAGCCGCGTACCTTCTGTTTTGTCTAGGCCGCGCTAGGCTGAAGTATCACTACATAATCTGTGCCTCCGTGGTTCGATCCGAATTGCTCATGACTGCACACGGACTTTTTATCGCCGGAACTGATACCGACGTCGGCAAGACCTACGTGACGGCTCTCATCGCACGGCAGCTCGTCGCGGAAGGAAAGAACATTGGCGCCTACAAGCCCGCAGCCAGTGGTTGCTCCTTCGACGAGAAAGACGACCCGTATGTGCTTTGGGACGCGGCGGGGAAGTCGGGCGACCTAGAACACGTCTGCCCACAACGCTTCGCCGCGCCGCTGGCTCCACATCTCGCGGCGCGCGCCGAGGGAAGAGAAGTCGATGCTGAATTGTTACGGTCAGGGCTTGAGTATTGGCGGGATCGTTGCGACATCGTGCTGGTGGAGGGAGTTGGCGGCCTGATGTCTCCTCTGACAGATGATGATTACGTCGCCGATCTAGCTTGGGACTTTGGGTTTCCACTGGTTGTTGTCGCTCCGAACGTGCTCGGAGTGATCAACCAAACGCTTCAGACTTTGATAACCGCCGCGACATTTCGCGATGGCCTCGACGTGGCAGGCATCGTCTTGAATCAAACCTTGGCCAAAGCGAACGATAATTCGAATCGCGACGAGCTTGCAACCCGTTGCGTCCCGCCGATTCTGACCACACTGCGCCGGAATGCTGACGCGTTCGATCGTCGTGTTGATTGGATGGGTTTGACGGACTGAGTGCCGATCTCCTACAGCCGGCATCTGCCGCTAAGGCATTCGTCGCTGCAACCTGAGTAAAGCACGTCGCTGTTGCCGTAGTTCATAGCCAACCCAACAGAGTGCCGCCGCAAGAAGTCCGATCAAGACATTCGTCCAGTCCCTTGCTTGCATCGCACTCAGCGGCGACTCGTTAAGCCATTCTTGGTGCAGATAGCCGAAAGCGCTATCGCCGGGATTTCCGAGCGATGCAAAGCCCGACTCCTCGCTTTCCTGGAAGACATCTGGTCCAACGGAAATCAAGCCATCCGGGTTGATGAAGCTCGCAAGCTGGAGCTGACCAACCTGCGTATTTTGGGTTTGGCCAGGCGTTCGTACAAAGACAAGTCCGTCTGTTGTTATCTTGACATCTTGCCAATCTGTTGGCAACGTAATCGGCGGCTGCACTACCCACTCCTCAACAGGCCGTCCGGATGTCAATTGTCCGTCGGCGTTGATCGAGAGTCGGCCATTGCGCGTGTAGAAGTTACCGCCGGACTCATAGTCGGCCACCTCCAGATAACCCCGGCCAAAGATCGCCAGATCCAACATCCGTCCGGTGTGCCGTGGCGTGTTCGCTGACAACGAATTCACGTGCCAGGCAGCAATCACAGCGACAATCGTCACACCAATCAACAGCGACCTCAGCCCGAATCGAAACGACATGGCAACAGGCTCCTTCCTCGAACCCAGGATACGGCATACTACCGCACACACGTCAAGACCGATGTCAACGCCGTTGGCACGGAAGTCATTTCGCCGCGATCTACTCAGCCGCCGCGCGGAATGTGTAAAGGTCTGCGTCCTGCAAATAGAACTCCAGGCGGATCGTTTTGCCTTCCAGTTCCGCCAGCGAGCGATCTTGCCAAGTTACGCGGTGCGCCGTGCTGTTGCTTTGAAATGACTCGCAATCGCCGTGATCGAAGCCTTCGATCGGTTTACGGCGTTCATCGGAAACGCGTACGTGCAGAAGGCCTTGCGATACGTCGGCGTTGATCACGAGGTCGCCGCCGGGCCAGAGCAGCGTGCGCGTGCAGACAACACCTCCGCCGCGTGGGCCGCGCATCGAGATGAAACCTTCCTTGCGGACCTTCGCGAGGCCGATAGTTCCGTTGCGGTCGGGCGTTCCGTACGGGCCGTCCCAACCGGTGTAGCAGATCCACCATTCGTCACCGACTTCAACCCAGGAAGGACTGGCGAAGATCATCTCATCGTCCCACGAGCCTTCCGGACCATACTCGATCAGCTTCGGACGTCCCGGCAGGCGGGCGAAGTGGACTCCGTCACGACTCGTCGTGAGTTCCGTGTAGATAAAGTCGTTCATCCTGAACGGTTCGAGAAAGCCCCAGTAGATTCCGGCGTAGTACCGCGTCGGCATTCCGTAGAAGAAGTTGAAATGCTTCTCGTTGTCGATCTCGTCGGGAGTGAGGATCGTCTGAGGCTCGGTGTGCGCCATCCATTCGGTCCACAATTCGCGACTGGCCATGCGAGCGATACGACGCGACGCGCCCGTGTCGATCATGTCACCGCGGAACGTCCGATAGATGTGTTTCGGGCGGCAGAACATTACGTACTCGCCGAGTTGCGGATCGTAGGAGACTGTGTTGGGGTGATCGCTGTGCAGATGAGCGATCCTCGTGTCGCTGTTTGGATCCCAATGAATTCCGTCGTTAGAGCCAATGAGACGGATACCGCTCAGGTCGCCGGTCCCTGCCCCTTTCACGCGATACATCATCAGGTGGCGAAAGCCGCGGCGGTCTCGCTCGGCCACCTCCAAAATGCACGGAGAGCATGATTCCGCCTTCGGACGATCGGCCCGAGCGATGACGATGTTGTTCGGCTTGCGATCGATGTGTTTGAACAAGCCGAGATCGGGTCGGTTCCACTTAATGCCGTCTGCCGATTCAGCGTACGCAATGTACGTGCTGAACTTTCGTCCCGGCTCGCTGGCTTCCTTATCGAGGCGGATGTTCGCCTGATACCACATCTGCCACTTACCGCCCGGCTCGCGAACAACCCACAAGTAACTCGGAGCGTCGCTGGCCATCACCGGTTCGGAGGAGTGCTTCTTCGCCGGGTGGAAGACTCGCTGAACCGCCTCGCGTTTGTATTTGATCGCCCAATGGTTATCGACGACGTGAGTGTCGAAGACAAACTGCGGCTCGTCACCGATCTCGATCGGTTCGGTCGGCGGGCAGCGTGCAACTGTGCACAGCCTACGAGGTAGAAAACACAAAGTGACCTGATCATAAGACCTCTCTCCGCCGCCAAAGTCACCAAGACTTCGGGCTACAAAACGGAGTTTCAGTTGCACTCGCGACGAAATCAAGCGAAAATCGTGGGACTCGCCAAAGATCCCGCCCGATACTCTGTACAAGGTGGAAAGGTCTCCGATGCTACGCTTGCTCGACTACGGCACTCGCCTGTGCGATGGAATCAGCCGCCGTGAGATGCTGCGCGTCGGCGGAATCGGCTTGGGTGGGCTGTCGCTAGGTTCCTTGATGGCTGCGCGGGAGAGTGCCGCCGCTGGCCGGGGATCTCTCGGCAAAGCCAAGTCGGTTATCCTTTTCGGATTAGTCGGCGGGACGCCTCAGCACGAGACTTGGGACCCAAAGCCCGATGCTCCGAAGGAAATCCGCGGCGACTTCGGCGTGATCGATTCGGCCACACCGGGGCTTCGCGTCGGCGAGTTGATGCCGCTGACCGCGAAGATGTCCGACAAGATCGCCGTTCTGCGAGCCGTCGTCAGCGGCGATAACTCGCATTCGTCGAGCGGCTACCAGATGCTGACCGGCATCCCGCACCAGCCGATGAACCGCGAAAGCGCGTTGCCGAAACCTCCCAATCACTGGCCGAGCATGGGAGCGATGGTGCGAGCCTTGCGCAGCGATGCAGGTCAACTGCCCTCAGCGATTACCGTGCCGGAGCATATCTGGAACGACGGCAACTTCCCGTGGCCAGGGCAAAACGCCGGCTTCCTCGGACGCCGCCACGACCCGTGGCTGATCCATTGCCAACCACACGAAGACAAGTTCGACTTCCCGGGACTCTCGCTGACGGAGGACACACCAGCCGTTCGATTCGATAGTCGTCGGATACTGCTGGATCAGATGAACGACGCTTACGATCAGCTTGAACAAAGCGGAGCGGTGGATGATTACACTCTTCAGGCCCGCAAGGCGTTCGACTTGCTGAGTGGGTCAAGCGCACGATCAGCTTTCGACCTGAGTCAGGAATCGAAAGAGACTCGCGATCGATACGGGAGAAGCCGCTTCGCCCAAAGCTGTTTGCTGGCGAGGAGGCTGGTCGAGACCGGCGTGTCGCTGGTGCAAGTCAATTGGACCCGCGTCAAGGGTTACGAGAATCAAGGAGGCTGGGACACTCACGCCAAGCACAGCGAATCGTTGAAGAAGCATCTGATGCCAACGATGGATCAGTGTTTCACGGCGCTCCTGGAAGATCTCGACCAGCGTGGCCTGTTGGACGAGACGCTCGTCGTTTGGCTCGGCGAATTCGGGCATACACCCAAGATCAACGCTCGGGCCGGACGAGATCACTGGGGTCACTCGTTTTCGCTGGCACTGGCCGGCGGCGGCATCCGAGGTGGCACTGTTCATGGAATCAGCGATAAGCATGCGGCTTATCCACTGGATGGCATCGTGCGGCCAAGAGACATCATTGCGACGGTCTTCCATTGTCTGGGATACCCGCCCGATACCGAACTCCACGACGAGCTCAGCCGGCCATTGCCAATTAGCCATGGTCGAGTAATTGAAGAGATCGTTTAACCCGTTGCCGAAGGCGAGGCATCGCAACAGCATCGGCTCGCCGTTAAACAAAGCATCGCTCCATGACCGAACACCCAACAAGAAGCCTCTTCAACCGGCGCGAGCTAATCCAGCTAGGCGCGGCGGGCACTTTAGGACTCACACTCCCGAGGCTGCTACACGCGGAAAGCACTTCGGCAGGCAAGAGCGCTCCGGCTAAGTCCTGTATCTTCATCATTCTCAGTGGCGGACTGAGCCACATCGACTCTTGGGACCCCAAGCCTCGGGCGGCGGCGGAATTACGAGGCCCGTATTCGCCGATTGCGACAGCGACTCCCGGAGTGCAACTCACCGAAAGGTTCCCCGAGCTGGCAAAGCGGACGCAGCAATTCTGCCTTGTTCGCTCGATGAGCCATACCGACGCTGTGCATGTAACGGCGGCTCATACAATGCTCAGCGGTCAGCCCGACGGCACTCCTAGCGACGATTCGCCGTTCATCGGCTCGCTGGTCTCGAAGTTCCGACCGACCGAGGCCAACGTCCCGTCGCATGTCTGGCTGCACAACATGAAGACAGGAACCAACAAAGTTCCGCGTTATGGCAGCGGTCTCGGCAAGATCGGCCATACTCACGCGCCGGTGCGAATTGGCTATGAAAACGATAATCCTTCGTCGGCCGGCTTTCGCGTTCGCGACTTCAATCCGCCGGAGGGAGTCAGCCAAGGCCGCGTGCAGGAGCAGCTCGCGTTGCTCAACTCGCTGAAGTCAACAGGCACGATCTCCGACTCGCCAGCCGCGACTTCTTACGAGACGTTCTACGATCGTGCTCGCGAGTTAGTCACTGGGCCAGTTGCACGTAACGCGTTCGATCTGTCGCAGGAATCAGACGACTTACGAGATCGGTATGGCGACAATCCGCTCGGCCAATACTCGTTAATGGCGAGGCGTCTGATCGAAGCTGGTGTGCGGCTCGTTTCGGTAACGGGCTGGCCAGGCTTGGCTCCCGGCGAGACGGAACCGACCGTCACGCAAGTCTGGGACACGCACGATAGCTATTACAGCGACGGCGAAACCATGTTCGGTAACGGTCCCTACGGAATGAAGTGGGCGTTTCCAAGGTTGGACCAGGCGCTGTCTGCTTTGCTGGACGACATGCACGATCGCGGATTGCTCGACGAGACACTGGTGGCTGTCGTCGGCGAATTCGGCCGCACGCCGAAGTTCGAGGGCAAAGGCAACGGCCGCGGACATTGGCCGCACGCCTATACCGGCCTACTCGCCGGCGGCGGCGTCCAAAGCGGACTCGTCTACGGCTCGTCCGACAAGGAAGGCGGTTACGTTGCCTCTGGCCGGCCAATCTCCCACGCCGACTTCGGCGCCACGCTCTTCCACGCCCTCGGCATTCGGCCCGTAACTCGCTATGGCCCCGACCGCTTCTCGTTTCGCGTTAGCAACGGTGAGCCGGTGACCGAGCTGTTTTCGTAGACCACTCACTACGCGCACATTTCCCCTTCGATTGACTGCCGTTGGATGCGGCATGATGCGACGAGCGTCTGGGTCCATTCGCCGGTTGTAGCGTCTCGGAGTTTATGCTCGACGGCGAGCATCGCGTTGACGATGTGGCGAAGGATGTTTTCTTCCGTGGTCTGCGTTTGAGTGTGCTTATCGTCCATGAGTCTGCTCCTTGTAGAAGTGTGGTTGATACTTGGAGTGATGAGCAAGTGGGATGCCAATCGCGCGCCGCGACACAGGCAGTCTGCCGCAAAGGCTTGGTGCACAGCACATTGGGACCGACCGTTTGTCTTGTCAGGGATTGGAGACGGTGCAACGACGAGAAGATTCTTCAGGTACTTTGTACAAACAACATGCCGAAAAGAAACATTGGGAATTCCTCAAGATGGCGAGAAGCTAGCGAAGCTTGACGGCGGGCCGAGGCAGCGAAGTGCGGCCGCTGGCGGATTCACTCTCGGCCTCAATTTCGCGTAGAACTCCGGTCATTGCTTCGACCGGATCGGAATCGATGGCTTGCAGCTTCCGGCGGTACGGCGAGCCCGCTGCGACTGGCAACTGGCACGTGAATCGATATCGTGCTCCATCGACACCAACCTTCTCCAAGACCATATACGTCGCACCGAGGTCGATCAGTTGTTGTTTCAGTTGTTCGATCTCCGAAGGCCGAGCAACTTCGCTCGAAACATCGCCGCCAACGGCTTGCAGCTCAGCCAGGGATCCGATTGGCTTCTGGTTCTCGATCTGGTCCAGCTCGTCGGACGTACGCAATTCGACTTGCCTCGAATCTTGAACCGGCTGGTCGAGTATCTGTGTGTCCGGAGTCAACGCTTCGCCAACTGCTTGCTGAACGCGCGGCAACGCCAACAGTGGCATTCCGAGAAGGAAGGCCAACACAACTGCCATGCGTGCGACAATCCAGTGAGTGTCCTTCAAGATTTCATCTCGCGCGGTGGTAGCACTTCGTTTGTCGGGGAATAATAGCCCATATGACCGCTGGGACGAAGAGAGACTTCCGCCACCCAGCGAATCGGCGTGATTGCTTGCCAAAGCGGTGCGGGCGTTGGAGAATGACCAGTATGAGCCAAGCCGCAAGAGCAACAAATCGTGGCGCAAGGAAGACGAAACCTTCGATCGGCACTCGCATCGGAATCGGGCTGCTGGGTGTGCTGTTGCTTGCCGCCGTCGTCATTCTTGCGACTCTGTATTTCGGGAAGATCGGCGGCGAGGAGTTCTCACCTACGAGATTCCAGCGGCGAGTATTTGCGTACGTTGAGATCCCACTCCTGAAGGTCCAGGTCAGTCCAATCTCTCGGAGCGACACGACCGGTGATTTAGAGAAGTATCTTGTCACCAAGAAGCTTCTCGGCACTAACACCAAGGAGCCCCGGTGGGATCTGGTCTGGGCCAACAGCGGAGGCCCGGGCGGTCAGCACGGTGAGGCTCGAATCTTGTGCACGTACCTCGACTCTGTGAACGACGAAGGAAAAATCGCCTGGTTGGCGTGGACCGAGGATAACACTGACTTGGCCAAAATCGTTTGGCCCGCGATCGCAAAACTGGCTGGACAGGAGCTGTATAGCTTCGTGCCGGATTTGTTTGTGCTGGCTCGATCCGCGACAGATAAGGAGGAACTGCAACGCGAGGTCGATCTCGTGATGGCTCGGAGCTACGTCTTCGTCGGTCGAGCGTTGCAAGCAGTTGATAACGACGAGAAGGCCGTTGTCTTCTTCTCCAAAGCATTAACTCACCAACCAGGCCACATCGACGCTCTCACGGGACGTGCCGAGTCCTACCAGACACTCGGAGATATCCCGTCCGCAGATGCCGATCGGATCCGTTTGCAGGTATTGTCGGTCGAGGAAAGCTCCTAGGTCTTGTTTCAACAACCACTGTTGCACTACTCTCCGAGTCGTCATTTTCCGACGAAGACACACGACTCGGAGAGTCGTGCAACAGTTTCAAAACAAAGCCTCGTATCGCGACCGCGCAGTTCGGCATCCATGCAACAGATCTATCTCGACAACAACGCGACCACTCCGATGTTGCCGGCGGTCGCCGAGGCGATGGCCGAGGCTTACGCCGAAGGTTATGCGAACCCGGCGAGCCAGCATCAGTGCGGCCAGCGTGCCCGTCGTGTGCTTGAGGAAGCTCGTGAAGAGATCACGACCATGTTGGGGGGCAGAACGAGCGGAATGAAGGCTGACCGCCTGGTGTTTACCAGCGGCGGTACCGAATCGAATAATCTGGCACTGCGTGGTTTCAGCGGCGGACGAGAGGGAAACCTCATCGTTTCATCGATCGAGCATCCGAGCATCGCCAGCGTCGCCGAGCAGCTTGCTCGCGAAGGGCGTGACGTGAGGACGCTGACGGTCAGTCAGGATGGCGTCACCCAGATCGATTCGCTTCATCACCTGCTCGACGATCAGACGCGTATTGTCAGCGTCATACTGGGGAATAACGAGACCGGCGTCCTGCAACCGGTGCGGGAGATCGCAGCGATTTGTCAGGAACGTGATGTGCCGATGCATACCGATGCCGTTCAAGCAGTCGGCAAGATTCCGGTTGATTTCGGCACACTTGGCGTGAGTGCTCTCAGCTTGTCGGCCCACAAATTCCACGGCCCGCAGGGTATCGGCGGGCTGCTCCAGCGTCACGACGCAACTCCCGACCCACTGTTCTTCGGCGGTTTTCAGCAAAATGGAATTCGCCCAGGCACCGAGCCGATTGTGCTAGCGATCGGCATGCTCACCGCTTTGCGGATCTGGAAGCTTAATGCGACCGATCGCGAGGAGAGGCTAAAAGGGCTCCGAGATCAGCTTGAGCAGCAACTCTTATGCGAGGGCGGCAACATCGTCGTCAATGGAGCGGACGCGACGCGACTGCCACACACAACGAACGTCTCCTTCGTTGGCCTCGATCGACAGGCGATTTTGATGGCGCTGGACGTCGCCGGAGTCGCCTGTTCGACAGGCTCGGCCTGTGCCAGCGGTTCTAGCGAGCCATCGCCAGTGCTCCTCAACATGGGACTCGCCGCGGACGTTGTCGAAGGCTCGATTCGCATCAGTCTGGGAGCGGCAACAACGGCAGAACAAGTGGACAAAGCCATCCACCGAATACTCGCCGTTTGCGGGCGTCTGCGGAGGTCGGAAACGTGTTGAAAAGCTCGCTCGGTGCCTCGCATCCCGGCCTTTGAACCGGTACAATGCTGGTCTGACTCAAAGCCTGAATCGCCAATAAGTTAGCTCACTTACGGACGGAGTCGGAGTGGCCGAAAAAGTCTTCACCATTCCACAATCGACAAACGGAGTGTCACACCTCCCTCAAGCTCGCCGATCCGAGCGTTCCGCGATGCCTTTGCGCGAGTTTGTCGCTGGTGCTGAAAACCAATTGCTAACGCAGGCACAGCTCACGGTGACAAGTGACTGGAGTCGCTTCAACCCGTTGTTTATTCACGGAGTGTCGGGCATTGGCAAAACACATTTGCTGCACTGCCTACTTGCCGCCGCGCGGCAAACGTATCCTCGCTTGAGCGACATCTTCGTCACTGGCGCGGACTATGCTCGTGCTGTGGCCGAAGCAATCGACGTCGATTCGCTTGGCGAACTGCGCGAGAATCACTGCGCCGCCGACATGATTGTTATCGACGGGCTGCATCAAATCGCGTCTAAGACGGCGGCGCAGCGTGAGTTGATTCGTACGCTTGACTATGCCTTGCAACACGACTTGCAAGTGATTGTCGCTTCGCTTCGTGGGCTGGATGAGATCTCCGAATTGCATCCTGAATTGGTCAGCCGGTTGTCTGGCGGTTTAGTTCTTCCATTAGCCGCGCCAGAAGCCGAAGCACGCAAGGCCATCGTTCATCGGTTAGCTGCTTCGCAAGCGATCACGCTTGGGGATCATGAGTTACAAGAGATCGTAAGACAACCTGTGGTCGGCGTTACGACGGTGACTGATTTGCTCTCGGCAATCAACCAACGTTCGTGCTTCGACAAGCTCGGTGAAAGTCGAACGCCCCAAGCTGCGCGCGACAACGCTTTAACAGTCAAAAGGATTGTGAAGTCCGCAGCTAAGAACTTCCGTATGACGGTACGCGACCTGGTCGGCTCTTCGAGAAAACGAACTGCCATCCGAGCTCGGGCGGCGTGCGTCTACCTAGCAAGAACATTATTGAACCTCAGCTTCCAGAAGATTGGACAACAGTTAGGTAACCGTGACCATACAACAGCGTTGCACAGTTTTCGTCGGGCTGAGTTGCTGATCGTCGAAGATCCGTGCTTCCAACGAGCTGTTCAAGAGATCACAAAGTCTCTTACCGACCCCTGAGAATTTCGAAATTCGTACGTTGATGGTGAAGAACTTGTCTGTGGATTGTGATGAATTGTTGATCGCCTAGAACGTTTTCCCGGTTGATGCCCAATCAAAGCTGGTTGCTGGCCTACATGCAACAAAGACGCGACCACGCACCAACGAGCTACGGTCAAGTTTTCAACGTCGTGATGAGTTCGCTGTGATTTGGTAAGTCTCATGATAACTGTCGTTTACAAATCCTGGTTTTAAACAACTGACAATTGCCGACCTCCTATTCTTATAACTAATATATTCTGAAAGAAAGATAAGTGAAGACACACACTAGGAAGACGCTATGAAAATCACATTCGATCGCGAGCAGTTCCTCAACGCATTTATGACGGCAGCCACGGTTGCGCCAAGTCGAAGTCCCAAGCCGATCTTGCGAAACGTGAAGCTTGAAGTCACTAAAGAGGCTTCGACACTAATGGCAACAGATATGGAAGTTGGTATTCGAATCGAAGTTGCAGGGATCGTTGTTGAAAAGCCCGGAACCGTGTTGGCTCCTGTGTCGCTATTGGGGTCCATCTTACGGGAGAGCAGCGACGAGAAGCTTGTCATCGAAACGGACTCCAAGGGGACGGTTGTCCGAGGTGAACGAAGTGAGTTTAAACTCCCGGCCGAAAACCCGGATGAGTTCCCATCGGTAGCCAGCTTTACCGAAGAAGCTTTTCACGAAGTTCCGGCTCGGTTGTATAAAGAGCTTGTTCGGCGAACGCTCTTCGCGACGGATGCCGAAAGTAGTCGATATGCACTTGGTGGCGTGTTGCTGGAAATGTCCGAAGACAAGATTACTGCCGTGGCCACGGATGGACGTCGGTTAGCGAAGATGGAAGGTCCGGCAATGGCGGTCGGTGGGCATCAGACCGGCGATGCAATGACGATTGTCCCAAGTCGGGCCATGCAACTCATGGAGCGTGCTCTTTCGGATGGTGATGCTGAAATACAAGTCGCGGCTAGGGTCAACGATATATTGGTAAAGAGCGCTAGGGCGACGATTTACTCCCGGCTCGTTGAAGGGCGTTTCCCGAAGTGGCGTGAAGTCTTCCCAACTCGGCAAGAATCAGTGCAGATCGAGATTGCTGTTGGGCCGTTCTATTCGGCGTTACGACAGGCGGCGATCGTAGCGAGTGAAGAGAGTCGCGGCATCGACTTCTCGTTCGGCGGAGGCGTACTTGTGATGGCGGGAGCCACTGTGGAAGTTGGGCAATCTCGAGTTGAGCTGCCGATTCCTTACGCTGGCGACGACATAACCGTAACACTCGATCACCGATTTGTCGCTGATTTCTTGAAGGTACTCGACGCCGAGAAGGCGGTAACGGTGGATATCCAAGATGCGGAATCGGCCGCGTTGTTTACAACGGATGACGGTTATGGGTATGTCATCATGCCATTGGCTCGTGATCAGTGAGAAGGAACTCGCCGGGAATGCCGACGCCGGACGATAGCGAATTAGAGCAAGCGATAAGTGACGCGAAGAAGCGGCACTGGTTTCGACGTGATCCTGTTCGCATTTCTGAAGTAGTTAGTCGTTTATTATCGCGTCGTGGGTATGCTCAAGTTCAGCAGGGTGCTGACTGCGAGCAGGCTTGGAAACGGGTAGTGGGAGAAAAGCTCGCCGAAAACAGTCGAGTCGGCAGGTTGCAACGCGGGGTGTTGGAGATCGCGGTGAAGAACTCGGTCACATTACAAGAATTAACCTTTCAAAAACGGAAGCTCTTGAAGCAGCTACAGGAATCGATCGGCACCGAACAAGTCCGTGACTTGCGTTTTCGCCTTGGCGAGATCGACTGATTGAAATAGCTTCAAAGAGGAACAATATCAAATGGCAGAAGATCAACACTCCGAAGAACCGGCAGCGCCTCAGGCGAACGCTGAATATACTCCCGAAGACTTGCAACACCTTTCGGACTTAGAGCACGTTCGCAAGCGGCCGGCGATGTATATCGGGGACACCACCGGCCGAGGATTGCATCATCTCGTCTATGAAGTCGTTGACAACTCGATTGACGAAGCGATGGCGGATTTCGCCAGTAACGTTTCAGTCGTCGTAAACAATGACGGTTCAGTAACCGTCGAAGACGATGGGCGCGGGATCCCGGTGGATGTCCACGAACAGTTGTCCGAGGAAACGGGACGTGAAATATCAACACTCGAAGGCGTGATGACGGTGTTGAAGTTCGGGGGCAAGTTTGAGAAGGGTGCCTACCAAACGTCAGGTGGTTTGCACGGCGTCGGTGTAACCGTTGTGAATTTTCTGTCGCAGTGGTGCGAAGTGGAAGTTTTTCGTGATGGGCACGTCTATCAACAAGAATACGAGCGAGGCATTCCAGTTGGACCTGTGCGGCGAGTCGGGACGACGAAGAAGGTTGGCACGAAGACGACGTTCAAGCCAGATTCGCAGGTATTCCAGACGACGAAGTTCCTATACGACATGCTCTATAAGCGTCTGCAAGAGTTGGCATTCTTGAATCGCGGAGTGCGGATTAAATACCACGATGAGCGAAACGGTGAAGGTGAGGAGTTCTGCTATGAACGCGGCATCATCGAATTTGTCGAGCATCTGAACCGGGCGAGCGAGCCGATTCATGGCGAAGTGATTTATTTAACGGGCGAGACGGACGGAGTGGGGTATGAGATTGCGATCCAATACACGGCTGAATTCACGGAAAACCTCCACTCGTACGTCAACAACATTCATACGATCGAAGGCGGAACGCACGTCTCTGGTTTTCGTGCCGCGCTGACGCGAACACTGAACAATTACGGCAAAAAAGAGAACATGTTTAAGGATCTCGTTCCGACTGGGGACGATTTTCGCGAAGGACTGACGGTCGTTATCTCGACTCGCATTCCTCAGCCGCAGTTCGAAGGCCAAACAAAGACAAAGCTCGGCAACAGCGAAGTGGAAAGCATCATCACGATGGCTGTCGGCGACTTTTTAGGCAAGTATCTGGAAGAGAATCCACGTGTCGCGAAGACGTTGGTACGTAAAGGCGTATTAGCGGCTGAAGCGCGCGAGGCGGCTCGAAAGGCGAAGAAGGCACTGCGAGATCGAAAGAGCGTGCTTGGTGGCGGCGGTTTGCCAGGCAAGCTGCGAGATTGCAGCAGCCGCGAGATGGAACTGTGTGAGCTTTACTTGGTCGAAGGTGATTCGGCGGGTGGGAGTGCGGAAGGTGGACGGCTGCGCGAGTATCAGGCGATTCTGCCGTTGCGAGGCAAGATCATCAATGCGTATAAATCGCGCGAGAGCAAAGTGCTCGAGAATTTGGAAGTCCAGAGCATGATTCAAGCCATCGGTAGTGGCATCGGGGACGAACAGGATATCGCGAAGCGTCGCTACGGCAAGATCATTATCATGACGGACGCGGATGTGGACGGGTCCCACATTCGGACGCTGTTGCTCTGTTTCTTTTACCGTCAGATGTACGATCTTGTGGCAGATGGTCACGTTTACGTTGCCCAACCGCCATTGTTCCGCGTGAAAGCGAAGAAAAAAACGTACTACGTCCAAACTGACGAAGAGATGAAGACGCAGTTGCTTAATCGCGGTCTCGAGGATGCGTCGTTCGATTCAGGGAACGGGCATCTCGTCGAAGGCGAGGAGATGCGAAAGCTGAGTACGACACTTGCGTCGATGGAGGACGCGTTGCTGGCGTTGGAAAGGCGAGGAATCAGCCTGCGCAATCATGCGGAACGGATGGACGAGAATGGCAAGCTTCCAGTGTTTCACGTCTTCCTCGGTCGGCAGGAGCGGTGGTTTTCGTCGCGAGCCGATTTGGATGCGTTTTTGCAGAAACAAGAAGCCGAAGCCGGGCATGAGTTGGCGGTTGGTGACAATGCTGAGCCAACGAGCGATAGTGCTGGCAATGGGCAACAGGGTCCAGAACTGCACATCATCGAGTTGCATGAAGTGCGGACGATCAACTCGGCGATGTCAGAGCTGAGTGAAATGGGCTTCGACATCCAATCGCTGATTCCACAAGAACGAACGGGCGTTGAAGACCCTCGATACGTTCTACGACGAGGTGAACACGAGAGCGCCTTGGAAGATCTGCGTAGTTTGCTACCAGCGATACGAGCAGCTGGCGAAAAGGGTCTACAGGTTACTCGCTTCAAAGGCCTTGGTGAAATGAACGCCGAAGAGCTGCGAGAAACGACACTGGATCCAGACAACAGAACGCTCGTCAAAGTCAGTATGCGAGACGCTGGCGCCGCGGACGAAATGTTCCGCGTTCTCATGGGCGACAAGGTCGAGCCCCGTCGCGAGTTCATCGAGAAACACGCCTTAGAGGTACGAAACCTCGACGTCTAGCCGTGCAGTGTGGTGTTCTACAGACTTGTTGTCATTTTCCACAAACTTCCTGGCCAGATCCTACAAACTTCTTGTCACGGATTTTGGGTCGCGCGTCGTGATGGGCGACAAAGCCGAACCGTGGCGCGAGTTCATCGAGAAGCACGCGTTAGAAGTCCATAATTTCGACGTCGTTGGGTGACCATTGGTGTTCGACACAAAAGCTGTCATTTTCAACAAACTTGTTGGCCAGGATTAACAAACTTGTTGTCACAGATTCGGCTTGTGGGCGCTGATGGCGTCGAGTCAAAAAACTCATCCGCCGGAAAACCTCTTTGACAATTTGGAGTTAGATTCCCTGCTCACGGAGATTCTCGGCCGAATGGCGGCGGGAAGCTGTCACTTTATGCGGTTCTGTGCTGCGTGATCGTGATTTGAGATGCCGCCCACGACTGGTGCGCAGACGGTCGGAGCGTTGCGTATGCGGGTGATGTATTGCGACTGGCCGGTTGGACCGACTCAAGCAGCGTCGCGGTAATAGTATCGCAGCATGCCACCAGGCGTTCGCGGCACTGGACTTCGCCGTCCATTCGACCGACGTTATTATCGGGCTCGATCAATCGATTGCCCAAGGATTGGTGATTGCGTTCCCTGTGGTAGTGATCCAGATAGCCGCTCACAGCCCGACGGAGTGACTTCTCACCGAAGAAAATCATTCGGGAAAGACACTCCGATTGATGCTCAAGTGAAACCGCTCAAGATGAGCGTTCAGATTCGGCGATTTTGCCGGAAGCCTCTCGGGCTCCACGCCAACCTCTTCGAGCGCGGTGCGGAACGCGGCGCTAAAACTGGCATCACGATCCATCAGGATATGTCTCTTGTCTTGCAAGAAGCCGTCGAATGGATCGGTTAAGTTCCTGGCGACTTGCTTCATAAAGTCATCCCCAAGTTTCGATGTACAGGCTGCCAGGTGGACACGTCGAGTCTTCAGTTCCATGACGAACAGCAGGTAGTAGGTCACTAGCCCGCCGGTCGTCCAGACTTCGATGGTTGTGAAATCGATGGAAGCCAACACATCCCAGTGGGCTTTGAGGAATACCTTCCAGGAAGTCTGCCGCTTTCGCTCCGGCGCCGGTTCAATCCCGTGTTTTTTGAGGATGTTTCCGATGGTCTGATCGCAGACGTCATGGTTTTGGTTGGCAAGTGCTCCCTGGATGCGATCGTATCCCCAGGATACGTTTTCACGAGCGAAGCGAAGTACGAGATCGACGATCTCTTGACTGACTGGCGGTCGGCCGACTTTCTGTCGACGTTCGCTGTAATCCCATTTCTGGGCCACAAGGGTTCGGTGCCAGCGAAGAATCGCATCCGGTGTGACAAGGGTGGTTAGTTCCATCAGGGCCTTTCGGCCCAGGGACTTGCCTTTGACGGCCAATAGCCGACGTTGGTCATCGGTGAGCGGGAGTCGTTTCTTTCCCTGTGCTTTCATCACTGCGTCGAGCTGAGTCTGGTAGAACTCGATGATCTCCTGCTGCTCGCGATGCACCCAGCCGACGAGAATCACGAAGAAGAACTGCCAGGGTTGAAGAATGAAGTGCATG
>PBSM01000312.1 GCA_002726245.1 Planctomycetaceae bacterium | reverse complement strand
GAAACCGGAATGAAATACCTCACCTTCCACAAGTAGAAACCCCGAAACCGATCTACTCGAATTTACAGAATGAGTGTTGCTTTATCCTCTCGCAGCGCCGCAATTCCCCGATTTACTTCAGATCGCGAACGTATAAGTTGGCGAAGTCAGCCGCTCCGTCCGGTGAAATGGCGATCGATCCGTCACGCTCGCCGGACGGCACACGCTTTGTTAGCGTTTCGTGACCGTTTACGGTGACCGATAGCTTGTCACCTTCGAGCGTTCCTTCAACTCGATTCCAGCTCCCGGCCTTCTGTAGATGCGCTGCGAACGCCGCATCATCTAACTTGATGGTGAACGCCTCAGCTTCATCGTGCAGCATCGAAATGGAACGTGTGTCTTTCTTCAGTTTCACGTCGAAAACGAAACCGTAATCTTTGAACTCCGCCGCCGTCACAATCGCCGGCGAAGAGTCCGCCTTCCCGTCGTAAGAGAGTACCCAATCATTGGCATGCCAGTGATCGAGCGATTTGCCCTGCCATCCCGTCATGTCCAAGCCAGTGTATAGCGTCCGATAGCCGCGGTTGGCGATAGCGACGTGTTCAGCTTCAATCGGCATTTCGGGAAGCTCTTTGATGCGAAGATTACGATAGTGGACAATTCCGCCTTCGGATTCGAGGCAGATATAACCCTTGCGTGGGCTCGCGTCTTTGCCCCGAGTGACGACTTTGCCGTTGACCGCGAGCGAGATCTCTCCATCCTGGCAGACGATGCGATAATGGTTCCACTCGGGGCTCGGCTTCGAACGCTCTTCTGTTGGAAAGGCTCGACTCCCGCCACGGCCGTTGATCGGAGTCATCGTCGCGCCGTGAATCGGAAAGATGTCGCCATGCGTCGTATGGCTTCTCGTGTTTCCATAGGCGTTCTCTAGCACCTGCACTTCGACGCTGCGGTGAAATGGAACGCCACGGGCAGTAATGTCATCGGCCCACACGAAGATACCCGCGTTGCCTCGTGGCTTCATGTGTCGCCATTCCACTTCCAGAATAAAGTTCTGGTACATGCGGTCTGTGCGAATCTCTCCGATTGGCTTCCCCGAACAGATCAGCATCTTGTCCTTTACAGTCCATGTCGCCTCCGTGGTGTTCACCAGAACCCAGCCAGAGAGGTCTGCCTCGTTGAAGAGCGGGCGAAAGCCATCTGAATCGGCAGCCTGGGCGACTGTACTAGCAACCAGTATGGCGCAGAGCGGAGATATGATACGGGCCATGCAACAAAACCTTTATCCAAGAGCAGATGCCGAACGTTCTCCGTTGATTCTACTCCGTTCCGCCGCAGCTTGCATCTTGGCTGCCGTGACGACATGATATTTGCTTCACTCTGACCTTGATGCCGACAGGAATCCTATGCTCCGCTTTCTAACAGTTTCGTGTTGTCTGCTACCTGGCCTTCTCCTCGCCGAAGAATCCGGCTACCGGAAGTCCGTCTTCAACGGCGAGAACCTGCATGGGTGGCACGTGACAGGTTGCCAAACACAAGTCGAAGACGGCAATCTCGTGATCGTCGATGGCGACGGCTTCGTTCGGACAGACCACAAGTACGGCGATTTCGTCCTCGAACTGAGCTGGCGTCCACGGCGCGACGAAAAGTGGGACTCGGGCATCTACATTCGCTGCGATCTTCCCTCGGGCGACAGGCCGTGGCCGAAACAATACCAGATCAACTTGCTTCAAGGAGACGAAGGGAACTTGATTGGCTTTCCACAGGGCCGGAGCAAAGGTTTGGTCAAAGCGGGTGAATGGAACCGGATGAAGCTGACCGCACGAGGTGAATCGGCGGCGATGGAAATCAATGGACAGGCTGCGTGGTCGGTGACCGGGCTTGAGCAATCTCAAGGGTACATCGGAATTCAGTGTGAAGTTCCGGGTGGCGGGGAGTTCGAGTTCAAAGATATCTATGTGACCGAATTGGACCAAGAGTCGTTGTTCAACGGCAAAGACTTGGCCGGTTGGGAGGGCGGTGGTCAAGAGGCATCGTTGTGCTGGCAGGTTGAGGACGGGTTATTGCTTTGCACCGGCGAAAAGGGACCGTGGCTGAGAAGTAAGCAGGAATACGACAACTTCAACTTCCGACTCGACTACAAGTTGAAGGAAGGCGGCAACTCGGGCGTTTACGTTCGCGTGGCAAAAGATGGTGCACACCGCGACCCCGGCCAAGGCACGGAGGTACAAATCCTGGACGATGCGGCAGAACGCTACAAGAAACTGAAGGCCGGCCAGTACTGTGGCAGCGTCTACTTGATTGCCGCAGCCACAATGCACGTCGGCCGCGCGCCCGGCGAGTGGAACTCGATGGAGATCGATTGCCAGGGGCACTCCTATCTGATTCGACACAACGGAACGATCATCGTTGATGCGGTTGCCAGCGAGTTTCCTGCACTCAAGGAACGAAGAAGCGCCGGCTTTCTCGGTCTTCAGAACCATAGCGAAGAAGTCAGGTTCCGCGACATTCGAATCGGGCCATCCATGCGGGCAGCAAGCGGTCTTTCGGAATGACCCAGCATTCAGAAACGATCCGTTGGGGAATCGTCGGTGTGGGGCGATTCGGCCGCATCCATGCGAAGGCTCTGCATGGAATGCGCGGCGTCGAAGTGGTGGCGATCTGCAATCGAAACGCGGAGAAACTCGCCAGCGCTTCGGTGGACCTTGCTGTCGAAGCAACGTTCGCTGACTATCGTGAATTGTTGGCCGATCGATCGCTTGACGCCGTCAGTATCACAACTCATTGGCAAGACCATCATGAGATCGCTCTAGCTGCGTTGGCGGCGGGCAAACATGTGCTGCTCGAGAAGCCGATGGCCGCTTCAACGGAAGAGTGTCTTCGCGTTGTCGATGCCGCTCGCGCGGCATCTGGCAAGTTCATGGTCGCACACATCTGCCGGTTCGATCCGCGGGTCACTTTGGCGAAGCGAGCCATTGACGAAGGTCGTATCGGTCGAGTTGTCTCGATGCACGCGAAACGCAATTTGCCGAAGGCTCCCGGCTGGCTCCGCCTCGACAAGACATCCCCCTTGATGGGCGACGGCGTTCACGACGCGGATTTGATGATGTGGCTTTCAGGACGCGTCCCGACACGTGTCTATTCTCGTTACGTCCGGTTTGGCGACTTCAAGTATCCGGAGGTCGGCTGGGCGATGCTGGAGTTCGGCAACGACGCCGTTGGTGTCGTCGAGACCAACTGGGGTTTACCAGAGAATACTCCAACCGTTATCGATGCCAAGCTGGAAGTGGTGGGAACCGATGGGATGTTAACGATCGACTGTTCGGCGACTGGCTTGACCGTGCTGGACAGCCGTGGCCCAAAGATGCAAGACACCGACTACTGGCCCGAGCAAAATGGTTACCTTGTCGGCGTCATTCACAACGAGCTGAGCTACTTCGTCGATTGCATTCGCAAGGACCAACAGCCGAACGTGATCATACCGGAAGAGGCAGCTCGTGCCGTGAGCGTGATGGAGACGGCGGAGCAATCTGCCGAGTCTGGCCAACCCGTTGAGTTTCGTGATCCTTGTGCAGCCGTCGGTTAGAGGCCGCAGCTTCGGTCTCTTCGTCCAAGAGCTATGCCGGAGTTTTTGCTTGCTTTTGCTTGGATTAACGTGGCCTCACCGAGGGATCTGGTAGCTCTCCTTCGTGGGCAGGCGGCTCGATCTTGCACACTGGAGCAGTCTCTGGGTAACGTCCTTCATGGAGCTGAGTGATGCCGGCGCAACCTCCGTCTTCCGATCCCCCTGCTGGCGAAAACCCCGAAGCGCAAGCTGACGTTGTGACACCGGACGACGCGGACGCGGGTGATGTTGCAGCAGGTGGTGCTGGAGCGAATCGGGGTAGAGCTGCTGTCTCGGACGAGCCATCTGCTGTTGAGGAAAATGGACGAAGTTCTTCAGAGAGAGACGAGGCAAGCTCGACAGATTGATCAGCAAATCGATCGATAATTCGTCCCTCACACACCCTGTTTGTAACGTCTTGGTCCTCACTGGTTCGTTCTCAATCCACGCTCGTGCACCACACTACAATCCCACTACACCGGCCGTGAGGATGTGCCACTATGGCCACCCGATTCCTGATTCGAATTTGCGTTCTAGCGATCGTTCTCGGTATCGGTTTGAACGCATCGTCGTTCGCTCAAACTCAGAAGTACGGCGATCCGCATCAGAAGAACTATCCCTGGCAAAAGGGCCAGCCGCCATTGGATGAAGAGGACCAGGAACAACAGGACCAGGGTGGCTACCAGGCGCCGCCGCCAACCGGTGCCATGGAGGGAGCAACGCGAGAGTTTGGTCTTTCGACCGGTGAGATCGAACTGCCCGCCATTCGGTTGCGTTTGCCGCGCTTCCGCCTCCCCTCACTGAGCATGTTTATGACGCCTCCCCGAATGCATACCGAACGCGGAATCGCACTAATGGTGCAGCAGGTTCAGAATCAAATCTCGGTGCCAACGGGTGCGACGCCGCCAACGACCTCAGAAGGCCAGACAGCACCAAACGGCAAGAAGGCGCCGATGCAGAAGGGACCTTATCAGCACAGCGGTATAGTTCAGGGAAGTACAACTGAAGCCGTCGAGCTCGCCAGAGTGCGTGGCGAGATGGTAGAATTCGAGAATCGCCTAGATAACAAACTGGTCGTGCTAACAGCCGCCATACAGAAGCTCGCCACAGAGAAGGATCGCGAGATCGAGCAGCAACGGCCGTACGCCTTGTCCTATAGCCTCACGCCGCTGTCGTTGGTTGACGATTTGGAACAATCGCCGGTTCGCCATTCCAACTATGTGGCCGCGCGACGGATTACGCCAACATCTTCAGTCCACCACGACTTGCGGCGTCTCCCTGCCACGACCCCGGAGTCGATGCCGTCGGTTCTCAATACCTCGGCGCCCCGCATGCTTCGGATGCCGGCACCGGGGGCCTCTTCGCCGTTCTATCGCCGACGTGGTGAGTGAGTGGAGAAGGGAGGATTCTGAATTCTGAGTCCTCCCCGTCCCATACAAACACGTGCCGGACCCGCCTTGGCCGAGGCGAATCGTCGGGACAATCTGAACGCCCCACGTGTTCCCCGGCCAGTACCGATGATGCATCAGTCTTCGATGATTGAGTCGAATGCGAATCCCTCTACGATGTCAATGCTGAATCAGCAGCAGGAACAGCTCAATCAATCGGAAAGGCAACTTTCGCTGCTTCAACAGACTAGACTCTCCTGGCCGACCACATGCGCCAACAACGCCTAGGCGAACCGACCAGGATTCCCGCGACGGAGCAGCAATACCGAAGTGTTCGACCGTTGCCAGAAGTAAGACCTGCTACTTATGAGCAACCACGGCGTCTTCCCCCAACCGACGGTCTGCGATTGCCGCCGACCTCACAGAGACAGGCGTGGCCACCAGCCCAACTCCAGGTGTCTCTTCGCTGATTGCACTGGGCAGCGATCTACAGCTTGTGATCCGTTGGCTTGACACCTTTGACATAGCTGCCGAAGCCGTAGGCGGTTGGCTTGAATTCGCCAACGATATCGACCTTGGCTTGCTCGGGAACTTGTAGCTCGAGTCCCCAGTAACAGGTGTTGACTAGCAGACGGCGGAGGCCTTCGCTTTCGAGATCGGTTGATGAGCCCATCGTGGTGCAGAAGACGCGCGATGTGTTTCCGGTTTCGCCTTTGTAGTCGCGAATCCAAGCGAGCGGCATCATGGGGTCGTTCTTCTTGCCGGCGACCGGTTTGTCGTCCGGCTTCATGCCTTCGAGGACTTGCCCCCACAGCAGGATCTTGTCGTCCGGATTCAGTTTGTTGATGCCGTAGACGTCTGTCGGGCCCCAGACATCCTTCGCGCCTTGCACGATCGGATGGTCGGCGTGTTCATCGGTGATAATGCCGCGAGTGCTCTCGACTTTGTGGTGCCCGTGATGACTGACCCAAGTGTCGCCAAAGACCAGTTGACCGAACCCACCAGCCGGCTTCTTGCTTTGCCAGTGATATTTCGCGAAGGGGCTGTCTTGGTTCTTATAGTTGAATGGATGAGTTGCTGTTCGCAAGCCCATCATTGGTTTGCCTGAATTCGCGAAGTCAATGATCGGCTTCATCTGATCGTCAGGCAGATGACGGAATCGGGTGAACAACACCATCATGTCGGCATCGTTCAATAGATGCGTGCCGGGGATGTTCGTTTGGTGGTCCGGCTTGATCGTGCCGTCCTTCGGATCGATTGCGAAAAGGACGGTGCATTTGAAACCGTGGTGAGTCGCGAGAATCTTCGCGAGTTGCGGCATGCCTTCTTCCGAGCGGTATTCGTCGTCCCCGGTCACGAAGACGATGTGCTTGCCTTTGCCCGGTCCGTCTTTGCCTTCATAGACGACCCACCGGTCTTCGGCCGACACGGTGCGGCCAAGCGAGGCGATGGCCACGAAAACGAGTGACAGGGTCAGGAAGGACGATGTGTTTAGCATGATGTACCTCGTGCAGCTTTTCGTTTGAGCGGCAGCAGATCGTATTGTAGTCACATCCGCTGACGACTGCATCCAACGGGCACCGTTTCGGGTAGCTGACACTGCCCTGATCGGTCAAGTAGAATGGCGACGCGATTTTGCAGAGCGGCGGTAATCATAATGCCGAGATGTAATGCCGAGATGTAATGCTAGATGCCCAGGAGTACTCCCGTGAGACACGACTTATTACGACGTTGTTTGCTTGTATCGCTCGCGTGCGTTGTTGTCTCGTCAGGAGTCTCAGCATTCGCTGCTGATCGTCCGAATATCGTGATGATCATCTCGGACGATCAAGCGTGGAACGATTATGGGTTCATGGGACACGACGTTATCCAAACGCCTAATCTCGACCGGCTTGCTTCGCAGAGCGCGGTGTTCCGTCGAGGCTACGTGCCAACGGGATTGTGTCGGCCGTCGTTGATGACCCTGATTACTGGCCTTTACACACATCAACATAAGACGAGCGGCAACGATCCGTCACCGGCCGTTACCAAGCCCAACACGCCTGAGTATGAAAAGCACCGAGCCGACCTGATCGCGCACATCGATCAACATCCAACGGTGCCGAAACTGCTTGCAGAAAGAGGATACGTCAGTCACCAGAGCGGGAAGTGGTGGGAAGGCAGCTATGCGCGCGGCGGATTCACGGCGGGCATGACCCGCGGCTTTCCGGAACGCGGCGGTCGGCATGGCGATGACGGATTGAAGATCGGTCGGGCTGGGATGGAGCCGATCTTTGAGTTTGTTGATCAGGCTGTCTCCGACGACAAACCGTTCTTTCTCTGGTACGCGCCCTTCCTACCACACACTCCCCATAATCCTCCGGAACGGCTTTTGAACAAGTACCGAACCGATGATCGTCCATTGGCACTCGCCAAGTACTACGCGATGTGCGATTGGTTCGACGATACTTGCGGACAGTTGATCGACTACATCGACGAGAAGAAGGTCCGCGAGAACACGCTGATCGTCTATGTGACCGACAACGGTTGGATTCAACGAACTCCCGAGACGAAAGTGCCGAAAGGTTGGAGGCCGTCCTTTGCTCCGAAATCGAAGCAGTCACCCTACGAAGGCGGCGTGCGTACTCCGATCATGTTCAGTTGGCCTGGCACGATCGAACCTGCGGAACGAGATGAACTGTGCAGTAGCATCGATCTTGTCCCGACAATGGTGGCGGCGGCCGGCGCGAACATCCCCGAGAACCTTCCGGGCCTGAACTTGCTTCCCGCAGTTCGCGACGGCAAAGCGATTGAACGCGATACGATCTTCGGCGAGACGTGTGCTCACGATATCGTCGATATCGACGCTCCGGAAGCATCGCTGCTGTACCGCTGGTGCATTGAAGGACGCTGGAAGCTGCTGCTCACTTACGATGGCAAGGTCAACCGCTATCCCGCAGTTCATCTGCGGGAAGAGCCTCGACCGCAACTCTATGATCTAATCGCCGATCCGCATGAGACCAAGAACCTCGCTTCCGAACATCCCGGCCTTGTTGCCCGTCTTGCTAAGAAGATCGATCAGTGGTGGCCGGTCACCGAACGCCAGGTGCTGCTTTCTGTTTCAGAAGCGGAGGACAAGGGTGAGGCCACCTGGTACGAATATGGACCGGATTCGTCACGCCAGGACGGTGTTCCGCAAGGCAAAGTCACGATGTTCACGTGGCAGGACAGCAAGGTCTTTCCAGATACGATCCGGCGCTACTGGACTTATGTGCCAGCTCAATACGATGCCCAGAAGCCCGCCGCGCTGATGGTCTTCCAGGACGGACACGCCTACGTTGGCGAGGACGGTCAGTTTTGTGCACCGGTAGTCTTCGACAATCTGATCCACAAAGGCGAGATGCCCGTGACGATCGGCGTGTTCATCGATCCTGGACACAAGAGGGAAGCACTGCCGGAGAAGCCGGGTTGGCAACCGCGGCCAGAGAACCGCAGCGTTGAATACGATTCGTTGAGCGACGATTACGCCAACTTCTTGCTCGACGAGATCCTACCGGAAGTGGCGAAGCCCCACAACATCACCGACGATCCAGAGGGGCGCGCGATCTGCGGGATCAGCAGCGGCGGTATTTGCGCGTTCACGGTGGCGTGGGAACGTCCGGACCAATTCGGCAAAGTGCTTAGCCATGTTGGCAGCTTCACGAACATTCGTGGAGGCCACGTCTACCCTGCCCTGATTCGCAAGACCGAACGCAAGCCGATTCGAGTCTTCTTGCAAGGCGGCAGTCACGACCTAGACAATGAGCACGGCAACTGGCCACTCGGCAATCGGCAGATGTTCGCCGCGCTAAAGTTCACGAACTATGACGTTAACTTCGTCTTCGGGGACGGCGGCCACAACGGCAATCATGGCGGCGTGATCTTGCCCGATTCACTGCGTTGGCTGTGGCGCGACTACGAATGACACGACTGGACCTGCGCGATATGACCCCGGAATTCCTGCGCGACGTCGAAGTGCACCAAAGCAACGTGTGATCGGCGGCTGCCCTTGCCCACATCCGTCGCCTCCTCCGACCCCGTGTCGGTGGGGCAACGATTGGAAAGCTACCAGGCGCCAAGCGAGCAACGGCTCCCCGCCGACCCTGCGTCGGTGGAAGCAATGTCGAGTCATGAGGTCCACCCCCTCCAGTCAAGCCTCGTCCGCGTGACCGCGCGTCGCTGGGCTTGGACAGCAGCGACAGGTATGATGGTCGGAGTTCTTAGTTCAAACACGCGGTAGGTGCTCGGGCGAAGTCTTTCCAGCTTCACTTTATGGGAAGTTTTGAATTGCGCGCATAATTGGTATTAGCAAAAACGCGGCCCTCCGCGATGGTGTGATTGTTATGAGATCACTCCG
>PBSM01000311.1 GCA_002726245.1 Planctomycetaceae bacterium | reverse complement strand
CATCTAAACAATCCTTTCCCGGCCGTCGGCCGGAGAGGATTCTCTCACTTAACATGGATCAAGTTTAGGGGAGGAGGTCAAGTCGTCTTGCCAGTCCCCGACAAACCGAACAGAACGGAACGGACGACTGCCCCGTTTCCTGATCGGCGTTTGCAGAGCAATGTATCGACAAGACGCCAGCTTTCGGCATCAGGTAGTTCATCAGCGAGAAGACAGCTTTCTTCATCTCCCCGGCGTACTGCGTTCCCAGGATGACAACCTCACGTCGTTCTAGACTGAGATCGATGCTGGTCTTGGAGGTCATGCCAGTCGTACATCGGTTTGCCGGAAACGCGCCCGCATTGAAGATCACACAGTCCGGCGCGCCGAAATCGGCAAGTTCCTCGCGCGTAGGTCGAATCAGCATGTTGTGCATGAATAACGCATGGTAAGGGCGGGCGCAAATGACTCGCACCTTGATGCGATAGTCGGGATCCCAGCCAGCAAATGCATCGACACAATACAGCCTCTCGCGAGTGTTCAAGTAGTCGATCGCCCGCTCGCGATTCACGCAGAAGGTGGACTCATGTACTTCCATATTAACCGAACCCCACCAGACATCGTCATGCTTCACCACTCGCTTGTCTTTGGGAGGGCGGCCCGTCTTCCCGCCCGAATAGGCGATCAGAGCCCCCGTATCGGACAACGTTGTGCAGGCTCGTTGCGAATGGCCTCCTCATATAGCTCGGCGGGAGAAGCATTTCGAAGTATGGACTTTACGTCGATTGCGTCGTTGCTGAAGTTGAATTCTGTCATTTGCGCGACTCCTCTCTACTGAAGTTATGCAAGCGCCTTCCAAACGTTAACTCAGTCCACTTCGCAAGGCGAGTCGAACGGCACCAGTGTGAATACGCCCGGATTAGAGCAACATCCGTACCACGTCGTCCATACCGACATTATGCACCTCGCTTTTCGAACTTGCTTCGCAGTGATGCTTGCGGCGCGCGAGGCGCTGTGCGAATACGCTCGCACTTAACTAGTAACCTGGTGTGACGCGTCAACTCGACGAGTCGGGGCGGAAGACGGACAGAAGATCCACGCGATTTTGTTAGAGTTCAGCCGGCCAAGCCATCGTCCAAAGCCCCGGACCGAGCACGACGAGCGATCGTCGGCGTGATGAGAGAACTGGTGATGTGAGATGCGTTGCGCTTCGCAGCAGCACAAACGCTAATGTGGCTACGGAGGCAGACGCCTTTCTCACTCGCCTACCAGTTGACGCGTTGCCCGAGGTTACGGCTCTTGGCGTTCGCCAGTGCGACTTGGGCCGCGAAAGCGTCTTGGGCGGCAATGCCGACCGACTTGAAGAAAGTAATCTGCTGGTCGTCGCTTCGCCCGGCCTGAGTGCCGAGCACAAGCTCGCCCAACTCAGCATGAACGTGATCTCGAGTGATCTCGCCGGCCTCGACGGGAATGATCAGATCACCCGCCTCTTCCCAAGCGGCTTCGTGACTGTCGATAACAACCAATGAGCGCGCCACCGTCGCCGAAGGGACTTCGCGCACGTGCGGCATGTAGGATCCGACAGCGTTGATGTGAGTGCCGGCTCGCACGTCAGCATCATCAAAGATCGGCGTTGGTGAAGTGGATGTGCAACAGATTATGTCGGCTTCAGCAATCGCTTCTCGCGAACTCTCGACTGCAACTAACTCGGCCGAGACAACTGAGCCCTTCTCCGCCATCAGTGCATTCACTTTGGCGGGGGTTGGACTGTGGATGAACGCACGTTCGATAGGCCGGATAGCGCAGATGGCTTCTAGGTGCGCGCGAGCTTGAACGCCAGCGCCAAGGATCGCGACAGTTTGGCTGTCCGGTCGGGCAAGTAAATCGGTAGCGGCTCCCGAAGCGGCGGCGGTTCGAATACCAGTGAGTGTGGCACCTTCCAAGACGGCCGATAGTGCACCGGTGGTTGGATCAAGCACGAGCACTGCGGCTTGGATGCGAGCCAACCCTTTTGACTGGTTCTGATCGAAGAGTGAAACGGCTTTGATGGTCAGCGCTTGACGCGAGCTGTCTTCGTGGTCGATGTACGCCGGCATGAAGAGGCTGATGCCTTGATTGCGTTCGATCGGCAAGTGGGCTCGCGGAAGGACGATTGCGCGGCCTTCGGTCAACGCCGCGAAAGCTTCCTTCATCGCGGCAATGGCCTCGATCATCGGAAGCGCCTGTCGAACGTCGCGAGCGTTGAGGATCAGCATTCTCGGCCTCGTTTAACCGCAAGCCGGAGGCGTGCGCGCTCGCGCGCCGAGCGCACACGCCTCCGGCTTGCGGTTAAACGTGCGAATCATCGACTTCCTCACTCCGTTCGCTCGAATCGATAGATACCTTTGCCGGAGACCGTTTCGAGCATGTAGTAAACTTCGCCGTTCGCGTCTTCGCCAAACGAGAGCACCGGGATGCCGGTCGATGCGATACCCAGATTCTCTTTGACCTTTCTGGCTTGCTGATCGTACTTCAGCGCCCAGATCTTGCCGGTAACGAAGTCGGCATAGAGGTAAGCCCCCTTCAGTTCATCGAGCCGCGAACCTCGATAGACAAAGCCACCTGTGATCGATTTGCCGACTTGATGATCATACTCCCAAACAGGTTCCACGGGATCGCTTCCGGCGGGCGAACGTTTCTCGAAGCCGTGCGTACCTTCGCGAGAGCTCCATCCATAGTTGCCACCTCGCTGCAAGATATCGATTTCCTCCCACAAGTCCTGGCCGACATCGCCGATCCAGATCGCACCTGTTTCGCGGTCGGTGGACATTCGCCAGATATTGCGGAAGCCGTAGGCAAAGATCTCGGGTTCGGCTCCATCCGTGTTGATGAAAGGGTTGTCGGAGGGAACGGCGTAGTTCTTGCCATCCGCTTTGTTATCGATATCGATGCGGAGGACACAGCCCATCCAGGTTTTGAGGTTCTGCCCGTTTTCGTGCGGGTCGTTCCGACCGCCGCCGTCGCCGAGCGCGATGTACAAGTAATCGTCGTGCCCGAAGCAGATCGCGCCGCCGTTGTGGTTTGAGTACGGCTGAGGGATCTTCATGACGATCTCTTCCGTTGGATCGGCTTTGTTGGGATCGTCCTTCGAGACGCGGAAACGGGAAACGATCGAAGTCCGCGGCTCTTTCGCCGAACTATAATAGACGAACAGTTGGCCGTTCTGCTTGTACTGCGGGTGAATCGCCATGCCGAGCAAGCCTTCTTCGTTGTCAGCCTTCCACGGCTGCACCTTCTCGGTGATGTCGAGGAAGACCTTGGTTTGCTTAGCGCTGGGATCGTTCTTGAACGAATGAATCACACCGCGCTGCGTCGCGACAAAGTTTCGGCCGCTGTTGTCGTTGGCGTGTGTGAGAACGATCGGGCGGAGAGGCTGAGGCTTTCCATCTTCATCGACGCCCTCCCAACCTTCCCATTTCAAGTTCGGGAACGCAGGAACGCCCTTTAATGCGAGCTTGCCGTCGATTGGATCAGGCACCGAGCCATCGTCAGGCAGTACGCGTAGTTTGATGTTGCGATACGACACGAGGTTGCCGTGGTCTTGCAGACAGATGTGGCCTTCGCCAGCTTTGCCAAAGCCTTCGTATTTGGAGAACTTGCTTTTCGCAACGCGTTTATTCCAGTCGTCGTCGCCGACGTTGAAGTAGTAGTAACTGACTCCGTTCATCACGACTTCACACTTGTTCGGAGCGATCCGCAAGTAAACGTGATTCCACTCGCCGACGGCTCGCGTCGCATCCGTTTCGTCCGAGACGTTTTTCCCAACTTGGGCAGCGAACCGCTTCGCCCAATCAGGCGTTACGGGTTGATAAAGCTGATACAGCCAACCAGACTTCTGCGGATCATGGCCATCGACGTTGTCTTGCACTTGGATTTCGGGGCCGGTGTGCCACGGAGCGTTGCCTTCCTCGGTCACGTGAAACATGATCCCGCTATTGCCGCCCTTCGAGATGTTGTACTCCAGCGACAGCTCGAAGTACTTGTACTTTTCCTTGGTGATGATGTCGCCGGCTCCACGCTTGGATCGCGCGAGCGCCCCATCTTTCACCTGCCAGCCATCGCCAATGCCGTCCTTCTTGAAGTTCCGCCACCCTGCAGTCGTTTTGCCATCGAAGATGACTTCCCATCCGCCGCGCTTCTGAGCGTCAGTCAACTCGTTTAACGGAACTTTTGCAGACGCCACGGAAGTGGTGAGCAGTATTGTTAGAACGATCAAGTGAAGGGGGCGAAGACGCATGTTGACCTCTCGAGATCCGTTATCTGTATCTACCGGTGGTCGAGGTGAAACGCTCACCGTAATTGGCCGCACGTGGCCGGTCAACTCTTGTAAGCTGGACCGGACTGTCGTACGTTGTCTTCCGCTCTAACTACTCAGCTTGTTGCATCGCTCACGGAGACGCGCTATCTTCTGCTCGAGCGCCTGACGTGGATTACAGCCACTGCTGTGTGCTTCTTCCACAGCAAGCATGATTGAGGGGTACGTGTCGAAGACCGCCAACCCACCGCACGCGGCCGCCCAATTCCGCGCAAGTGCCGGCGATGGTGATCCTTTTTTCGGGTCGTAGGTCTCTTGCACAATAGGAACGAGCGAGAGATGGCTGATCAGTGGGTTCGCGTTCTCGCGAGAGGTGGGATCGATCACTTGTCCGTGCTTCCCTGGTAAGAGCGACGTTCCAGACGCCATCTTGATCGGCGGCGTCATTTCTCGTTCGCGACGACCGTGGCTGGGTACACTCACGCTGTCTTGATTTCGTCGCTCTCGCTTCAACCGGCGCGAGTCGCGTTGAAATGCACGAACGCTCATCAGCGCCTGACCATTGATCCACATAAAGCCGTTGTCGGGAAAGTTTTGACCGTGGTCGAGCGCCACAAAGGGCGTCGCTCTAAGGTTGCTATCGGCGAACTGTTGCAGAGTGACGAGCATTCGGTCTGTTTTGTTGCGCCGACTGCGTCCGTGAGCGAGCCGACCGATCAAGTGATACAGCACGTCCGCCGAGACTCTGGCAGCAACTACAAGATGACGGAGACTGAGAAGATCGAGCGACTCTTTCACGATCGCGGCGGAGGAGACAAGAACGTTTGGCCCTTCTCCTTCCGCGTCAAACCAAATCTGTAATGCTTCGCGGTCTTCCTCATTTCCGTGAAATGGTCTCACCGTTGCAGACACACATCGCTCGTCATAAGCCTGTCGCAATCTCTCCACCACAGGATCAACAAGGCGATTGTGGACAACAACGAGCGTGTTGACATCGTAGGGCTGCGGCAAGCTGAACTCCTTAAAGCTGCTCAGCGGTTGAAAAAAGAGCTTCAGCAATTGCTCCAGCGACTCTTCGGTCTCCGCCGGATAGTGCGGCTCTTCAGCCGACGGAAAGAGCCGCACGCCGAGATCGGGCAGAATGCCACGCCGAATCGATTCGGGGAAACTATGCACAGGTGACCGGCACTCCCACGCCTTGCCGTACCACTGTGAGCCGGCTGCAAACACGAGTGGCATCTCTTGCGCTCTCGCCGACACGACCGGCTCTTGAAACGCAAGCGGTTGCCTCCGCTGAGCCTCGTCGCAGAGGATCACTCGGACGTGTTGATGCAGCTCCTCCTGGTAACGCTCAATCTGCCGCGCGCTTGTAAACACCAGAGCAGGCTCGAGGACAACGCGTGCTTCGCCTCGAGTCGCGGTCGATACACCAATGCTCTCTCTCGCAAACACCGGATAGTCAGGTGGGATCGCGAAGGCCGCGTCGCCTGTGTGCGATGCGACTTGCTGAGCGGCATCCGGTACGGGTGGCAACGTCAGCAGTTCGGTTGAGCGGGACGGCCCTCGCACCGTCGTGGCGACTGACGCCAGGACCTTCACTACGTTGGTGAGCATGGCGTGATCCGACTCGGGAACGCGAAGTCCTTTATCTCGGAAGTAGTCATCGATGGTGAGACGGGCTTCGTCTTCGGTCGATGGTCGCTGCGCAAACAATGCGTTCCACGCCTTTCTGGGGAAGAACTTTTTCATGAACTCCTGATCCATCCGGCAGAGCGCCAATCGCCTTCGGTTGATATCCTTTTCCGAGAATGTATACGGCGGTGTCCTGAGCACGCGCCGATGTCCCATGCCTTTACCTCGGACTTTGTCAGAGAGGTGATACGGTTTCGCTGTGCAGTAGGCGACCTTCCCCGTCATCAGCTTGCGAGTCTGGAGACGGATACACGCCTGCATCAGCACACCAAGCGTGAGCGTTTTCCCGGTTCCAGGGGCGCCTTGAATGAAGAAAGATGTCGGCGAATCTCTTCCGTTCGTTAGCGAGGCGGCGATCCAAATCAGATGCGCGAATTGATGGTCGTGGAGCGTCTTGCCGTTGACTTGTCGCTCGTCACGACTGATCTCACGAAGAAGCGTCCAGAGTTCGCGCGAAAGATGGCGGTGGAATTCGGGAGCGGTCGCAAAACGCTTTGACACAAACTCCTCAGCGGACTGCGGCGGATACAGGCTATGAGGATTTTCAGCCGGCGGGAATACTTCCGCCAAAAAGGACGTCTGCTTGCGGTAGAGAGCCGCGAACGTAGGAGTCGGCACTCTGTGGGTGCCCGATCCCTTCAGGATGGCAATTGCGGGCCGCACGGTGGTGCTTTCTTGGAGTTATTCGTAGGCAGGCGAAGCGGGCGGGACAAGAATGTGATGCTTGAATGGATCACATGCTCGTGGGTTATTATCATACAATTCCTCAAGCCTCCGCAACTGGCGTCTCACACTCCCGCCATACTTTTTCCCACCATGTCAAAGGCGAAACGAACCACCAAGACAGAACTCCCCACTGGCGGAGTGACCGGATACGACCTGCGACGTGTCCAAAAGCTAAACGACACACTTAGGCGCACGCGCGCCCTCGTTGCCGAGTCTGAGGACGCAGCCGACTCGATTGCGCTGCTTTTGGCAGAGACGCGAGTTCTGGTCCTCCAGATGGGACGGTACGAGTTCGGGCAGATGGCGGGCATGCACTTCCACGCAGTGAAGAACGCTGAGACACCCGGTTCACATCCGCAGCACGAGTCTCTTTCGCGCGTCTATCGGACGTGGAACGGGCTCGCGCGTGACCGCGGACTGTCACCGCGTGTGAGGAAGCAACTTACCGGAGCGTGTGCAAGGCTCCTGGATCTTCTTGTTCCTGAAGAAGATGAACAGGGGCGGCCCCTCCGCGCGTCTGTTGGCGGTCTCTATCGGATCTGGATGTACCAGATGGGACGCCTCGCGTTCGAAGCAGCTTCGAAAAAGACGAATCGGCAGCGACTGCCGCTCACGTACGGAACGCTGTGGCAACGCCGCGAAGTCGGCATGGTCCCTGACTTTGAGGAAGTCCGCGTGATTGGGACTCACCTTGACCGTGATCTCAAAATGGCTGCATCGATCTGGGAGCAGCGGAAGACCGAGCAGCTCCTCGAACGCGGCATGCCGTCCCCTCTTGTTCGATTCATCGTCGCAATTCAACTGGCGAATTCAGGGCTGCGCATGACCACAGCCTCGATTCGCAAGCATCTCAAGGTGAGCGAAAAAACTGCGCAAGCGATCAACAACGGTCAATTGGTCGGCTTCGATGACGTCCGGCATGTGGTGACCGCGGTCATTCCCAGAAGGGAAATCTCGGCGCTGAAAAGCCAGTGGAATGAGGCCTGGGATCGCCTCGGTACGCAGGAGGATTTTGCAACCGCGTTTCCGCGCATCTGCAAGGAGAACGCCTGGAACAACCAGATGCTATCGACTTTGCTACGAGTGCGCCCACCGGAAGAGAGGATTGGTCCGTCTGCATCGAAGAAGAAAAAGACGAACATCGCCCGTGCGGAAGCTTATCGACCGTCGGCTGAGGTTCGTCGCATGTATCAGGAGAATTGTTTTTCGGGACAAGCTCCGGCGAAAGCCGCAATCGAGCTGGTTGCGAGCGACGAGATCTCCGAAGGAAGTCGCGGCGAGAGTCAGAACGAGTATCTAACGCGTCTGTTTCTCGAAGGTGTTGAACGACGGCTGTTGCAGAAAGGCAGCGGTGCTCGCGCGTCATCGGTCCGCAGGCACCGCATCCTCTGTGGTGTGTTGCCACAGCAGTTGGCCGATGTTTCGGGCTATTCGAAGTCAGACCTGCTTCTCGTTGAACGTGGGCTTCTCGAATTCAGTGCCTCGGAAGAGAGGAGGATGATCGAACTCATCGAAACATTTCCCGCACGCAAGATCAGCCAGGCACGTGCTCGCCTTGCGGAGTTGACTGCGCCCCCCAACACGGTGATACAGGCCGTCACGCGTCTCCGGGATCGACACGGGGGCTACGTTCCACTGTCGCGTCTGCTGCATGACGACTCGGATCGTCGGCTCTGCCTTTCGCCGGTACATCTCAAACGCATTGAACGCGGCGAAGAAGTGCCTGCGCTTCCGCTTCTAAGACATTTGGTGACTCGGGGCGGAACTGAGTTGACCGCGGAACTGGTCGTGGACTGGTACGACCGCATGCCGAAGTATCTTGCGGAGAATCACAACCGCCACTGGAGACATCCTCTGGTGCGAGGTTTCGGCATGGTGATACTCGAGAAGTGGCACAGCCTCCACGATTTCTGGGCCGAGCAATTCCAACACGATTTCAGCTATTCAATCGTGACTCGCAATTTTCAACAACTCAATGGCCAGGGGTATGACTTCCCCTGGACGACGGTAAGCCGGTACTTGAATGCCGCTGGCGTTGGCTTGTCAGATCCTCGCCGCACATTCTTGCAAGAGCTGTTCAATTGCAAGGACGAAGTCACCGACGCCCTTGCCTCCGATGATCGTCCAGCAGCGTTGGCCGTCACTAGGCAGGTCTTGAAGCGGTGGCGGAGGAAGCTGCGAGCGGCTAATCGCGATCCGCAATCCGTCGAGCACACACTTGGTCTTACGATCGAAGAACGCAGTAGCAAAGCATGAACAGTTTACGAAGAAAACCGACATCGCTTCTGTAACGCTCGTGGAATGCCAGCGAGGGTGTTCTCTACATTTGCAAGACCATCTTGCCGAATTGCATTGAATCACGCATGCGATCGAGAGCGGCGTTGCCTTCGGCGAGCGGGAAGACTTGATCAAGCGCTGGATGAATCTGGTGGTCGTTGATGAATGCGAGCATGTTCGCGAAATCGTCGGGTGAGCCCATCGTTGTACCGATCAGATGCAGTTGATTCCAGAAGACCTTGAACAAGTCGAGCTTCTTCGGTGGGCCGGTGGTCGCGCCGTAGTTCACGATTCGTCCACCGGGAGCCGCGAGGTCGATAAGGCAGGCGTATCCGTCGCCGCCCGCACTGTCGATGATCAAGTTCATCGGGCCGTGGTCGGATTGAAGCTGTTTCGCCCAACCATCGGCCGTGTAGTCATAACCTGCCGTTGCACGCAGATCGCGAGCGCGTTCGAGTTTGTCGGGAGATGACGATGTGACGAAGACGTTGGCTCCGGTCGCCTTGGCAAACTGCAGCGCAAAGGTCGCGACACCACCTCCGATTCCAGTGACCAAAACGTTGTCGCCGGCTTTCACTTGCCCCTGCGCAAAAACGGCGCGGTACGCGGTGAGACCGCCTAGCGGCAACGCGGCCGACTCGTGCCAATTCAGATGAGCCGGTTTGCGATGGAGACACGTGGTGGGGATGGAGACTTCGTCGGCAAAGGTGCCATCGTCCGGCATACCCAAGATGCGAAAGTTACCAGACTGTGCGGCCGCGTTGTCGCCCCAATCCCAACCAGGATTGATGATGACTTCTTTCGCCGACCAGTTGGGCGAAACTCCAACTCCGGTTTTGGCAACGATCCCCGCGCCGTCCGACCCCAAGATCACAGGCATGCGAATCCCGGGATACATCCCCTGCGTGATCCAATAGTCGCGCCGATTTAGAGCGGCTGCTCGAAGACGAACAACGGCTTGACCTTCACTCGGCTCAAGCGGACGACGTTCTTCGAGTCTGAGGGGTGCTTTCAATTCATGTAGCGTCAGCGCGCGCACAGCTAACTCCTTGCCGTCTTCCGGTGGAATTGTTGAGAGCTGCATCATACAACAAAGACAATAGTCGGGCCGCGCTACATGAATCGTAGTTCCTGCCAGAGATTCCAGGCCAGATAGGCTACAATTCAAAGCGAGGACCGCCGGACTGGAGATAGTGAACCCGCGCATGACAACGAGATTACTTGTCGCCGTGCCTCTGCTGCTTTTTGCAGTATTCCACGGCTCGTCTGCAGAGATGGAGTGGGTGCGTGTTTCGAGTGACGACAAGGGCTTTGTACTCGCGGAATCGGGGAAGCCGTTTGTGCCGTGGGGATTCAACTACGACCACGAGAGCGACGGCCAGTTGATCGAAGACTACTGGGACGACAAGTGGCCTACCGTCGCATCGGCCTTTCAGGAGATGAAGGAACTCGGGGCCAATGTGGTTCGTATTCATCTGCAGTTCGGCAAGTTCATGGAAGGCGCGATCGAACCACGGAAGGATGCTCTGGATCAGCTTGCACGCCTCGTCAAGTTGGCTGAACAGACAGGACTCTATCTCGATCTCACCGGGCTGGGCTGCTACCACAAGCAGGACGTTCCGCCTTGGTACGACAAGCTGAGCGAGCGGGAACGTTGGGCAACGCAGGCGATATTCTGGGAAGCGGTCGCCAAGACATGTTCAGATAGTCCGGCGATCTTCTGCTACGACTTGATGAACGAGCCAGTCGTGCCAGGTGGAACGAAGAAGCGCGACGATTGGCTCGGCGGTGCGTTTGCCGGCAAGCACTTCGTTCAGTTCATTGCGCTCGAAACGAAAGGGCGTGCCCGGCATGAGATCGCTCAACAGTGGATTCGCACGCTGGTGCCAGCGATTCGCAAACACGATCAACGGCATCTCGTCACCGTGGGCCTTGTGCCGTGGAGTCTGGATCGCCCCGGCCTGACATCGGGCTTCGTTCCCGACAAGATCGCCGCTGACCTCGATTTCATCGCCATGCACATGTACCCCGAAAAGGGCAAGGTGGATGAAGCGATCGATACCTTGAAAGGATTCGCGGCGGTCGGCAAGCCAGTCGTCATCGAAGAGACGTTCACTCTAAAATGCGGCGCAGAAGAGCTCGGACAATTCATCGACAAGTCGCAACAATTTGCGACGGGCTGGATCGGCTTCTATTGGGGCAAAATGCCAGATGAGTATCGGCCTCCGAAAACCATCGGCGAAGCCTTGACGTTGAGTTGGTTGGAGTTGTTTCAGGCGAAGCGAGGTTCAATTCTTTCAGCAGCGACCAACATAGCTGCGCCCAGGACGGTTGAAGCGCTCTGGTCAGACGTTGATCCGCGTAAGGAACCGCTGGATGCCGAAACCGTGCGAGAATGGGAAAGCGAGAGTATCAAGTATCGGTACGTCACCTTCCACATCGGCGACTTCAAGGGAGAGTCGGCTCGGATGGCGGCGTTCTATGCCTTCCCTCAGAAGTTAACGAAGCTACCGGGCTTGCTCCACCTACACGGCGGCGGGCAAAGAGCGTTTTTGCATGAGGTTGAATACTATGCCAAGCGCGGCTATGCGTGCCTGTCGATCAACTGGGGTGGTCGCGAGATGGAAGACGCCAAGACCGACGATCCAAACACCGATTGGGGAGCAGTCGATCCAACGCAGCAGAACGTACCGGGCTACTTCAACCTCAAGCCGGGCGATCCGTACCTCGATCCCTTTGAGTCGCCTCGCAACAACAACTGGTACTTGCTGACTGTCGGCGCCCGTCGTGGACTGACGTTCCTGGAACAGCAACCTGAGGTTGATGCCGACCAACTCGGAGTCTACGGTCATTCAATGGGCGGTAACCTAACGGTGTATGTCGCTGGCACCGATAACCGCGTGAAAGTGGCCGCTCCATCCGTTGGCGGGCAAGGATTCCGTACCGTGCCGTGGAAGTTGCTGCCCGAACAGAAACGCCGAACGCCGAACGGAGACATGGAGTTGTTCCGAGCAACGCTTGGATTCCAGTCTTACGCGCCGCACATCAAGGCTCCGTTGCTATGGCTGGGCGCCACCAATGACTTCCACGGCATCATGGACGATACCTACCGCACCGGAGACTTGATTCCCGGTGAAGTCCGGTACTCCCTCGCACCGCATCTGAACCATCGCTTCACGCCGGAGTTTGCGGTCACACGTCCGTTGTGGATCGATCAACACCTGAAAGACAGGTTCCGGTTGCCGGACACTCCGGTCTCGAAGTTGATCCTCGATTCTGACGATGCCATTCCTCGGCTCGATGTAAGGCCGGATTTATCCATGCCGGTTGAACGAGTACAGATCTTGTATTCCGTTGATCCTGATCCACAGGCTCGGTTCTGGCGCACCGCTGAAGCGACCACTGTTGACAACGCATGGTCGGCCCAGTTACCGCTCATGTCCACCGACGAGCCGCTCTTTGCCTTTGCTAATGTCTATTATCGCCTCGACAAGGCAGAGCCGGTCCAATTCGCCACGCCGACATCGACGTTTGCGCTGAGCTCGCGATTTCACACTGCAACACCCAAAGAGTTGCGGCAGGCGAAGGTGAGATCGACGGACAAGCCATCCCTGCTGATCGAGGACTTCGCGTCGGACTGGCAGGACTGGTATCGCCTTTCCCCCGACAATCCGCATCACTGGCAGTACTGGACGCGGAAGATTAACGATCCGAAATGGCGTGGTCACGACGGGTATCAACTCTCGTTCGACGTGAAGATTGAAGAACCTAATGAACTTGTTGTCGTGCTCACCAAGAACTTCTTTCGTGCTTATCGTGGGAAGCAACAAGACTTCGTTAGCCCATTTGTGTTGAAAGGTGGCGATGACTGGAAGACGGTGACGCTATCGCCAAGCGATTTCGTTACGTTGGATCAAGCATCGCCGCTCCAGTCTTGGCAGCATCTCGATTTGTTTGGCTTTCGGGCCTACTACGAGCAGCGTAACGGTGGCTCTAAAGTTGGTTCTGATGCTTGGATGGGGCCACAGCCGCAGTTCCGCAACTTGCGATGGGTGGTAAACGATGAATGATGACCTCGTAACAGAAAGTGACAAGACTATGCGAAGTGAAACCGACGCAATTGTTTGCGTGGGACGACGTGCGTTCCTCCAGGGCGGCGTGCTAGTGTTGGCAACGTCAGAGTTGAACAACTCGTCGCTCTTCGCCGAAGAGCGGACATCGAAGCTCCAAGTCGGACTTGTGACGGACCTGCACTACGCCGACAAGCCTCCGGCAGGCTCACGCCACTATCGAGAGACGCTTAACAAGTTGGCTGAAGCCGCGGAGCAATTCGGCAAGGACAAACCGGCGTTCATCGTTGAACTCGGCGACTTCATCGACGCTGCCGACTCCGTTGACACGGAGCTTGGCTACCTCAAGCAGATTAGCCGAGACTTCTCAACGATCTGCAAAGATCGGCATCACGTCCTGGGCAATCACTGTGTTCATACGCTGACCAAGCCAGAATTCCTGGATGGCGTCGAGCAGGAACGGTCGTACTACTCGTTCGATGCAGGTGACTTTCATTTCGTGGTGTTGGATTCGTGCTTCCGCAGCGATGGCGAGCCGTACGGCCGGAAGAATTTTGAATGGACTGATCCCAACATTCCCGCTGCCGAGCTGGAATGGCTCAAGTCGGATCTGCGGGAGACGTCAAAGAAAACCATCGTGTTTGCCCATCAGCGGCTTGACGTTAGCAACCATTACGGCGTCAAGAACGCGATGGAGGTTCGGAGTGTACTTGAAGCCTCAGCGAAGGTTCTGGCAGTCTTCCAAGGCCACAGTCACAAGAACGGCCACAAAGACATCGCCGGTATCCACTACTGCACGATGGTAGCCATGGTTGAAGGATCAGGGCTCGAGAACAATGGTTACTCGGTGATGAGCATCGCTGACGACGGCGTGATCCAAGTCTCAGGCTTCCGTAAGCAGAGTCACTACAGTTGGAATCCACGGCCCGTTTGATTTTCACGACTCTCTTTTCAGTTTGAGTAACCAAACACCGTCTCGACGTTTCCGCGAAGAACTTGTTTGCCGAAGTCGATGGCTTGCTCTTCCTTCCATCGGCGGTCGATGACGAATCGTTCGGAAAGGATCTTGGCGAGGATGCGTTTGTACATGGCGAACTTGGGGAGAGCAAATTCGAGTTTGTACATGTCACTGTAGTAGCCGATCTGTTTTGTGCGTGGAACTGCTTCGAGCCGAGCAGCGGCATCGTGTTCGATAAAGGTTGGTGTGTTGGAGTACCACCAGTGGCCGTTCGTGACGACGTTCGGGAGGATCCAGGCGTAACTCGTTAGTTCCTGGTTAGTGACACTGGCGAGAACTGAGATCGGAAACGTGACCTGCGGAAACGAGTTGAACAACTCCTTATATTGAATCATCGAAACACGGCTGTCGTAGAGGTCTTGGCCTTGGAATACGCCGTCTGCATAGACGCCACGGTTGACGCCGATCATCAAGTCAAACGGCAGGCTGAACGCCGCACAATGTTCGGCGAGCGTCCAAAAGACGAAGTTGGACAGAGCACGTCGATCAGATTCGCTGGCGTCGAGCTTGAGATTCAACACCGCGTCGAGCGCCATCGCCGCTCGACCGTCGGAAATGCGTGTCGGTGAGAAATCGGGAGGCAACGAGATTGCACAGGCCCGTGCGTTCTTCTCCTTGAACTGATGGAAGATCGCTCCGATCGCCGTGCGCAAGGATTCCAGATTGCTGACTGTCGATTGCGATGCTTCTTCTAATCGACCGAGCACTTCGCGATTCGTCAGGTGGAACACGAGATCATCGCTACGAAGGCAGGGGACGTAAACCTGCGTGTCAAATCCTTCGAGCGGATCGTCGAAGTTGTTCGTCAGAAAAACCGCTTCGAGTTTGCTCTTGTCGAGCACTTCGCGCGACCACTCCGCGCCATTCATCTTCCCTTCCGCCGCGTCGTAAAGTGCCTCCCAGTTGTCAGCTCCGACATGGTCATCTTCGAAGCCGAAGAACGTCTGAACCATCTCGATCAGCCAACTGTATTGAATTGTGTTGTTGATTGGACCAAGATTCTCGAACAGCCGCTTACACTTTTCCCTGGGAGAGATGTCCGGTTCTTCGATCTGCTCCCTCGGCATGCCGGCTGAGTGCGCCAGTTCGGTGTAATAATGATAACCCAGAATGTCCACGAGCGTTTGAGACGCGGGGCTCAAGGCATCAATGTGCGTATGTGGATCGATCAGGATCAGGGCATCAAGTTCTTCAAAGATGCGTGTGCGTAGCTCTTGGCTCATCGTGGCGTATCCTCGGTGTCGGCATCGCTTCGTTCGGCGAGCGGTTTGTCTAACAAATTCAAATTCATGACGGCAGTCGGCTGCGTTTGACGCAAGGGCAGCCGCAACGCAAGAATGAAACTGCCGAGTTTACTTCATGAGTCTTGAGAATGCGAAGAAGATTACGTTACGAACGTCTTGAGGATCGCCGTCTGCTTGCTGGTGTGACGTTGCTCACACACGGCTTTGGAGGAAATGTCGATGGCTGGATCACGACGCTGGCTGACGCGATCGCAGCTCGCACCGCAGGAAGTGATCATCCGCGCCACGTGGTTCGCGTCACTGATCCCGGCGACACGGGAGGCCCGTCGGAGGTAACAAATCCGACACGCAGCGGCCCTGCGCCGACGAGCATCGAGACGCTCGATCCCGAGATCCTTGTGTTACTGGATTGGTCGGATGCTGCCGGCTCCTTCCCGTTTCCCACAGGTGTTCGCAGCACTTTCGACGTTGTGGCCGCCGTCGCAGAAGTATTTGCGACACCGAAACTTCCTCAGCGACCTGGCGGCTCCCTTGGCCGAACTGCCACTGCATCTGATCGGCCACAGTCGTGGCGGTTCTTTGGTAGGCGAGTTGGCATCTCAAACGTTCTCCCACGCGTTCCAGATCGATGTCGCCGCGAACCCACTTCCGTGGCAAAACGCAAGCATTCGACTTGACGTGAACAACGACTGTTTCATCTCGCCGATCGACGCTTTAACGATCATCAACGAGTTGGATGATCGAACCTGGATCGACGCGATTGGTCGAGTCCCGGCGGCGTTTGATCCATCGGCGTTCTTCTACGACGTAACTGGCGACGGTTTCGTCGTCCCGCTCGACGTGCTGCACGTCATCAACCATGTAAACGAACAAATCGTTGCACAGCCTGAGAACGTCCTTTACATCCAAGAGTACAGAACGTCTTCTGCTTCGCTAAGCGATTCGCAAGCCTCGCCCGAGTCACCACGATTGAAGCAAGATCAGCAGACGCAACGCATTCTTTCCGCTGCTGGTCGCAAAGCACTCGCCGAGATCGATCGTCGAGTTTTTTCCGAGCAGGCGGACGTCGAGGACCTATTCGTCGAGCTCGACGCTTACTTCGCAATGCCGGAGGGCCTACGCCCCTGATCCGTATGGCCGAAGCCAACAGCATCGCTTGCGTCGCAAGGGGCTTATCTTACCGATTCGATGAGTACGTTGAGCACAACGTCCCCGTCATCGCCCGAAGAGAATTCGTTCCACGTCAGTCCTTTTGCGTTGTCGTCATCCATGTCCGGGCCAACGCTATAGACGATCGCCGTTCTGTCGTCGGAACCGTATCGCAGCGGAGCATTGTCGTAGGGATCGTGGATAAGTCTTGGCAAATACTCGGGGACGAGGTCGCTGAGCTGACGCGGTGGCGATTCGTGTTCTAAAGTGAAGGCGCGCAGCGCTAATTCGACAATCAGCAAGCGTCGTATCGTATCGTTTCTCTTTTCGAGGGCGTCAAGCACAAGCCCGTGTTCACGCGGTCGTTGAAATAGATCGGCCATGGCGAACTGAGTTCGACTCAGCCAACCAAGAGTAACTTGCGACCACAGTTCATCCCGACGTATGAAATCCGTCACTTGTTCTCGATCAGCATCGACTTGAAGCAGTTGTGCGCTTGCCGCGCGACACACCGATGAATCAAGCTGTGTGAGGAGTTGCGGCATCTCATGTGTGCCGACGCTCTCGACTGCGCTGGCAACCAAGTAATGGACGACCAGCCCGCCTCTTGACGCCTTGTGCGCGAACCGAACGCAATCGACACAACTCTGAGCGGCTGACTCGTAGTTCTGCGACTCGGCATACATCTGCGACTCGGCGCGAAACGCGCGAGCGATGTGCCGGACAAGCTGGACCGAGTCCAATTCGTCGCTGAAGTAGGCCCCTCCTTCCTTCCACTCAAGTGCCTTCTTGCATTCGACTTCCAAGCCCTGCCGAAGGAGCGAGAAACTCTCGCCATGCCCTTTCACGAAGCGCGCAATAACAGCCGGCGGGTCCGAAGGAGGCTCTGGGATGCGCGTTGTGCTGCTGAGCAAGTTACCCGCGCGTGCGAAATAGTCGTGGCCGTTTGGTGCTGGTAGGTTAGCAGGAGGAATCGGGAGTCGCTTGGCAAGTCGATGGTAGAAGAAACCGCCTAGCACGACGGCCACTACTGTCGCTGCGATGGCGATACCCCGAGCTGCTTGCCTAACCCAGATAGGATCGGCCAGTCGTTGGTGAAACGCCTTGATCATCACTGTGGTACAAGACGCGAGAATCAAGCCGAATATTAGCGTCGATAGTGCTTGCATGGCTTCGAAGGAGCTGCCATACAGAAGGGCCAATTCGCCCATTAAATAAAGATCGAACCATGCGGTGAAGTGCCAAGTGATAACGGCGGCTGTCAAGCAGCAAAGCAGGACGGCAACTCGCAACAGCTTCTTCCTTCGCGACAAAGTACACCAAGTGGCCGTAAGGATGACTGAACTCGACGCGAGGCTTGATCCAAGCAGCGCAACGACGTCGTGACGGTTCATGGCGATCACGCCGAAGCCGCATACTGCGGCGATTAGGCCCATGACATTAGCATCGATCTCAATATGAAGGTCGAAGAGCTGATCGATAGTAGGCTACGTTCTTGGCGACCATGCCACCTGCGAGCCAATGTCAACATGGCAGAACGTCGCCGCTCGTCAGTAGGAAATAGACACTTGCTGGATGGGCCTTAGTTGGCAGGAGTAGCCAAGCGATCGCGATCGGAAACGCAGCGCGGAAAAACCAGTGAATGGGGGCTAACGCCACGACGACGACGATTGCCGAGCCGACCCCAAAAAGCAGCCCAAAGACAATACCTTCTTCCAGGATCTGGCGATTGAATTCCATCACGCCCTCTCGGATTGCCGCTAATCATCGTCGCGCCGCGGAAGATGCATTGTAACTGGCTTTAGATGTGCGCAGATAGTAAACTCGACCCGTCACATGGTGCGTTCTGCGATCGGAGAAGAAAGACATGTCACGAATCGAAGTTGTACGGCGGCTGGTTCTCGCGTTCGTTATTGCCATTATCGCAGGTCTGTTCTGGCAGCCTGGACCTGCTACTGCAGGCGAGATGCTTGAACTCAAGACGCGTGAGCGGATCGAAACCGAGAAAGCAAGCGGGAAGTTCGAGACGGTTAGCGCGAACGTCAAATGGGATGCGGACAAGACGGCTGTCGTCATTTGTGATATGTGGGCCAGGCATTGGTGCCGAGGTGCATCGCAGCGTGGTGCGGAGATGGCACCGCGGATGAACGAAGTGGTGATGGCGGCTCGTAACAAAGGTGCATTGATCATCCATTGCCCGAGCAGTGGTATGGAGTATTACAAAGACACACCGATGCGAAAGCTGGCGCAGTCGGCTCCGAAAGTCGAAACGAAGATCCCGTTGCAAGGTTGGTGCAGCTTGGATGAAGCGAACGAAGCCGCTTTGCCGATCGACGATCGTGATGGCGGCTGCGATTGTTGGCCAGCGTGCAGCACGAAGACGAAGATGGATTTGCGGCAAACGACCGTGATCGAGATGAAAGAAGGCGATGCGATCACGGACAGTGCGGAAGCGTACTACCTGATGAAGCAACGCGGTATCACAAACGTCATCGTGATGGGAGTGCATACGAATATGTGTGTGCTCGGCCGGCCGTTCTCGATTCGGCAGATGAAGTATCAAGGTCAGAACGTCTTGCTGATGCGCGACATGACCGACACGATGTACAACTCGCGGAGCAAGCCGTACGTTCCGCATGTCAAAGGCACGGACCTCGTCGTCGAACACATCGAGAAGTACTGGTGCCCGACGATCACTTCCACGGACTTCACCGGCAAGCCTGTACAGACGTTTGCGGAGGCCAATCGGCCTCACGTGGTCTTCATGATCGGTGAGCGCGAATATGAGACGAGGGACTCTCTGCCCAAGTTTGCCAAAGAACAACTAGAGCCCGGCGGAATCCGCTCGACGATCATTCATGCTGACGCGGACGACAAGAACAACTTCCCTGGCTTGTTGTCGCTGAAGACCGCTGATCTGTTGTTCGTTAGCGTTCGTCGTCGGTCCCTGCCAGAAGACCAGCTTGCGCTCGTCCGCGAATATGCTGGATCGGGTCGGCCGATCATTGGCATCCGCACCGCGAGTCATGCGTTCGACACCAAAGGCAAGCACCCCGAAGGCCATGCCGAGTGGCGTTCGTTTGATCCGGAGGTGTTGGGAGGAAACTACCATGGTCATCGCGCGAACGGTGTCACGAGTACCTTGAAAGCGGCGAAGGATGCCGGCAAGCACCCGATTCTGCAAGGCGTATCGCTCGACTCCTTCATCGGCCATGGCTCGCTCTATCAAGTTGCGCCTCTGGCGAAGACCGCAACGTCACTGGTGATCGGAACGATTCCCGAGCATCCATCGGAGCCGGTCGCCTGGACCCATCAATACAAGAACAGTCGCGTCTTTTACACTTCGCTTGGGCAGATCGATGACTTCAAGAGTCCCGAGTTCAATCGCTTGTTGACGAACGCCGTCTTTTGGGCTTTGAACAAGCCCGCGCCAGCGATAACGCAGTAACTCGCTCCACTGTAGGTCCGCATCGCCGAGGCGGACACCGAGTTGCAATGTCCGCCTCAGCGATGCGGACCTACAGGCGCTTGCTGGACACGCGTAACTCAGGTCTTTACCATCAGTCACAGACGCAGAGCACTTACGCCAATCGGAGCAACTCACCATGCAACCCGCTAACCAAAAGCAAGCAGCTCTAACACGACGACGATTCATCCAACGGACTGCAGCGGCTGGGGCTCTGACGTTCTCAGTGCCAGCAATCCTGCGAGGGAAAAACCTCAACGAGAAGCTGAACGTCGCGATCATCGGCTCCGGTGGTCGAGGCGGATCGAACATGCGAAACGTCGAATCCCAGAACGTCGTTGCTTTGTGCGATGTCAACGAAACGCATCTTAGCTTCGCGTCGAAGAGACATCCAAATGCTCGCGCGGTGCAGGACTTTCGCAAGCTCTTCGATCACCACAAGGAGTTCGACGCTGTTGTCATCAGTACGTGCGAACATACACATGCCTTCGCAACCTTACCGGCACTGCAACTCGGCAAGCATGTTTATTGCGAGAAGCCGCTGACGCATAACGTCTGGGAAGCGCGCGTGATCCGCGAAGCTGCAAACAAAGCCGGCGTGGCAACTCAGCAAGGAACGCAGATCCATGCCGGAGACAACTATCGTCGCGTCGTCGAGCTGATTCAAACCGGAGCGATCGGCGATGTGAAAGAAGTGCATGTCTGGGTCAGACGCGCATGGGGCTGGCATGCGAGTGAAGCCGAGGCGAAAGCGGCCAACGACATCGTCTTTGTTCAAGAGCGGCCGAAGAAGGCTGGTCCGATCCCCTCGAATGTGAACTGGGACTTGTGGCTTGGTCCCGCGCCGAAGCGCGATTTCAGCAACGTCTACTTTCCAGGTCCGAAGTGGTATCGTTGGTGGGACTTTGGCAACGGCACGATGTCCGATCTCGGCAGCCACTGGGTCGATCTTCCCTTCTGGGCGCTGAAACTCGATCACCCACTGACGATCGAAGCGGCTGGTCCGCCACCGCATGCCGAGATTGCACCCGCATCAATGGAGGTCACTTACACCTACGGTAAACGCGGCGAGTTGGCGCCCGTTGAGTTGACTTGGTATCAGGGAACTCACAAACCCCAAATCTGGAAAGACGGTGGGATTCCAAAGTGGGACCGCGGATGCTTGTTTATCGGTGACAAAGGAATGTTGCTTTCCGATTATGGAAAGCACAAGCTGCTGCCCGAGGACAAGTTCGCAGACTTCGAACGCCCCGAGCCGTTCATTCCCAAGTCAATCGGGCACCACGCGGAATGGATTCATGCCTGCAAGACCGGCGAGCCGACCACGTGCAACTTCGAGTATGCAGGTTGGCTAACGGAAGCGAATCACCTCGGGAACGTCGCTTTCCGAGCCGGCCAGAAGCTTGAATGGGACGCTGAAAACCTGAAAGCGACCAACGCTCCCGAGATCGAACCGATGATCCATCGTGAGTATCGAAAAGGCTGGAAGCTGATATAGACCAGCCGCAAACGACTGCGAGGAAACGTTTCGGAATCAGGCTTGACTGTGAACGTACGTTCAGTACAATACCGGCTTCAATCAAGGAGAACACGGATGTCACGAGGCAGGAAGTCCTTCGCAGGTACGTGCGGTTTCTGGATACCGCTCGTGACTCTCCATACACCTCCGCCGGCGGCATGACCTCTCGTCGCTTGTCACCAAGTACTGAGTACCGCGTAACGAGTACTCTCACTGTGTAACGCAGCTACGTGCGCTTTCGAGCTTGCGCCCGTGCGGTACTTCGCAGTTCAACTCAAACTTTCTCGGCCGCCGTCACATGCGCGTCGGCCAATCCACGGTAGGAGAATCCCCATGTTAACGATCACACGAAAAAGCGGACAAAGCGTTGTCGTTCAAGTTCCCGGTCAGGCTCCACTCACAATCACCTTCCTCGGCTCACGTCCTGGCAAATGCCAGCTTGCCTTTGACGGACCTCTCGACTATCACATCTTGCGCGAAGAGTTGGTGGAGCAGGACGAGCAAGCTCCTGTCGCAGCGTGCTTACCGTCGGTCAGCCGAACGTGTGTCGAACCAAACAGAGGCCCGATACCCGTCGCATCACACTGACGCAAGACGCGCAGCGAACCGCCCATCACGCCCGGCCGCCGAATACCTCGCGCAACATAGCGAGACTCTTGGGGATTCCCGTCGTCGGATCTTCGCGTCCTTCAAACTCGAGCGAAACGTAACCGCGATAGTTGCGTTTGCGGAGCAGGTTCGCGATGCGTGGGTAATCGAGATCTAATTGATACCACAAGCCGCCGCCATGATATGTCTTCGCTTGCACCAAGATGGCTTTGTCGGCGATCGCCTCCAGCTTGTCGTAAGGATCCTCGAGGAAGTTGCCGGTATCCATCGTAACCTGCAGCCAAGCGGAATCGATCGCATTCACGACGCGCATCACGCCTTCGGGCGTTCGACCCAATCCCCAATGATTCTCCAATCCCATCAGCACGCCGCATCGTTCTGCCGCGGGCAAACATCTCTCCAAACCATCGATGACCCAGCCGAAGCCGTCTTCGTCGGTATAACCCTCGCGCGGCGCTTCGATTCCACGATTCTTCATGAGTTCGTCGAAGTTCTTGCTGGTTCCCCAGGTGCCCGTGTTCACACGGATCGTGGGAATGCCGAGCTTGTATGCCAGCTCGATGCAATGAATTGTGTGATCGACATTCTTCTGACGGACGGCTTCGTCCGGGTGCAGGAAACCCTGGTGAGTCGAGAAGCCGCACAAGTCAATCGCGTTGACGAACGCGCGCCGTTTCAAGCGTTGCAGATAGCCGTTATCCTCGCTCTGCATCTGGCGGTGCAGGATCTCAACGCCATCGAATCCCCACCCGGCAGCCAGGTCGATACACTTCTCGATGTCGCGCAACTCCTGATGGCGGAATTGCCAGAAGGAATAAGTCGAGACGGCGATGCGATTGGCGAACGGAATCGATTGCTCGGCTTCGGCCAAGCCTCCGACACGCGCCGTCCCCGCGAACGCCAATCCAGCGCAGGTGTGTGTCAGCCAATCGCGTCGATTCATCATGGATTGCTCCAGGCAAGTGAGATGGTTTCTCTTGAGTTCCCTCCCCACCGAGGGCCGGGAGCGAGGAGATCAGCTTTCGACAACGGACTTCATCTTCTCGAGTCCAACTCGTGCAACTTCACGTGGATCTTGCTGCCAAAGATCTTCGCGAAACAGTTCGAGGGATAGGAAGCCGTCGTAGCCTATCTGAGTCAGCAACTCGATATACCGAGCCAGATCAAAGACGCCATCGCCCGGCAGGACACGATCCTTGTCATGCTGCTGTTCGCGCGGTGGGTTGTCCACAACATCGTTGAAGTGCGAAACCGCGACCTGATCTGCTGTTAGCTTCGCGATCGATTCAACGGATCCACCACCACGGAAGATGTGGAACGGATCGAGCACCGTTGTTGCGCCATCGCGACCGGCCTTCGTCATCACTTCCAACGCATCTTCGATCGTGTTCAGTTGATCGACGAAGCCGAGGAACTCCATCGCCGGCTTCACACCGATTTGCTCACCGATCTCAAGCAACTCGCGATAGTGACTGGCTCCCAGATCGTAGTTGGTCGTTCCGCCGGGTGGGCCAGCGATGATGTACGGCGCACCGAGCTCGACCGATTGTGCCATCCGGCGCTTGCATTCTTCGATCGCTGTCGCGTGCCCTTCGCCAGTCGAATCAAACCACCCACCAAGGTAGATCGTCGTCGGTACAGCCAGTCCGTGGTCGGCGAGCGCGGACTTCAAGTCGCCAATCGTTCCGCCTTGCGCGATGTGTGTGTCGATCTCATCGTGCCACAATTCGATCGCGGCGTATCCGGTCTCGCCAGCGATTGTGATCTTGTCCAAGATCGGTGTCGGGCGGATCGTGCTGGCGTTGAGCGAGTACTTAAGGTTGGCCATATCTAGTCCGCCACTGTGACCAGGCGTTCCTCCGGGTTTTCCGACAGGATCAAGCCGCGGAACTGGACCTCTTGTGGGACCTTGTTGGAATGCAACTGCAGGCCGATCGGACCTTCTCCGCAGAACTCGGGCATCGGGTCTTCCCAATCAGCGACTTCCATGCCGTTGACCGCGAATCGAATTCGATTACCGACGGCCAGGATCTCCATTCGATTCCATCCGCCATTGTCGGCCTTCTTGGCTCGGCCATCATCACGGTAGATCCCGTTTCGGCGATAGAGATCCCAGAAGCCCCAGTTGCTGGGGAACATGACGAGGTGGCCCTGATACGAATGGGTTTCGTTGCCCTTGTCGAACTTCTTTCCCCAGATCGCGATCCCCGAATGCATCTTGGATTGCACGAGCTTGCCTTCGTACACCAGGCGGAAGTTCCGGTACTTCTTCTTGGTTAGCAAGTATGTACTGACTTTCGGAGCGTTCTCTTCCGAGTTCTTGGCGACGATCACGCCGTCCTTGATCGAGAAGTACTTGTCGGTGTGACCTTCCCAGCCGGTCAAGTTCTTACCGTTGAAAAGAGCAACCGGCTTCTCGCCTTTGGGAAACTTGACACTCTTCGACCAATCGGCCCCTGTCGGCGAACCGGAAGCTGCTTTCGCAAAACTGAAGGGAGCTTTGCCGCTACCGACGAAGCCTTTCATCGGTTTGCCTTCATCGTTGAGTTTGCCAATCGACCACAAGACGCCTCGCGAAACGGTATCGAGCCATTCGTCGGCAATCATCGTTTCGTTGTGATGTCCGAGCGTTGTCCCGAAGACGCGTACGCCTTCATACTCGTTGATCCAAATGCACGGCTGATCCGATTTGGTCTCGGGGCTGTAAGCGGCGGCGAGCGGCTTGCAACTCGGCCACAGGTTCTCAATCACGTACAGCTCACCATTTGGCGTCGTCCACGTCTTCGGAAAAGCAGCCATGATCGGATGGTCAGCCATTAGGTTTCGCACTTCGAGTTGCCGCTTCGCTCGCTCGTGTCGTCGAGATGTCACGCCAAGCAACTTCCGCCACTCGTCCGTCTCTGCGGCTCGGTACGAGTGCATTGCGCAGTGAACGAAAACCGCTGGCACGCCGCTGCGTTTGTGCTCGTTGACAATGCTCTCGACGAACGAGACATCCGTAATGCCGCCAAAGCATTCGTTATGTACGACGACGTCGTAACGATCGATCCACTTCTTGTTGCTATAGATCGAGACCCTGTAATCTCTGCCGGCCTTGTCGCCTTCGTGAACAATGTCCCACTCGATACTGACTCGCTGGCTGAGCCCTTCGGTGATAATCAGGTTTTGTCGCGGGTAGTCATGGCAACAACCCCCTGCGACAAGCAAGCCTTTCAGCTTTGGCTTGGCGTCGGCGGCAAGGCCCTGAGCCGTTAGAGAAAGAACTGCAACGAAAGCAACAGCGATCTGAGTGCGTGCGAGGGATTCCATTATGGCCTCTGTTCGTTAACACGTCGGGGAATCGCGAATGCACGCCATCTTAGCTGGAGTGTGCGGACATTCAAGCCAGGTTAGAGTTCCGCCTTTAGGCGGTCTTGGAGTGTCCGCTCGGCACAAGAGAAGAAAGCCGGCTGAAGCCGGAACTCCAACGAATGCGTCTCACGTCTTCACTCACCAATGATCTTCACCAGCACCCGTTTTCGCCGGCGGCCGTCAAACTCGTAATAGAAGATGTGCTCCCACGGGCCGAGGTGAAGCTGTCCGTCAGTAATTGCCACAACGACTTCGCGCCCCATGACTTGTCGCTTCATATGGGCGTCGGCATTGTCTTCGCCGGTTCGGTTGTGATGATACCGCGCGGCTGACGCGTCGAACGGTGCCAACTGCTCGAGCCAGACCTCATAGTCATGATGCAGCCCCGATTCGTTGTCGTTAATGAAGACGGACGCTGTGATGTGCATTGCATTGACCAACACGAAGCCATCCCGCACGCCGCTCTCGCCCACCAGCCGTTCGACTTCCTCGTGAATCGAGACGATCGCCCTGCGCTCGGGAACCTCCATCCAGATCTCTTTGGTCAGCGTCTTCATACAACCTCCCTTGTTACGTTGAACGACCAGATTCTAGCATGAGAGTTGCAATTGGCTTGCAGCTTCAATCGCGACAATACCTGTGCGGCGGCTACGGTCGCTCCGAAAAAGCGGGAATTCCCTCTCCGCTTACCACTCCTCAAAAGATCCAGATGCACAGCCAACGGCAATCAAGTTCAAGCACCTACAACACGCAACTAAGGACGTGACATTGGGGTGTTAACACCCAATAACTTGCCAATATGCCGCGGCAAACTTTTGAACTTCATGGAAATGGCATGTATACAGCATCAGTTGTACGTGCCTCACTAACGCAAAGGAGCAAGAGGATGAGAAAACTAGCGGCTTTGTTACTCGGTTCGTGTCTGTTCATTTTCGGCTGTTCTGGCGATGGAGGCGGCGGTGCATCCACAGACACCGGAGGGGCTTCCAGCGGTACCGAGGTAGCGAAGAATTGTCCGGGTTGCGGCAAAGAGTTGGTTGACGGCAAGTGCGCCGCCTGAGGCGGCTAATACTTGCGGCCCAGTTTGGGTCGATCAGCCGCTGAAGCAGGTTCGGAATTCACTCTCGGCGCGGGATCGTTTCTTCAAATGCGAAAACGGGCGCGTGGTCCCAGTTCCCTCTGGACCTCGTCACGACAGAGGCTCCAAAGAGGGCAGGGGAGAGGCTTTGTTTCCTACCAAGTCGATGTGGTAGCATCGAATCATGGACGTACGGCAAGACCAGAGTCTTGAGAAGTAGCACATTGAGGTGCAGCTGAGCGTTTGCGGCAGGGAAGAGATTGTTTCCAAATGCGTTGAGCGAATAGGAGAATAGCTGTGGCTGGATGGGAACCTGCTGGTGAAACGTATCGACGCCAAGGCCATTACGAATCCTGCAACCAGCATTGCGAACAACCGCATGAGCGAACACCAACAGCTGCTTGACGAGGCTTGCGATTCTGCGATCCAGCAACGGGCGAAGTTTTGGAGCGTATTCCCGAAGCGCTGATGAAGAAGCTTCGCGCAGTCAAGCTGGCCCGGGGTATCCCTGGCAAGCCGAGCCGACGCACTGAGAGTCATGCAACTTGGTTCGTCTTTCTGAACAACGAGATCCGAGATCGTGTGCTGATCGAGTGGCGAGAGGCGAAGGCAGCTAGACAACGAAGTCGTGGAAGTCGCACCTCTGCGAGTGGCTCGTCATCGAGCGACGCACAGCCAAAGGATGGTTGAGGACTCAAAGAGTTTCGGCAGCGAAAACTGAATGCAGTAGCGCTAATTCTACAAGCTAAGGCTTACCGAACAGGTGGCCTGTTATCGGACGTTGGCTCAGTAGGGCTTGCCAGACTGGTAACCGAGATCGGAAAGCATCTTTTCGGTCTTCGGGTGCAAGTTTGGTTGCTTTGCTTGAAGCGAGGTCTTCAGTTGGTTACGCCTTACCGTTGTTTTCCGTTCCATTACGGCGTGAGCCTCTCCATCATGTCTGTCATTTCGACCTTCCATCCGGAAGGCGTGTAGGCTGCACTGTAGCGTACATCCACGACGCTGCCAAAGGAGCCGATGCCTGTGCGAAGGACCACCGAGAACGAAATCTCGACAGAACTGTCACGATCGACCTCGAGCGGATCAGCAAGACCAATGTAAAGCTCGCCCTCCTGCAATTCTCTCCAACCATCATCAAGGGCGATGGTGATGCCCTTGACCCGAGGAGTATATCCCTTGGGAAGACGCCGGCGGTAGAACCACACCGTTTCTAGCGGCTTATCGTTCAAACGGCCCGTCAACCAATCAACAAACACGCGATCAAGAATAACGTGCGAGTCGGGGCGCGTTTGGGAATCCGTCTGCGAGTACCCGGAGAACATTTCGACCTTCCATCCAGAAGGCGTGTAGCCTGCACTGTAGTGTACAGTCGCGCCGCCAACTTGGTTGGCACCTGTGTGAAAGAACGAAATCTCGACGGGGCTGTCACAATCGACTTCGAACGGATCAACATGAATGAAAAGCTCGACATCCCGCGTATCTCTCCAACCATCAGCAAGGGAGACGGTGACGCCCTTGACCCGTGGAGTATATCCCTTGGGAAGATCCCGGCGGTCGAACCACACAGTCTTTAGCGGCTTACCGTTCAGATACGATAGCGCATCTTTCGAGTTTGGGCCCGTCAACCAATCAGCGAACACGTGGTCAAGAATGAGGTGCGAGTCCGGGCGCGCTGCGGACCCCGTCTGTGAGTCCCCGGCGGACATCTCGACTTTCCATCCGGAAGGCGTGTAGGTTGCAACGTAGTGTACAATCACGCCACCAATTTCGTTGGCACCTATGTGAAAGAACAAAATCTCGACGGAATGGTCACGATCGACTTCGAACGGATCAAGATCAATGTAAAGCGCGCCATCCCACGGTTCTGTCGAATCATCAATCAGGACGATAGTGGCACCCTTGACGCGTGGAGTATATCCCTGTGGAAGATTCCGGCGGCTGAAATACACAGTCTTGAGCGGGACAACGTTCAGCTAGGATAGCGCCGCTTGCGAGTTTGGGTCCGTCAACCAATCAGCAAACACGCGGTCAAGAATAACGTGCGAGTCCGGAGGCGGCGGGTCAGTCGTCTGTGAGCACCCGACAGGCAACACAATCACGAGTAGAAGCCAGAGGAGTCGCATGCTGGTCCCCTCCTTAGTTCGGCTAACGGGATTGTAGGCGATTCATCGCTCCGTCCGTTATTTCATGTTCCAAGCCATCAATAGAGGCATCCATGCCTGTGACCTCTGGTGAGCAAGTGTGGTAACCAACTCACCGGTAGGTCGCAGTTTTAACTCTTCATGTAATCACCAGTTACATTCCACCTAAAACCTGTCGGGATCAGCGAGGAGTGTCTTTATTCTGGATACAAAGTCGTCGATAAGTAACGCTCGCCGATGTCCGGTAGAACGACGACGACCAGTTTGCCTTCGTTCTCGGGACGCTTGGCGACTTCGATCGCGGCCCAGGCGGCAGCACCACTGCTGATGCCGCACATCAGCCCTTCGAGACGAGCGAGTTGTCGAGCGGTGTTTGCGGCGTCTTCGTCGTTGACTTGGACGACGTCGTCAATTACATCGACATTCAAGACGTCCGGGATGAAGCCGGCTCCGATGCCTTGAATCGTGTGCTTGCCGGGCTTGAGATCCTCGCCCGCTCTCCGTTGCGTGATCACCGGGCTGTTCGCAGGTTCGACAGCGATCGCCTGGAACTCCGGCTTACGCGCCTTCAGCGCTTCCGAAACGCCCGTGATCGTTCCGCCGGTGCCGACTCCTGAGACGAGAACATCGACTTGGCCATCCGTATCCCGCCAGATCTCTTCTGCTGTTGTTTGGCGGTGTACTTCCGGGTTCGCTGGATTCTTGAACTGCTGGGGGATGAAGTAATTGGCGTTTTCCGTGACGACTTCCTCCGCCTTGCGAACGGCACCGGGCATGCCTTCGGCGGCCGGAGTGAGGATCAGTTCGGCACCGAGAGCCTTCAACATGCGACGGCGCTCGAGAGACATACTCTCGGGCATCGTCACTTGCAGCTTGTAACCCCTCGCCGCACAAACGTAGGCCAGCCCAATGCCCGTGTTGCCGCTTGTCGGTTCGATGATTACCGTATCTGAGTTGATCTTGCCATCCCGTTCCGCAGCATCAATCATCGCCCGCCCGATACGGTCCTTGACACTCCACAACGGGTTCATGTTCTCGACCTTCGCGGCCACGGTGGCAACGCAGCCTTCGGCCACACGTTGCAATTTCACCAACGGCGTGTTGCCGATGCACTCCGTGATGTTGTCGTAAATCTTGCTTTCGGCGGCGGTTGACATCGCGTGTCCTCTCGATTGAACGCGTTTCGTGGAAGAGTTGCCACTCAACTGGGCAACCGCGAATATAGCAAAGCGTTCAGAGCAGGGTCAACGCATGGCGCGAGACGTGCAGCGGATGTACAGTCGGTCGGGTGTCAATACTGTTCGATTCGCTCACCACCCGCGCGTGTAATCAACTTCCTGAGCGTTTCCGGATCGATCGTCGTAGCGATGAATCTTACTGATCCGTCCGCGATCGCGACGTTGATGCCACCAGGATGATAGCTGCCCGGATCTTCCGGCGTCGTGTTGATTCTGATCTGTCTCCCGTCGAAAGATAGGTCCGTTGGTTCCATCCAGGATGTCTGGCTATCTTTAACTTCAACGACCATGATTGTGTTCGACGTGCCATCGAGAACATCTGCAAACCTGGTTCCCTGCTCATCCTCGAACAAAGACTCCGGTCCAACGATCACCATATAGCTGCAATGCAGGGAGCCGTCATCGGGGTGAGACGGACACGAGAAGAGAGGAATTCGGACATCGGCGAGGTGCCGATTCTCTGGTGCATCCCACGGCTTTGAGAAATCAATCTGATCGTACAACGGTGCTTGTTCCAAGTACGGCAATAACAAGGCTCGCCAACTGTGTAATCGATTCCCCTCTTCATCAACGGTGTAAGCCGGAGGAAGTGACTTGTGCATGTCATGGTAGTTGTGCATCGCAAGGGCAATCTGTTTGAGATTGTTGCTGCATTGCATCCGGCGCGCGGCTTCGCGAGCTGATTGGACAGCGGGCAACAACAGCGCCACGAGCACACCGGCAACGGCGATGAAGCCCATGATCACGACCGCTAATACGATGACAACGGCCCCCGCGCCCGAGCCAGCCGGTTTCGCCGGCAACGGTTTGCTCGCGAACTGAGCGGCAGCTTGTGGGATCGTGATCGTATTTCCACACGACTTGCACGGGCCCGAGTGCCCCGCAAACTGGTCAGCAACTTCGGTAAACATGCCGCAACTTGGGCAATTGAAGGCGATTGGCATGAGATGGCTTTCGGCTAGGCGAGAACTTGAGAATATCGACGTATTCGTCGGCCAGTTTCATATCTTGGCAGCTACGCGAAGGAATTCTTCGAGTCTACCCTCAGCGTTGCAGGACTGCGGTAGGCAGAACGAGCTTGCGCCGTTCCGGCTGGGCGGTCGCGATGATACATGGAACTGTGCAAGCTTGTTCCGTGATGAGACGAATTGCCAGATCCGTGTCACGCCATACTGGTCGAGGATGGCGCCGCGACCCACGATCGGTAGGCTCTCCACCATTGACTGAGCGACGAGCATCCGATCAAACGGATCCTTGTGATGAAATGGCAGCTCGCTTATTGTGGCAGCATGATCAACGTTGATCGGAAGTAGCTTCAGGTCATTTGCGGCGATCTCGCGATCGACAAACTCGGCGAGTGGCTCGGAGAGAGCGTACTTGTCGATCGAGATCTTGGTCGCCATCTCCCAGTAGGACGCCGGGCTGAGATATAGCTCGTTCGCTGTGTCGGACAGGTGTTCACGTGGATAAAGCAACACTCATTCTGTAAATTCGAGTAGATCGGTTTCGGGGTTTCTACTTGTGGAAGGTGAGGTATTTCATTCCGGTTTCCCATTCGTCGCT
>PBSM01000310.1 GCA_002726245.1 Planctomycetaceae bacterium | reverse complement strand
CTCGCCAAGAGTTTCGGCGGCCCGCAGTTCCGAAAGTCTTGGCGACTTTCGCTACGGCCAAATCGGACACTTATTTCTCGCACGATGCTAATTCGACCAGTCTTTCCGAGAGTTACGCGGCGGAGCCCGAATCTCAACGTGGTATCCTTGCAAACGCAGCAGAACTTGCCGGTTTGATCTAATCCGCAACGCTTCTCTAGTCTCCGCAGGCCGGATCACGAAAGTGATTTGACTGGAGTGGCTAGTCCCTTCCGATGCGAGGAAGCTGCGGGTCACGGAGTTAGTGCTATCGGAACGTTGAGCACGGCCCGGTGTGTCCCCAAACGCAAGAAGCCGACGAGATCGTCGGCTTCGTTGAATTCCAAATCGTTTCAGCCTTAGACCGGCTTGACGTTTTCGGCTCTCGGCCCTTTTGGTCCACTTCCTTCGGTGTATGACACTCGTTGTCCTTCCCGGAGTTCTTCGTAGCTCACGTCGCAGTTTGACGAGTGAAAAAATATGTCCTCGCCGCCCCCAGTGTCGATAAACCCAAAGCCCTTGTCGGTCTTCTTCTTGATCGTACCTTCAGCCATTTCGTCCAACTCCCCAAAAAGTGTCTTTGCGGCGTCGCCCGAACCAACATGGTTAGGTTGCTACACCACGAGTGTGCAATTGTAGCTCGCCGAATGCATTGCAGCGATGGGGGGCGTTCGAGCCGTTGATATGCTGCACGACATGCTCGCGTTTGCCGAACGGATGCGGTTTCGGCAAAGCCGACTCTTCGGCGTTGAGACTCGACGATCCTCCAATGGAGGCGGACAGTAATAAAACGATCGGAACCAAGTGGTATTTCACGGGGTAATCCTTAATCTGTTCATTGCCACGGTAGTAGTTCCAATTTTGGCTGAACTCGTCTTGAAGAACGCAAGACTCAAGCACTTACCACAGCGTTACCTCTATTTTTGCTTCGGCGTTGTGAGGGCTTCCGCAATCGGCATCCGCTTCAGCCGATACCGAAGGGCCTCACGGGTGATACCCACTTCACGAGCCCAGGCGGGAATAGATTGAGTCTTACCGTCATACGTCAGATGCCTAGCAGACGGAAGCCCTAGCTTGTGTCGGCGGAGCTGCACGGCGTTCAGACTTCGCCCCGTTCGCTTCGCTGCCTCTGCTGGTGGCACCTTGCGGAGCACGCGAAGCTCTTCCTTAGTCCAACGGTTCTCACCTTTCGGCGGAACTGTGCCCTTCGTTTGTGAGCGATGCTCTGTTTTCGTCGATGCTCTTCGCTCAGCTTGCGGCCCAGATTTGCATCACGCAAGGCTTGCACAACATGCTTTGGACGTGGCTTTCCGCGTCTGGCGGCTGAGATCTTTGCTCTTCGTGACGGTGCTCTTAACGCTGCATCGCGGAGCCTCAGCGTACCATCCGTAGTTGTCGCAACCCCCAGAGCCTTTCGCCACCGAGTAACGGTGCCAGCAGATACTCCCCACCAGTGAGCAACCGCCTGGTTTGACTCCTTTTCAATCGCCTTCTTTAACCCTCGGAATATGATCAGCGAATCGCGACCGGAGTTTGGAGTCGTGGGTCTACCGAGGGGTCAGGCGATCTTCCCATCACTCAGACCAACGATCTTCACGTAACCACGGTACTCGCACCAAACGACTTTGCCATACTTGAAGCGAGGCGTGTTGTACGACCCGAAGTATAACTTGAATCGATCAGCGTCTTTCATTCTTCCCAGCCCTCAGCTATTTAAGTCCCCAGGAATGGCGAAGCACTTTCACTGCATCTGCGAACGTACTTTCGAGTGGCAAATGCAACTTCAAGCACACTTCGTTCGGCAGAAACGCTGAGCAGTCGGCCAGCTCATCAAGTAATGACTCGGGATCAGAGACCGCCGCGAAGTCGTCGATGTAGCATTGTATCCGTGCCATTGCTCGACTTGAATCTACAGTGCGGGCTCGATTCACTTTCGGTCATCGCGTTGCTTCCGCATCCAGCTTCCGAATCTCCCGCACAACCGCTTTCAGCCGTGTTTGCACGTCATCGGGCAGAGCACGCACCGAAATGCCCTCGGCGTTTTCCAGTCCCTCGAACCATCGCAGCCACTGTTGGCTTCGCTGAGAGATCTGGCGAAGTGCTTGTTGCTTTGAAGTCGGTAGGTCCACCTCCGGCCCATGCCGCTGGATTCGGACTCGTAATTCCCTTGGATCTGTTCGTCTAGCTGCCTGGCTGTCCAACCTTCCTTCGCAGCTCGCGTCTGCAGCTTCTTCCGCAGTCCCTTGTCCGCCACCGGGACCGTCAACAACTTCGTGACATGCCCCAGCCGATTGGCTTGCCGTCGTAGCTTGCACAGTTCTTTGAACTCAGCAGGCGAGTACACCTCGGCGAACTGCCTGCATTTGTTCACCGTCGCCTTGTTCTCGCCGGATTCTTCGACCAACTAGGCGATAACACCCTTCGCGTACGTTCCCTCAGCGGAGCCGCTCAGCTTCTGGGCTCTGCGTCCGAGATCGCAGTACTTCTTTAGCTTGGTGATCGCCTCGTTGGTGCGTTCTGCTGTCGCGTCAGGGTGTTTACGACGTTTTGCCATGTTTCATCAGAGTCTGGCGTCAGAGATAATCCGGTTGTCGAAACGTTTACACTAACCGGAGGCTGGATGGTTGCACAGCCCTGACCGAGAAGAACGTCTGGCTTGCTGACTTCCCGACCAATGGCTTGATCGACGGGAAGCCGTACGAGTGCGAGCCATTGCACTCCGTTTTCATAGTCGGCACCAAGGCGTACATCAACGCTCTCGGCGCCAGATCAACAGTGATACAACTGACCCCTGTCGACATTAAGCCGCATTTGAAAACATTCGTTGACGCCGCCGATGCACGCGAGAAAACAGTGAAGAAAGCGGCACCGAGAAAGCAGCAGCAGCGAGGAAGGCGGCCGAAGACAAACTGTATCGCACTTGGCGAGACTCGACTGGCAAATTCAGCGTTCAGGCCAAGTTCGTGGGGTTCGGTGACAAAAAGGTTACTTTGCAGAAGCGAGACGGCAAGCTAATCAAGGTGCCTGGAAGCAAGCTCAGCGAAGCCGATCAGAAGTTCTACCGCGAGAAATGCGAACAACGACCAGGCTGATTTTCCTGCTGTCCGTACTGGCTGTGATGGAGTTCGCATCCGGCGAGGAAGGCTCGGTGTCCCCGACTTGGCGAAAGATACCCAGCAACTGGGCGGAGACGACCAACCAGGTTCGCGCGATGATCAGCACGGGCGGCCAACTGTTTGTGGGAACGGCGGGCACCGTTCCCGATAGTGCTCAAGTCTGGAAACTCGTCGATGGCGGCTGGGCGAAACACGCAGCATTCAAAGCGCTGAAGACGCTTGTTCTGCAAACAGACGGCGCGGGAAACTTGTTTGCAGGAACGGGCACACCGCACAGCGCTGAGAATAGTGGCGTGGGGCACGCTGAAGTCTGGATGATTGACCGGCAGGGAAAGAAGAAACGGCTGGGGGCGTTTTCAAAGCAAGATATGGCGTATTCGATGGTCTGGTTCCAAGGCAAACTACATGTTGGAATGATGTCAGAAGATATTGCAGGGAACGCCGAGATATGGCGATTCGACGATCCTGGATGGACCACGTTTGCCGACCATGGCATCAACAGGTGGCCGGCAGGCAATAGCTATGCAGGCGTGTACGAAATGTGGGTGCATGATGAAGCACTACTCGCCGGCACATTCAGCCGGACAGACGGGGATGGCGACGTGCTCAAGCTGACTGACGGTCGATGGGTCGACCTTCACGCGCCCAAGTCCATCTTGGCGCTCAGTTTCGCGAGCTATCGAGGACAACTGGTGGCGGCTCTTTCCAACAGCGGAGGAAACCACTCCAACCCAGTTTTTGTCCGGCATGCAGATGAGACATGGCAGCCGCTCGGAACGCCCCCGGCGCAGTGGAAGGGGGCTTACATTCACAATCACATGATTGTCGATGGCAAGGAAATCTATGTCGGCGTCGGTGGCACGCCAGGAACGCTTTCGGTGTGGAAGTACGATGGAGCCCGCTGGACGAAGCTCGCCGGCGATGGCCTGTACGGGTCATGGCCCGATCCGCTCGTCACCCAAGGGGCCGAATGGGTCTATCGCTTGACGCTGCATCAGGGCAAGCTCTATGTGGGGCTCGCCTCCGACCGAGCGCCATTTCAAGCACAGGTTTGGGAATTGACACGATAGACGTACTGGCCGGCAACGCACGGTCTGTGTGCCGGCGATCACAAAATCCGAGTCGAGCCGGACGAATCGGTACTATTCGAATGAGCTCGCAGTGAGGTTGCGGCGCAGTTCGTCAACCGTCAGTGGTCGATCGTAAATCCTGACGGCATACAACTCACCTTGAAAGGCCCCGCTGGCAGTGGCGTTTTGAACCAGTGCGCCAATGCTGACCATCAGCTTTTCCCTCGCGCCGCTCTCTTTGACCGTGTAGTGAAATAGCGAACCGTGGTCGCCGGTCTCGGTCTGATCGCTGAACCGCTGTCCGTTGCGATAGAACGTGCCTTGTCCGTCGCGCACAACGTAGCCGATCTGTTGGACATCGGCGGTGAAGGGGTGTGGATCACTTTGGCTGGCGACCTGAATGGAGTACTCCATGCGATCCAAATTCACTCGTTGGTCGCTGTACAGCACCTGGTTCGAAGAGTCGATGTTACGCTGATCGTAGGCGATGCGGAATCCCTCGACGCCGCGCGCCGCGCATGCGACGAGTACCGGCATGCCGCCTTGCTGCTTGGGCTTCGGGATCAATTCGATGGTGCCATTCTTGTCCAGGGCCGCCAGCCGCTCATCGAGTGGGATGTGCAACCACGCACGACCCGTCAGCACCAGCGAGGATTGCTTCGCTTCATAGTCGACGTGCGCCCGAGCGACCTGTTGCAAAATGGCTGACGACGCGAATTGTTCCAGGTCCTGCAAGTCCCGCTTTGTCGGAGCGGCCGGACGGGCATCCGGGTGCCACTTGATCAGAACGGCGGCACGTTTCAGATAGTGGCCATAGGCGGAGATGACGTGTCCATCGGGAAGTGTGACCGCCGCAATGTGCCACATTTTCCATCGACCCAGTAGCCGTCTTCCCGCTCGTAACGATAGGCATCGAGTTCGTAGCGACTGTCAAGGCTCCAGGTTTGCCCGTTATCGCGGCTGACGAGCGCATCGCAGCCGCGGCGGTCGCTGGCGAATTCCAGGCCGTCGACGTCGTCGCGCACAACCATCGTGCAGACCAGATCACCGCTGGGTAGCCGTTGGAGATTGGCGTGATGGCGGCCGGCTACGAACGACAACGTGCCGCCTCCTTGGTCGGTCAACAGCATCGGCCGACCGCTGGCGCCCGGGATCTCGATAAAGTCAGTCCACGTGTCGCCATCGTCGCGGCTGAAGGCAACCATCGGCTTTGTTGGCTTTCCTTCGGCGCTGCATTGCAGTGCGAGTTCGCCGTTGTCCATCCGCACCAAGCCAAACGGCATCGTCATGTTTGCGGTCGGGTGCCGAAGCGCTTGAATCTTCGCCGGTCGCGATACCCAACCGCCGCGACCGTCTCTCTGCAACACGCGATGTTCGAGCCAACCAGTGCGCTTCGCAGGCAGAGGCGTCGCCGTAGTCGGTCGAATCACCGCATCGATGCCGCCCTGTGTTAGATCTTTACTACGCCCTTGGGCGTCGGGCAGGCTGCCACGTCCGAAGTCGTAATTCAACAAGAGTCCGTCTGAGTCGACCGCGCCGTTCTCGTCACCAGCTTGGGCAGCGATAACGAAGCCTGTCCAAACGGCGATCAGACACATCCACGTTGCTAGCTTGGGAGCGGTCATTAGGTCATTCTTCGGAAGCTTTGCAGTGCCCCGGTCTCCTTGGTGCGCAGAAGAGGCGTCCCTTTAAACCTGATGGAAGTCCGCGTCCCGCAGTCTTCCCCCTGTTCAAGATAGTACATCTAAATCAACTAGTCACGCGAGCCACAGACTATGCGCACACCGCGATGTCCAAGGAGTCTCGCTTTCAGGAGTCTGCGATCAAAGAAGGACCGCAGCCCGTCGCCCCGGTCGGTGTTGTGCGCGCTAGTGTCGCGCGGACAGACGACCTACGCCACTTTACGGTGGAAGGATTTCACCAAACCTCCGACATGCACCTCACCTCGATCTGATCGAGCGGCAGTGTGTCGACTTCATTTGGTACTTCCCGAATCGGCGGCAGATGTTCTCGCTCGAAGGGGTAACTTAACTAGCCGAAGTGTAAAATGGCCTGAAAACTACGGTTGCGGCGTCGATTGTCGGCCAATCTCAGCCGAACCGCTCCAACCGCGCTTTCATGACCAACCTTATCTTCCAGCCGTGGCAACTCTTGGTGGAGACGATCGTTGGCGCAGTGAATCAAGAGCAACAGCGCGCCATCGAGCACCTGCGTGGTGTCGTGTCTCGTGCTAAGATCGCGTTTCAGAGGTCACGCAAAGTATGATTACTAGAGCGATTCGAGGTCGGCTGAGTGTTTTCATCCTACATGATTTGATGCTCGACTTAGCTTCGTCACCTTAGGGCCTTCTCTGTATGCACAAATCTGAAGCTGAAAAGGTCTGCGTGTTTGAGGTGGAACCGCAGACGGACGGGCGTTCCAGCCCAATGTCCGGGAGTGAGGCCGGACTGCCAGATGACGGTATGGTCGATTTCGTCGCCGCGTAGCGGCTTGCAGTCGTTCAGGGTGAAGCCCTTCAGGGGTCGGCCTTTCGCGTCCTGAATTTCGACTCGGATTTCCCCTCTGGGCCAGGCGATGTAGTTGATCTGAACATCGTCGCCGTCGAACACAAACGGTTTGGTCACGATCGTTCCACCGTTGGGCCCCGATCGGATCGAAACGAACCCATCGACCCGGTAGACAAAGCGCCGTAGCCGCGTCCTCGGCGCGAACGACCACTTCTTCCACTCTGGCAGTGCGTCGCTTTCCTCGTATCCGTACCCTTCCGTGGCGTAGACGAAGTACTCGCGTTCGTTGCCCCGAACCAGACCGTGGGACATGAAGTTGCTGCGGTTTCCATCACGTTCCTGCGGCGCAGTGCCGGGGATCAATGGTTCGCGGTGTCGTAGGAACGAGTGGCCGCCGTCACGGCTGGTCATCAGGATGGGATGAACCTGGGCCACCGCAAACCGGTTGGTGAATTCGGTTGGGAAGGCGATCAGAATGTGCGGCGCGCGTTCGTACGGAATGACGCCGTTCGTATACATGTGCCGTTCCATCTTGTCGGAATACTTCAGCGGGACAGGTTCCGTCCACTGCACGAAATCGTCCGATACGGACACGTGCACATTGCGGATCTCTCCGCGAATCAGGTCTCGCACAAACGCGACGTAGCGGCCGTGAACTGGATCCCAAAACGCAAGGTTTTGCGAATCAAATCGCCCTTTGGTGATCATGGGATTTTCGCTCATCAAAGTCCAGTTCAGTCCGTCCGGCGACTTGAAGGGATAGAGGCCGTAATCTGTGTGCTTTCCTGGGATCTGGTGCGCGCCGCGAGCCCCGCGGACTAGAGCCTTATACCGTGCGTCGGGTGTCACATTCGAGCTGGTGTCGATGAATGGGACCATGTCGCCGCGCCAGCCAAGACCAGTCTCGAATCCCAGTTTGCCTTGCCATTTATCGGTGGGCAGATACTTCTTGGCATCTCCGCCAAGGACGATGTTGTTGTCCGCGGATCCCTGAAATCGAAACAGTCCAAGTTTCGGCTTGGTCCACCGGACGCCATCACCGCTCTCGGCATAACACATCGGTTCGCCACGGGCGTCTTCACCGCCGCCGTGGTGATGTCCACGGTAATACATGCGGTAGATGTCGCCGTCTTTCAGCACTGAGAAGTAACCCATGGTCGTGTCTTCCCAAGGCTGGTCGTTCATCAGCACGACCTCTTTGCCCAGTGGCTTGTGCAAATGAAGCGCCACGTCTCGCTCGAAGCGGTCCACAAGCCAGTCATCAACGAACAATTCGAGCCGTGAGCCAATGTTGGGCGGCGCGGAGGTCTGTGCGCTGGCCCGTGTGCTGACCAGACAGAAGGCAATCGCCGTAAGAGTTAAAAGAGCCGATTTCATGGTCTCACCATTTATGAAGTAGCGCAGGCCGGATCAAGCAGAGCGCCGGTCCGGCACCGTCAAGCAGTACAAAGAACTTCGATCGGGTGGTCCCAAGCCGATCCACATTGATTCGTTCGACAAGTTGCTGCGAACCCTCGTCAGGCGCGAACACCGCCACGCGGTTTTCAAAGTATATCAGAAAGATCCGAGGCGTAGACGTGTGCGTGAAGGTCGCATGGCTCGGAACAACTCGCATTCGCACCAGCCAACGTGTAAATCGTCGCAGACTCAACTGTCTCGACGACGATTGGCCCTTCCCGTACAAACTCGGCGTCACCTTCTGTGTGTGCTCGCCCGAGACTCGCATGCTGCCGCTAACGGAACGCCACGCGATCAAACGATTTCATGCTCGGCTTAGCAAGTTAACCTTTCGGGGATGACTTGATCGAGAATGCAGTACGCGACTTCGGTGATCTGATCTGCGAACGAAGGCATCAGCCAAATAACTCGCGAACGACGTGCCCCTCGGCGGCGAGTGACACGGCCCGACCTTGCTTGTCGTTGATCGTGCTGTGTGGATCGATCCCGATCGTGTCGAAGATCGTGGCGGCCAGGTCTTCGGGGCTGACGGGCCGGTCGAGTGGATAAGCCGCGTGGCGATCTGACTCGCCGTAAAGCAAACCGCCGCGCACGCCCACGCCGGCGAAGATCGCGGGGAAGCAATAGCTCCAATGATCACGCCCGTCTGGGCTGCCGCGGTTGAGGAACTGCGGCGTGCGGCCCATCTCGCCGAGCGTGACGACCAGCGTCTCATCCAACAGTCCGCGATCACCCATGTCGTCGAGCAACGCCGACAGGCCCTGATCCAAACCGGGCAGTAGGTGGTTTTTCAAGCTCGGCGTTAGTTGCTCGTGCGAATCCCAGCCCGACGCCGCTCCGTCTGTCATGTCCCAAATCACAGTGACGAATCGCGCACCCGCCTCAACCATGCGACGGCCGACGATCAGCGATTGTCCGAACAAGTGCCTGCCGTATCGATCACGAAGCTTGTCAGACTCGCGGCGGATGTCGAGCGCTTCGCGAAGCGCCGGCGAGGTCATCATATTCCAAGCCGTTGTTCGCACGGCGTGATGATTCTCGACAGGCGGTGATCGATCAAGCTCGCGCCGAGCCTCGTCGAACTGTGCGAGTAGGCCGCGGCGTCGGTCAAGCCGATCCAACGTGATCGCCGACTCGCGAGCCATGCCTGGAAACTGATAGTTCAGCTCCTCATCAGTGCAGTCGCGGTAATACGGATTGTCGCCGCTGGCTCGCTTGCGAATCCGCGTCGAGGTCGCGTTGTACTCTCGCCCCAGCCAACCCGCATACTGCCCAAGCCGATCGTACTGCCCGCCGAGTTGGATCTCGCCGTGCTTGTTCGGCAGATAGACATAGCTCGGCATGGTTCGCGGCTTGCCACGCGCCGCCTGGCGATCGAGGTATTCGACGACGGACCCCATCGAAGGCCAATCGTTAGGAGCGGCATTGACGTTCGACGGGCCACGCTCGGCGGGCGGCATCGGATGTCCGGTTTGAATGTAATGCGACGCGTTGTGATCGTTCTGCGGATGATTGAGCGTCCGCACAACGCAGTAGTTTTGCGACCGCTCCGCTAGCAACGGCAAGTGCTCGCAGATACGAAGGCCGGACGTTTGCGATGCGATCGGCTTGAACGGCCCTCGGATGTGACTTGGCGCGTCGGGCTTCATGTCGACGGTCTCGAGCTGACTTGGCCCGCCGAACAGGTAGAGGAACATTACCGACTTCGCTCGGGCTGCGCGCGACGGCCGAGCAGCTTCGGCGGCTAACACGCTCGGGAGGCTAACGCCGAACAAGCCCGCTCCGCCAGCTTGCAGCAGCGCGCGGCGAGTAACCCCATCGCAAGCGCATCGCGGTCGGCCTTGAATCGTGAGCATGGTTTTCCTCTCAGTTCGCATCATAACAAAGGACGGGTTAGCCGTCCAAGTGTAAAGCCATGCACGCCACTTATCCCTGCAACGTCGGTTACAATCGTGGACGAACTCCGCAAAGCAAACGTGAAGGAAACTCCAAATAATGTGCCGCACGGCTCTAGCGATTGCGTTGACATTCACGACCATCTGCCTCGGGCCGACTTGTGGGCTTGCTCAAGACGACGAGATCGGACGAGGGAAACGATGGGTTCGATCCCATCCGTTTTGGATCAGCGCCTTGACGCAGAATGACAAGCTCTATGAGGTCGACGAGTATCGCGGAGCGGGGCTTAACACGTTGCTGGCATGGAAGCCACGGCTTGGTCTGTTTGAAAAATCCGTCGCGGCGAAGTTTCCTGTTCATTACCACATGCACCAGGGCCGCGGCGAATCGACGGATGACTATGTGGCTCACGCTCGGATGCTGATCGACAAGTATCCGGGGATCACCGGACTTCTATTCCACGACGAACCGAGAGTGCCAGAGATGCAGAACGTGGGCGCGGTATGCGATGCGCTTCGCAAGGCTTTCCCCGACTTGCTCATCTATTCGAACGCGATGCCGAAGGGAGCGGTACGACCCGCAAAGAAAGCGTGTATTAACTATTTCCCGATTGCCTGGGGTGGATAGTGTAGTTGAGGTCGGAGCAGAATTGGCGTCGGGTGATGTTTAGTGATCGCATTTG
>PBSM01000309.1 GCA_002726245.1 Planctomycetaceae bacterium | reverse complement strand
GAAGGACGGCGCGGCTCAGAAGGACGGCGCGGCTCAGAAGGACGGCGCGGCTCAGAAGGACGGCGCGGCTCAGAAGGACGGCGCGGCTCAGAAGGGTGGCGACGCGGCACAAAAGGACGGCGCGGCCCAGAAGGGTGGCGACGCGGCACAAAAGGACGGCGCGGCACAAAAAGACAGCGCGGCGCAGAAGGGTGGCGACGCTGCACAGAAAGTCTCGCCTTCCCAGAAAGGTGGCGATGCTGCACAAAAGGGTGGCGCAGCCCAGAAGGGTGGCGCGGCTCAAAAGGGTAGCGCAGTCCAGAAGGGCTAAAGCTCCTGGTTTGCCCTATACAGGCGAATTTCAAGAGACGCTGTCGATGTGACAGCGTCTTTTTTTGTGCGCCAAACCGAACGAGGGATCTGAAGCCGCGCGACCAGAATATTCAGTGTCTTGCGCGGCTTTTTTCCCTCACCTGACAGCACACCACAAAGAAAAGGCTACCACTGCCTGTCATATGAACGAAGCAAGATAGACACGGGCTGGATGGTGATTCGGGGTAAGTCGCGACTTGCTTCGCCGAATCATGGCTCCTTTTTTGCGGAAAACGTTTTCTCTTGTTTTTTTGTGGGAGTGTTTAGACATGAAGCGAGTTTTAATTGCAGCAGTTTGCGGCGTCCTGTTCATCGGCACCTCGGCATTCGCCGGCGACAACGCCCAGAAGGGTGATGCTGGTCAGAAGGGTGGATCGGCTCAGAAGGGCGATGCCAGCCAAAAGGGCGGCGATGCTTGCCAGAAGGGTGGCAAGAACGGCGCATGCCAAAAGGGCGGTAAAGACGGTGCTTGCCAGAAGGGTGGCAAGGGCGGCGCCTGCCAGAAGGGCGGCCTGAAGCCATCGCAAAAGGGCGGTAACGGCGCTTGCCAAAAGGGTGGCAAGGGCGGTGCATGCCAGAAGGGCAAAGGCGCTTGCCAAAAGGGCGGAGCAAGTCAGAAGAAGTAGAGCTGCTTCTCCTTAGAATCTAACGAGACGCCGTGCGACCAGCGGGTTGCACGGCGTTTTTTTGTTTATACTAGTCTATCTTGTCAATCAACCTTGCTTTGCTTCTTTGAAGGTGTTGTCAGATGGCTTCAGTTACGTTTGCCATGGTGTTGGCGATTACGGTCAGTCAAAATGGGCCGATAAATCCCGAGGAAATTGAGTATCAAAACGCGGTCTTCCAGCAGTGGTGGGAAACAGATCTCGTTTGGGCGTTCGATGCTTTGCCCGAGAAGGGAATCGTCCCGTCGTTTCGTATCCCCTACTCCGGACACGATTATCCGGATAAAGCGGGTGGTACGATCCAGGCTCTCCGCAAGTACGATGCGGCATTCAACCGCGGCCGCAATTCTGCCGCCAAGTTCGAGCATGCGGACGTCAATGCTTTCAAGGAGCCGACTGTGGTTCGCCGAGGGCTTTTCGGGCTACGGCGGAAAGTAGCCGAGGAGACGCCGAATTGGCACGGCCACTGTAACGGCTGGACGGCGGCGGCGATTCGGCATGCAGAGCCGCAACGGAGCGTTCGTCGCAATCGAGTCGTCTTTTCACCGAGCGATATTAAGGGTCTTTTGGCTGAGATCTACATGTACCGGGATAACGAGTTCCTGGGAGGCGTGGACGACGTCATTCACCCAGCAACGTTGCACGTGGTGATTTCCAACTGGATCGGACGCGGCGAGTTACCTATCGGGATCGAGACCTCGCCTGGCAAAGAGAAATGGAATTACCCGCTGTACGCCTTTGCGACGACTTCCAAGAAACATTCGGACAAGGAAGTCGAAGTCAAGATGAACGCGGCTTATTCACAGAGCACGCGTCGCGAGTTTGATCGATCACAGCACCTCAAACGCACCATCTACTTCCACTACCTTTTGACTCTGAACGACGAGGGCGACATCACGGGCGGGCGGTATTATCCGGATAGCAACCGGATCGATATGCTGTGGGCACCATTACACCCTGTCCAAGGCGGCCAGGAAGGCAACGAACGGGGCAATCCTCATCTCGCTGTGAAAGAAGTCTTGGCGATTTGGCGCGAGTCGGTTTCTGAGGACTTGCGGAACAAGTGGTGGAACATCGATCCGACCGAAGAAGACCGTATCACCGGCGAGCCAACAAGTGACACGGAGTCCGAGGCGGAAACGCCCGTTACCTCAGCGGCTGCCGCGGCCGCGTCTGAAGCTGCTTCCGATCGGAGTGTCCGTCGCGAGTCGCGTTCGGCGAACGAGCCCCGAAGTCGTGACACTCCCGATGAGACACCGATTCGGCGGGGTCTGTTCGGACGCCGTCGCTTTTGACCTCCGGCCATTCTCAAGAAAAGCAAAGCGGCCCGAGACGAGTCTCAGGCCGCTTGCTTATCGTTGGTCAGGCTTTCAGCCAAGCTTAGCGAATGACGCTGGCTTGGATGACTGGACGCTGAGCGTTCAGGTAAGCGGAAGGATCAACGACGGGAGCTGGAGGCATGGGAGCTTCGGCTTTGCCGTCGCTCTTCTGCGATCCGTCACCACCCTTGTCGCCACCCTTTTGGCATCCGCCGTTGCAACCGCCCTTGTCGCCCTTGTCGCCTTTGTCGCCTTTGCCGCCCTTGCCGCAAGAGTTGCATGCGAAGAGACGATCAAGCAAACCGCCGCGGTATCCCTTGCCACCTTTTTGGCAAGCGTCGCCACAACCTTTGCCGCCGTCCTTCTGGCAAGCATCGTTACCACAACCCTTGCCGCCATTCTTCTGGCAGGCATCGTTGCCGCAACCTTTGCCGCCATTGCCCTTTTGGCAAGCGCCGTGGCCGAACAAGGAACCACGCTTTTGGCAAGCGCCGTCACAACCTTTGCCGCCATCCTTCTGGCAGGCACCTTTGCCGCCATCCTTCTGGCAGGCACCTTTGCCGCCGTTCTTCTGGCAGGCATCTTTGCCGCAACCTTTGCCGCCGTTCTTCTGGCAGGCATCTTTGCCGCAACCACCCTTACCATCTTTTCCTTTTTGGCAAGCACCGTTTCCGCAGCCATCCTTCTGGCATGCGCCACAGCCGCCTTTGCCACCTTTCTGCGATGCGCCGGCACCGAGCATGCGATCTAGCAGCTCAAAGCCGAAGCTTTGGGTACATAGGGCAACGCCCAGTACCATCGTCCCTAATAGTACGTTTAACTTCATCGAGCCATGTCTCCTTTGCGATGGAACCATCGAGCTGCGTGATTCCCAACCAGCGTTTTGGTGGGCGAATGCCGACGGGAAAATGCGGGGCCCGAGAGCATTCGAATCCTTCGCTCGACTTTCCGTGACAGAAAGCTAAAGTCCTGGAAAAACTCCATTACCTGTTTGCTGGCCGCGAGCACGGACTACTCGCACGCGGGAATCACGTTGGAACCGGTCGAGCCAATTGTTGGCCCGAGAATCCGTGCCGGTTCAGCTTGCACGGTTTGCCAAGCTGTCTTGCGCCTAGCTCTCCGATTTCAAGCGTCACCTACCGTATCGGCCTGCTTGCCAAAACGCCTTGAGATTCGCGCAACCTTTTTTGGCCAAGTGGTTTACAACTACTTTTAAACAGAGTTTGCGGGCTTCATAAGCTGTGAGGGTTCTTCCGATTGAACCGGCCACGAGTCCGCAGGCTCGACCGACAAGCACGCGTTTTTTCGGCACATGCAGAGTCGGCGAAGAGAACGCCTCAAGAGACTCACTCAGCCTTCTAGCCCGGAAGATCCGCCAACGACGATGGCCGAGATGAAACGGCAAACGCAGAGGATTTCTTTCTTTGCGCTCTTCGTTTCTCGGCGTTGTCCTCACCGCCGAATTTGCGCGGCGTTGTAGGTAAGATAGTCGTAACCTGTAGTTATGGTTCCGTCGTTCGACGTTACATCACATCGAAAACAAACGAAAGAAAAAACTCCCCGATCCTATTGACGTTCAATTGAACGTTGTTGTGCGAAGTTCATTTGAACGTGATCGGGTTGTGGCCCGCGCGTTTGCCGTCTGATAGAATGTCCCGAACCCACATTCCTTTCTTACCTCGCACTTCCGTGCCAGTCGCCCGAATCGCATGCTTCAAGAGACTCGCCATCGAGGCTTTGAGATCGCCGACTTTGGGGAGATCCCTGGGATTCCATGTCCCTGCGGCACTGCAAGGCGAGCTTTTGCCGAGGTGGACGATTTTCCGGGGACGATCCACGTGACTGAGATCTCGGAAAATGCGAGCCTCCATTACCACAAGCGGCTGACGGAGACTTATTACTTCCTCGAATGCGAGCCTGGTTCGCAGATGCAATTGGATGACCAACTGATCGACGTCCATCCCGGAATGAGCGTGATGATTCGGCCGGGGACAAGGCACCGAGCCGCCGGACGGATGCGTGTGTTAATCGTGGTTCTTCCCAAGTTCGATCCGAGCGACGAGTGGTTTGACTAGGCTGCTTGCTACAACTATCAGCCACTGCATCTTATCTGGTGGCGACTCCGATAACGGGAACTCTCAACTGGTGGCTTGAAATGATGAGCAAAGTAATGATTCGCAAGCGATTGTTGTTCAGCCTCACTTTGACGGTCGGTCTACTCGTGCTGGCTAGTCCAACGCGGGCCGAACCCGATCCCCGAGATTGGCCTTATGCACGAGGTCCTGAAAACACAGGTGTGTCGCGTGAGAAGGGCTTAGTTGACAGCTTTGACCTACGGCGTGGGACGAACGTAGCCTGGAAGCGAGACGATCTCGGAGGTCGAAGCACTCCGATCGTCATGAACGGCAAGCTTTACACGATCGTTCGAGCCGAGCCCGAAACGTCGCGCGAAGGTGAGAAGGTCGTTTGTATCAACGCGGAGACTGGCAAAACGATTTGGGAGAATCGTTTCAACGTCTGGCTCTCGGACGTGCCGGACACGCGAGTTGGTTGGTCATCGGTTCTTGGCGATCCCGATACCGGCAACGTCTACGCACTTGGCGTCTGCGGCTACTTCCAGTGTCTCGATGGCGAAACCGGCAAGCAGATTTGGGCGGTGCCGATGCACGAGCGGTTTGGCCTGTTGAGCACTTACGGTGGCCGGACGAACTTCCCAGTCATTTGCGACGACCTCGTAATCATCAGCTCGATCGTGATCGGCTGGGGTGACATGGCCAAGCCCGCACATCGCTTCGTCGGCTACGACAAGAACACAGGCGAGGTCGTTTGGTTCACCGGAACTCGCCTGCTGCCTTTCGACACGACGTACAGTGGTGCCCCGACGGTCACCGTCTTGAACGGTCAGAAGGCACTTGTCTTCGGCTCAGGACATGGTCAGGTCTGGGCCTTGCAGCCACGAACCGGACAACCGATCTGGCACTATGATTTCTCACGCCGTGGATTGAACGTGCCTCCACTCGTGATCGGCGACACGATCTACACGGGGCACAGCGAAGAGAACATTAACACGACAGCCATGGGTGCCCTTGTCGCGATCAATGGTGCGAGCAAAGGCGACGTCACCAAATCGGGCGAACTTTGGAAGGTTGAAGAGGTGATGATGGGGAAGGCCGCACCGCTCGTCATTGGAGATAACTTGCTGTGCTGCGACGATCGCGGCAAAATTCACGTCATCAACCGCAAGACGGGCGAAGCGATCGGCCGGCCGATTTCGCTCGGTGGCACGGCGCTCCGCTCAAGCCCACTTTACGCCGATGGCAAGATCTTCGCACTCTCGACCAGTGCCTTCGGTATCTTGAAGGCTGATGCAAAGCTGGTCAAGCGAGGCCGACTCCCTTCGGGTGAGGAAGTTGATGCATCGCCGATCGCGTCGCACGGCAGCATCTATCTACAGACAACTGCCGCTCTGTACTCCTTACGAGATTCGGAAAAGGAATCGAGCGCCGATCCGCTTCCAGCGTCACCTGTCGAAAACGCCGCGGCCGAAGATCAGATGCCAGCCCATCTGCAAGTCATTCCGGCCGAACTGCTGACCAAGCCTCGTGCGGAGCACAAGTTCCGTGTCCGCTTGTTCAATTCGCACGGACAGTTCTTGAAGGATACGGAGGCTGAGTTCACGCTGAGTGGTCCCGGAGCGATTGCGTCCGATGGCGCGTTCAAGGCGGATGAGTCCGGGAAGCACACGGCGACGGTCGTCACTGCCAAGGTTGGTGATTTGACAGGGCGAGCCCGAGTGCGTGTCGTGCCCGATCTGCCTTGGACGTTCGACTTCGAAGGTCTCGACGACCTGCCAGTAACTTGGGTTGGTGCTCGGTATCGCCACGTCCTTCGCAAGGACGGCGACAACACCATTGCTGTCAAGATTACGACGATTCCCAAAGGCGCTCGCAGCCGCTGTTGGTTCGGTCACTCAGACCTCCACGATTACACGATTCAAGCCGACGTGCGTGGACAACTCAAGAACGACAAGATGCCCGACATTGGCTTGATCGCACAGGGATATACGCTCGACATGCAAGGTGCCAGCCAGAGGCTGCAAATCCGCTCTTGGGTTCCGCAATTGCGAATGGCGGAAACGATTGACTTCAAGTGGGATCCAAACAAGTGGTACACAATGAAGCTGCAGGCTTCAAATGAAGATGGCAAGGCAGTGCTTCGCGGCAAGATCTGGCCCCGTGGCGAGGACGAGCCGCAAGACTGGACGATTACCGCGCAAGATGAAACGCCGAACACCTCCGGCAGCCCAGGCCTATTCGGCAACGCCAAGGATGCAGAGGTTCATCTCGATAACATCCAAGTAACAGCCAACTAAGATCAGCGACGCGAGCGGGGCCTCCCAAGGTCGCTTGCGAAACTCGCTGACCCTACCTGCCTAATACAACTTCATGGCCCGATGGCCAGCATAAGAGGACGGAGAATCCAAGAAGATGAAAACGATCTACACATTGTTTGTTTTGACATGTGCCCTGCTAGCCGGCACCGTCGCGACTTCACTTTTATCCGGTTGTCAGAAGCCAGCGTCGGCACCCCTGGCTATTGCGCCTCCCGCCGCAATCAACGGGAACACGACTGCGACTGAACCGGAAGAAGCTCCTCCCGTAGCGAATACGACAGCGGCTGCCGACGCGCCGAAGCCCGCCGAAGAACCAGCGAAGTCCGAACCGGCTGAAGAGCCAAAGAAGTCAGCCGAGTCACCCGAACCCGCGCCCAAGAAGTCCGAAGAGCCTGCTCCGGCCGAGGTCTCCGAGAAGCCAGCTTCCAGTCCCGTCGATAAGAGCGCGAACGCGCCGATCAAGCCTGGCGATTGGGCTCAGTGGGCTGGGACAAGCTATCGCAACAACACTCCGATGGGCGAGAACATCCCGATCGAATGGGAAGTTGGCGAGTTCGATCGCAAAACCGGCGAGTGGATCAGCGAAGATGCAAAGAACATTAAGTGGGTCGCACGGGTCGGCAGCCAAACGTACGGCAACCCCGTCGTTGCGGATGGCCGCATCTACGTGGGCACGAACAATGGTGCCGGCTGGCTAAAGCGTTATCCTCGCAATGTAGATCTCGGTTGCTTGCTCGCCTTCAATGAAGCCAACGGTAAGTTCCTGTGGCAAGACTCCAGCGAGAAACTATCGACAGGCCGGGTGCACGATTGGCCGCTTCAAGGCATTTGCTGTGCTCCGCTCGTCGAAGGTGAACGCCTTTGGTACGTCACCAGTCGTGGCGAGGTGAAGTGTCTCGACACGCAAGGTTATTACGACGGCGAAGATGACGGGGCTGTGACGGCTGGCCTCGCTCGGATCTTCGACCTCCGGCGCAATGAAGATCCGGAAGCTGACAAGGTCGCTCCCGCGATTGAGTTGTTGAACAAGGGAGCGTTCCCAGTATCGCTCCGTGAAGGTCTTGCCAGCCGAGGTGTCGGCTTCCCAGAAGAGGTTAATGTCGAAACCGTCGCCGAAGGCAAGAAGTGGACCATCACCGCGAAGCTTGGTGACGCCGAGCGGATGTTCACGGCGACGATCGCAGGACCGCGACTGAGTGTGTTCAAGAATGTAACGGTCGCCGACACCGATGAAGCGGATACCATCTGGGTCTACAACATGATGACGCCTCCCGATGGCAAAACGCAAGGTATTTCGCAGCACAACATGTGCAGTTGCTCAGTAACGACTTTCGGCGACATCTTGTTTGTCAACACGTCCAACGGTGTTGACGAGTCGCACATCAACATTCCGGCTCCCGACGCGCCTACTTTCATCGCCCTGGACAAGAACACGGGTGAGATCTATTGGAGTGACAAGTCACCCGGCTTGAACATCTTGCATGGCCAATGGTCGTCGCCGACGGTGGCTCATCTCGGCGGAGTCGATCAAGTAATCTTCGGTGGTGGTGATGGCTGGGTCTACAGCTTCAAAGCTGACAAAGGCAAAGACGGCAAGCCTGAGTTGTTGTGGAAGTTCGACGCCAATCCGAAGGCTTCGAAGTGGATACTCGGCGGTCGCGGCACTCGTAATAACATCATCGCGACGCCGGTCGTTTACGACGGCTTGGTCTATGTTGCGGTTGGCCAAGACCCGGAGCACGGCGAAGGCGTCGGCCACGTGTGGTGTCTCGACCCGACAAAACGAGGCATCGCCCCGGTCGATGCGTCGGCAGCTTTGGCTGAAGTCGATGTGGCTCACAAGGCGATTGACGCGCTCATCGAGAATTTGCCAGTGGGTGATCTTCGTAGTGGTGCGTTGCGAAGCGCTCAGCAAGAACTCCGCGAATCCAAACAGGCGATTCAGAGCCTTGCCTTGTTACAACATGATGTAAGTCCTCAACTCGCAGTCAAGCTAAAGAAGGAGAACCGTGTTCCGGTCGAACATCGACGCTTACAAGCGGTGATCGAAGAAGAGGGCGAAGTCGCGATCGATAATCCCAACTCGGCTGTTGTTTGGCACTACACCGAATTCGATCAAACCGGAGACGGCGAGATCGACTTCGAAGAACAGATGCACCGCAGTTGCGGAACCGTCGCGATCCAGAACGATCTCCTGTACATCGCTGACTTCAGCGGCCTGTTCCACTGCCTCGACGCCAAGAGCGGCAAGGTTCATTGGACGTATGACATGCTGGCGGCCGCCTGGGGTTCGCCATGCATCGTGGACGGCCATGTTTACATCGGTGATGAAGATGGAGACGTTTGCATCTTCGAGTTGTCCGCCGAACCGCACGAGCCAATCGCGGAGATCAACATGGGCAATTCGGTCTACAGCACGCCGATCGTCGCGAACAACATCTTGTACATCGCGAACAAGACGCACATCTTCGCCATCGAAGCCCCTAAGGGAGCTGAATAGTCGCGAGGATGATCGTTAACGGAACGAGCCCGCTTGGCGTCGCTGAGTGCGCTCTTCCTGTAGGTTGATCTTGATGTGCAGGTAATGAAATGACGAAGCGCGTTCTCGACGTCGGCAACTGCGTCCCTGATCACAGTTCGATCCGCCGTCTCGTCGAAGACAACTTCGACGCCAAAGTCGTTCAAGCGCACGGGCCGGAGGATGCTCTTGCCAAGTTGAGTAAAGGCGGCATCGATCTCGTGCTGGTCAATCGCAAGCTCGATCGCGACTATAGCGATGGTCTCGAAATCATCAAACAGATTAAGCAGAGTGCAGAGTTGGCGGCGGTCCCATGTATGCTCATTACGAACTACACCGAACATCAAGACCAGGCCGTCCAAGCGGGTGCCGAACGTGGCTTTGGCAAGCTGGAGTTGGATCAGCCAGAAACGCAGGATCGCCTGAAGAGGTTCTTGGGCTGAAGCAAGTTGGAGTCCCGCCTTCAGGCGGCGTTCCCCACAAGCAAACCGCCTAAAGGCGGGACTCCAACGCCTCAAAAGATGTCGATGCTCTTCACGGAATCTCCGCCGGAAAGCCGAACGCCGTTCAAGCAACGTTCCGCTGCTTCGATCAGCTCTTCGCACTGGAAGTTCTTGGAGGGGACCGACAGCGTTGCGAGACCAGCGCTCAGGGAAAACGCGATGCTCCCCGCCGCGGTGCTTCCCCGCCGGCGAGCGGCGGCGACCAACTGCCGAGCTAGTTCGACGCCGTACTGACGCTCGCAGTTCTCCAACAGCACGGCGAAACGATAGTCGTCACACTGTACGATTCGTCCGTCACGATCGACGATCGATTCCATCGCCACGTGAAGCCGTCGCAGAGCCTGGGCGGCAAGCTCCGGGCCTTGCCGCAACATGAAGCTGTCCGCGTCATCGACTTCTAGCAAGGTCAGACTGAGCGCACATCGTGCTTGCCGGCACGAAAATACGGCAGCTTCGACAAGTTGAAGCAAGTCCGGCCAGCGAACTGGATCGAGTGCTGACACAGCCATCGTGACTTGCTCAAGACGCGTGTTCATTACTTCCGCCGGCGCGGCTTCTGCAAACGATGCCGTTGCGTCGGGCCGGCCTGCGAGTTGTCGAAGCACACCGCGGAGAGCTTCACTTTCGGTTGCGTAGCTGTCTGAGCTCGGATTCTGGAACTCAGGCGTTCCCGCCTCGGCGACGTCGTTGATCTGCGCGTAAGCTTGCAGCAGGATGGCGGAGTACGGTGTATCTTCCGGCAGTTTCAGCGAGAGGATATCGGCCAGTTGAGGAACCTTCGTCTCCAGCTCTGCGATAATCTGTTCGATTTGCTCGATCGCGATCCCGCAATAGGCATCGCCAACTGCGAAGATTTCGTTCAGCAAACGGGGCCGCTCCTGAATCAGGAACTCCGCCACCAGATCCGCCAAGTGAAGAATCTGAGGAAGCGTTTGCGATGCTTCCGGCAAACTCAAGAGTGTCGTCGTGTCGAAAGGTTGCGCGACCGCATCGACAAGCGATTCAGGCAACCCCCATTCATCGAGCAAGCACGACGTCAGCGCCGCATGATCGAACCCGAGCGTCTGACGTTCGTGTTCCGACAAGTCGTCGCATTCACCGAGCAGTCGATCGAGAAAACCGATGTAAGGATCGCCAAGGTCTTGAATCAAGGTCAGCATGCCGAGATCCTGTAGCAGACCCGCGATAAACGCGTCGTCGCCAGGAGCCTTCCATAGCGACTCTGCAATCTCTCGTGCCGCGACAGCTTTGATCACCGTCTTTCGCCAGTAGCGTCCCAGGACTTCAGCCGGCAATCCCACCAGGAGTTCTTTCGGCAGGCTGAATCCGAGCACCAGCAACTTCAGCGGTTTCGTGCCCAGCAGTGCCAAGGCCTGGTTCAAGTCCGTGACTTGTCGGCTTAGGCCGAACAGCGGGCTGTTGACCACTCGTAAGATCTTGGTCGTGAGCGCGGGGTCGTTCTCGATACAATCTTTCAGCGCTTTGACATCAATGCTTGGCTCGTTCGTTAGCTCGACGACCTTCATGGCTACCGCCGGCAATGTGTACAGTCGGGTGGTGTAACTTTCTTTCTGTACTTTCAACTGTTTGACATTGCCGCCTTGCGTTTCGTGAGCCTGCGAACGAAAGGCAAGGCGGCAATGTTGGCGG
>PBSM01000308.1 GCA_002726245.1 Planctomycetaceae bacterium | reverse complement strand
GATGAGAACGTACCAAGAGCAGTGATGTCATCCGTAGGCCGGAACAAGTCTTCGCAGTTCCGGCATGAGCCAATCGTCACGCCGATGCCGGAACCGCGCAAAGCCTTGTTCCGGCCTACTGGTACTGCGATGACAAGCGGCGGCGATGCTCTTAGCGCGCGAGTTTCCAATACAACACAAGAAAACAGAGGCCTTGTCCAGGCCGTTCCGTTTGATCCTGCTCGGCCCAACACAGCTTCCGCTACAGCACAAGAAAACAAAGACCTAGTCCAGGCTGTTCCGTTCGATCCAACTCGGCCCAACGCGTCTTCCGCGAGTCCGTCGGACCTACACGCATCTAATACTGGCTTGGCCGAGATTGTTGATGCAGCTTCGATCGCGAAGATTGAACGCAAGCTCCCGCCTGTCTTCAAGGTAGCGAAGATCGAACGCAAACTTCCGCCTGTGTACAACCTAAAGCAATCGAAAGCCGCACCGAAACAGTCACTCATCGTCTTGGCACCACAACACTTGGCCCGGCCAAGCGAAGCAGAAGAAGAGTTGGAAAGTGACACGGACGTGAAGCCAGCGCCGACAGCGGTCGCATCGTCGCCGCCAGCCCTCGGTACGCAGTCCGTCAGCACTTCCCGCCAGAACTCAGTCGTAGAACTAGCCGAACCAATGAGATTGCCTTCCGGTACTGACATCGCCGCCTCGCAACCTACTGAGACGACGCAGCCACAACCGCCGGCCGCGACTCCGCATGAGCCGATCATCCAGTTCACCGTCGAAAGCGCGTTGGCTGCAAGCGTACAACCCGGGGCGACGTCGGCCGACGACCCGCTTCCGAGTACACAGCCACCAGCGAACGAAGGCGATGTCGCGAACGAGGTCACGGCTGAAGAGATCGAAGCGATCGACGATGGCCTGAGGCCGATCAACCGCGTCATGGCGAGTGTGGCTCCGAAAGCTGGCGACATGCCGCGAGACTATGCGAGCGCCCGGTTCGCCCGCGAGGGCGAGGTGGCTCATCGCATGGGTGTGAGTCGCGAGACGGCTGAGTCGTTGGTAATGTGGGAAGCACCCGCCGTCTGCTATCGAGCGCTCTATTTTGAAGACGTGAATCTCGAACGTCATGGCCATAAAGTCCCATTCGTACAGCCGATGCTTTCGGCTGCTCATTTCTTCGGTCGAGCCCCGTTGTTACCGTACATGGCGATTACGGAACGCAGTCGCGAGTGTGGCTACTCGCTGGGGCATTATCGACCGGGTGACTACGCGCCCTATTCGCTGTACATTCCGCGTCCCCGACTAGAAGCCGGTGCTGTCGGAGCAACGGCGATCCTCGGCGTTGTGTTGGCATTCCCTTAACGACGGCATCCCGTGGCAACGGCCCACGATCTGATCGGCCAGCGCGTGCAAACATCGCTTGCGACGTAGTCGGTTCTGATCTGCCAACGTCGAGGCCGAGTTGAAAAGTTCTCGGTGACATTCCAGAAGACGTTGCCACCGATAACTTGGTCGCGAGACGCTGTCTCATCGACAAGTCGCGAGCGCCGCGTTCGTGCGGTAGCGACGGCCGAGGCAGAGACTCGCGATGAGGCTGGGCGCGTTGCGGCAGCTAGTTCTCGCCCCGACTGCGTCGTGAGAAGCTATCCAGACGTTCGCACGCTGATTCGACGGTAGCCAGGAGTATTCATGCAGTGCTTCACTCTCTCCCACTTGCGTCTTCACCTATCGGTGAGCGAAACTGGCTATACCTGTCGATGCTGGCTGTGGGAGTGGTGTGATGAGTGAGAACTTTGATCCTTATTACAAGCGGCTCGGGATCGCGGTCGCGGAACAGCCCCCGAATCACTATCGCTTGCTGGGTGTGAATCTTTTTGAATCGGATCCTGACGTGATCGAGAGTGCTTCCGATCGCCAGATGACGCATCTGCGAACCTTTCAGACGGGACCGCGAATGCGCGACTGTCAGCAACTGCTCAACGAAGTGGCCGCCGCACGAGTCCTTCTGCTCGACGTTGAGAAGAAGGAAGCTTACGACCAAGTGTTGCAAGCTCCTTTGATTCCGGTTGAACTGCCGCCAAATGCGAACGCCGTCCCGTTGACGCCAGCGGACACGTTGCACCGAGAGTCCGGACTCCGGAGCGGCCCCAGCGACGGCCTTCCGCAACCGAATTCCAACAGGTCGGCATCTCCGGTTGTTGTTGCCAAAGGACCGCGACATCGACGAAAGCCGGCGGTTGGGCCAGGTGTGCTGGTCGCTGGCGGCACGATTGGATTGGCTACCTTGCTCGCGTGCGGGTATGGGATACGCGTGGCGCTTCAACCACAACCTCGTCGCGTCGAGCAGCAGCCGACCAAGCTGACTGAAACCGCGCCGTCGAAGATTGTTGAATCTGCCAAGCCAGATGGTGCTCCTGCTGATACTCCGCCAACCGATACTCTGCCGGACGATCCTCCGCCTTCCGTCCCTACCGCCGCTCCGGTCGTCGCTGACGATCCATCGCTGCCCGCGAACGTTCTCGTGGACGCACGCGATGAATATCAATGCACAACGAATTCACAACCGCGTCTCAAGATCGATAGCTCGTTCGATGTGACTAAATCGTGGCGTCTGTCGATGCGAGTCGAGGCATCGTCTCGTCCCGAGGGCACCCTCCTATGTTGGGGCGATAGTCGGGCGGGAGGAGACCCGATATGCATCAAGGCAGGACCGGACTACATCTCTGGCTGGGTGATGGACAACTCTCGAGCGGACGGCGGGACGGCCTTGCCAAAGGTGCCGATCGATTGGTCCGACCTGAGCGAAATTGAGATTGTTCACGACGCCGCGTCGCAAGTCTTGCAAGTTCGGGTCGATAAAGAACGTTACAACGTTGCTGTAACACATCCGCCGCGAGCAGATCGCCCGATGCCCTTGCATCTAGGCGGAATCGGCGTGGGAGCATTACACGCCGTTCCGTGCATCATTCGTGACTTGCGACTGGAGCAACTGACCGATCCCATCAACTTGCCTCCGCCGTCCGCACCGGTGTCAAACGTCGCAGCGAACGGCGAATCGACCGATATGCCAGAACGGAATGGTTCGCTTGGCGATTTGGCCAACCTGCCCGCCGCTAGCAAGTTGCCAGTTCCCGATGATACTGAGCTTCAGGCCGCTCGCCAAAAGATACTGAGCCTGTTCGCGAATGAGCTGAGCCAAGACCGCACACCGCAAGAATCCGGATCGCTCGCCGAAAAGCTGACCGCCGAAGCGAGTCATGCGAGCACGCCGCCCGCGGTGCGTTATGCCTTGCTGCAAGTCGCAATCGATGCTGCTAGCCAAGGAGAAGCGGTCGATGCCGCGTCAAGATCGCTCCGCGCACTGGACGCCGCTTTCGAGATTGATCTTGTTCAATTGAAAGCTGTCGCCGCGCAGCAACTCGCTCGAGTCGCCAAAGAGGCGTGGGAGCATAAGGCGGTTGTCGAACTACTGGAAGTGGTGATTGAAGAGTGTCTCGCCGATGACCGATTTGATCTGGCTACATCGTTGGCGGAAGCGGCGATCGGCGCGGCGATCGAAAGATTCATCCGCGATAGCTCGCAGTACGGCGCAGTCGCGGAAAATCAATTCACTTAAGGTCAAGTACAAACCCGTTCGAGCGGCGCTGGATGTTTTGGCAGATAGTTCGGACAACCCGGAGGCGAGCGAGACGGTTGGCCGGCACCTCTGCCTGGTCAAAGGAAAATGGGACCAGGGGCTGCCGTATCTAATGCAGAGCACGGCAACGGAGTTGCGCCAGGTCGCCGCGAAAGATATTCGGAATCCAACCAATGCCGAAACTCAAGCCGAGATCGGTAACGATTAGACGAACGCCGCGACACAGCTCGATCGGAGCATGCGGTTGCAAGCGTTGTTGCGTGCCGAGTATTGGTATCGTGCATCGGCCGCCCAGCAGACGGGACTCAAGAAGGTACGGCTCGAAACGCAGATCAAAGATCTGGGTAAGGAAGTGGGCGAATTGGCCGAGTTGCCGCCCGGCGCGGTACTAGTCATGACGTTCGAGCCGAGCACACTGAAGCGACAAGGTTTTGTGTTGGATGCCAGCCAGCACGGATACGTTGGAATTGTGAAAGGCGCTGTGCTCGCCGAAGGCATTGCAGGCAACGCCCTCGGGTTTGATGGAAAGGACGATTACGTCGAAGTTGCCTCGACGCCCTGGCTGTCAGCCCCTCCCGCATTTACGCTCTCCGCGTGGGTGAACGTCGCCGAGCGGTTAGATCCGAAACTCGGCGAGGATTATGTGATCAGAAAAATTGACTGGAAGTCTCGGGGCAGACGCGGCTATGTGCTGTGATATGTAGAAGGTGGACTTCCGGACTCCACGGTGGCATCTTCCGGGTGGCGTATCGCGAGGGCAACGAAGAAAATCGGGCTTGGTGAATGGCACCATGTGGCCGCGACTTTTGACGGGCAAACCAATAGGCTGTTTCTCGATGGAGAACTGCTAGACAGTGAACTTGTCCCAGGCCCGATTTCGCCGTCGTCCATTCCGCTTCGCATTGGCCAATCCGCGTACGACAAAATTCGCGGTACTCGAGGCTGCATCGACGAAGTTGGCATCTTCAACCGAGCCCTCTCATTGGACGAAGTGCGAACAGTATTTCGAATCGGTCAAGCAGGGCGACCGCTCGTGGAGTAATGCCCTTCGGCACCTTCCGCGCCTGCTCGGCCATTCCCGTCGTGAACAGCGTTACAGCATTGTTAGACGTCGCGGGGATTACTTGATGGGGCAGCGATGCGGCGTTGTTAAGCGTCAGCGCTCACAGGTCGATGCGGAACGTCTGGCAAAGCTGCTCGTAAACGGCGCGTCCCAGCGTCCTCGGCGTTACCGTGATCTTAGCACGCCCGGAAGACCAGATCGGCGGCATCACATCCGACAGCTCAATGCTAACGGTGACGGAGAAGTACACTGCGGACGGCTCTACTCGGCCCTCCGCGTCGCTCTTGACCATTCGCTTCTGTGTCAGCTCTCTCGGCAGTTGGTCGGCGTCGAGACGAGCGATCTCGGTTACTGTGCCGGAAAACTGCTCGTTGGGAAACTCTTCGACGAAAAGCGTCACGGTTTGCCCATCCTCGATCCGCTCGACTTCCTGCTGCGAGACGAGCACGGTCCCCTTCAGCTTTCGCGAATCGCCGATTAAGCAGAGTACCGTGTCCGCATCAATAAAGCAGCCCTGATTCAGCTCGTCCAACGGACACCCCGACCACATTGGCAAAGTCTCGTCGCTCAACTCGGCAAGTCGATTGCGCGGGGGTAGGATTATGCCGGCGGTCGGTGACGTAACCCGAAAGTCTTGCTGATCTCGTTGAGCCTGCACGAGCTGTCGCTCAATCGCGGCCAACGCCTCCTTGGCGGTAAGGAGCTGATTCCCGACGCCCGCTGAACCGGTCTGTCGGTCTCGCACTTGTAAGCGCTCGATGTGAGCGATTTTCTGCCGCCACACATCGCGTTCACCCGTTAGGGCAACGACCTTCTGTTCGACATCGGAGTTTGAGAGCTCAGCGATCGGATGGGCCTGATCGATGTGGTCTCCGTAGCGGACCTTTGCCTTTAGTTGGCCCGGCACTTTGGCCCACACGCGTACCGCGTTCGCGGGTTCCAGCACCACAGGAGCGATCACGCTGCGAGACACCGGCAGTAGGCCGATGCCGACGAAAGCAGCAGCCAAGAGCAGCGTTGCGACGATTAGACGAAACCAGCTCGACGAACGGGCCGAGTGTGGTTGCCGTGCAGAGCGCGTAGCTTGCCACATCAAGGGGATGACCGCGCCAAAGAGAACGGTAGCCCCCAGCAACTGTGCCAGCACTTCAAGCCGGTGAGGTTCGAGCAGACGATGGACGAGAAACAGAATCGCTCCGATGACGAAGCAGCGGTAAGCGAATGATGCCACGCCGTAGCCTGCTAGAAGAGCCCGGTCCTCTTTGGGCACTATCCACGACGAATCTGGCTCGCGACCTGTGAAGAATCGAGAGGCGATGCGTTGCAACAGGGCTTGCGATTGCTGCCGCAGGTTCGGGCGTTCTATCAGATCGGCGAGGATGAAGTAACCGTCGTATCGAAGCAGTGGATTCCCGTTGAAGAACAGCGTGCTGACAGAGCACACGACCATCACGTTCAGGCATACTGAGTTCACGAGTCCGGGCTGGCTGAACCACCATAGCAGCGTGCAGACGGATGCCAGCAGCAACTCGACGTAGATGCCTGCGGCACTGATCGCAATCCGACGCCATTTGCTCGGAATCATCCAGGCATCAGACACGTTACAGTACAGGCACGGAGTGAAAACCAGCAGCATGAATCCCAACTCGTGGCACTCGCCTCCAAAGTGCTTGCAGGCAAACGCATGACCTAGTTCGTGCAACACTTTGCAGACAGCCAAGACAAGACCAAGCAGTAGAATGTTGTTCAGCCCAAGAAGCGAGAACGCGTTAGGGAACTTGGCAACAACGGACTCGAATTGAGTTGTCACAAGCAAGCCGGCTGTCAACATCAGCAACAGCGCCGCGAGCAACGCGGGAAGCGAGAACAGGCATCGAACGCGAGGATACGCCCAGTTCAAGAAGCGGTCTGGATCGACGCCGCGGAAGCGGATGGCCAAAACGTTGGTGAATCTCTGCAAAAGCTGCTGCCGCTGGCTCTTTTGATGACGGTGAAGCAGTTTGTCGCCTTGCCCAGCGTTGGGAGACGTCGCGAGCCCCTCACGATGCAGCATGCCGAGGAAGGCGTGTAAGTGCGACCGCAGCAGCTTTCTCGGTGTAAAACGTTGTTCGAATGCGTGTTGAATCTGCTCCAGACTCGCGGCACCATCGAGCTGTTGTAGAACGAACTGTTCCTCATCGCACAACTGATAGTACCGGAGCGTGACCGGATCCTTGATACTCCAATAGCGAGTACCACGAAACGAAATCGGCTTCTGAATCAGATCGGCACGAGCGCGCAGCATCGATGGCCGTGATGCAACAGACTCGGCGTTCGCGATTACGCTCATAGCTCCAGCTTCATGGATGCTTGAAGACCGGGACGGAGCAGACCTTTCTTGTTGTCGATCTCGGCCCAGATGCGCACCATGCCGTTCACCGGATGAATTTCAGGGCTGACGAACGTCAACTTGCCCTTCATATCGTGTGTTTCCTCGTCACCGAGTTTGATCGATACACTGACTGTTTGACCGACGAGGTTGCTCGACGCGCGGGCCGCATCGACAAACCCTTCGACTCGCAACCGATCGAGGTAGACCATCCGCAGCACCGGTGCCCCTGGTTCAACCCACTCGCCAACCTGCGTGAGAATCTCAACGATCATTCCATGGGCGGGTGCAACAAGCGTTCTGCGTTTTACATCGTGTTCGGCAATCTGCAGCGCAGCCTGCTTGGCTTGCACGGACAGTTGCGCCGTCTCGAACTCGAACTGCGATTGATCAATCTGAAGCGAAGCTTCTTCAGATTTCAGACGCAGTTGGTCCAGCTCGGTTTTGGAAACACTCTTCGCAAAACGATCGGCCGAATCCGTGGCACGTTTCAACTCGGCTGCCGCGACCTCGTAAGTCTTTCGCGCCAGGCGTACCTTCAGGTCGTTCTCGGCGAGCCGCTTGGCGTTCGTCAATTCCAACTGAGCCTGGTCTCGGACCAACTTCGGGCGTGTTTCGTCGAGTCGCCCCAGGATTCGACCTGCCGTCACGGTATCCCCTGCTCGTATCGACATCGTTGCCAGGATACCAGCCTCCCGCGCCGGCACCTTAATCTCCTTCAGCACCGTCACCACGGTATCGATCTCGATCTCCTCGCTTGCCGCTTGATGGACGGTTAGCAGTGGGATCAATAACGTCAACAAAATCCATCGCCACATGATGAAGCTCCTACCCCCTCGTGGTTGCTGACTAGAACAGCAGCCTTGTTCGAACGACTTCGAGCACCTCGCGGAACCAGACGTATCCGATCGCCCTTCGGCCACAATGTATTTTGACAAACGCCGTCGTACCAGGACGCAGGCTCTCGACGTCGTGTCGATCGAACGCAATGACAACGCGGACCCCGGGCCGTCCCTCGCTTGTCATCTCCGTCGCCATACCGATCTGCTCAACGTGGCCATGCACTGCCGTGCCCGAACGGCTGGCAAGCACGAAACTCGCGGCAAGCTCTTCGGTCTGTCTGCGTGCATGTATCACGTGCTCGACATCGTGATCGGCGATCCACATCTCCAACCGCCATTCGCCATCCGTGTCGGCGACCGTCAACAACCGTTCGCCGCGCCGAACGGCGCGCGACTTCAGTATTTCATCGATCCCCCACGTTAACACCTCGCCGTCAATGTTTGAAGCGACGCTTAGCTCTGCGAGCTGCCGGCTGACAATCTCCTTCTGCTCAGCGAGGCTGGCGATCGTGGTCTTGAGCCGCTCTTCCTCCGACGTCAAATCATCGAATTCAGTCGAATCATCCGAGTTCAGTCGGGCGAAGTTCAAACGCCGCGCGCGAACCGTCTCCAATCGCTTCTGCTGCGTCTGCAGATCACCAAGAATACTTGCCATCTTGAAGTCGAGCTCGGAATCTCGCAGTTCGAGCAACACATCGCCGGCTGCCACTTTGCCAGAGTGCTCGACGTGGATCGACTCGATGACGGCGTCGGCAGGAGCAAAGATGTGGCGTTGCATAGCGGGTTGCAACTCGCCGCGACCATCGATAACGAAATCGGTTGGCACAAGGCACAACGCCGCGATGCCTCCGACTAATGCTGCGATCAGTAAGGCCGTCTTAGGAAGTTGTCGAAGCCCAAACGGCCACAGCAAGTACTCGGCCAGACGCGACAGCCAAAGAAGTGGTAGGCCAGACAACTCGGACGCGTTCTGCATCGCAGGGGCGGCATGCCGGCAGACCGCTTCGACCCGACGCCGCTGGGCGTCGGTCCAGGGTTCGCCATCAAAACGTTCGAACGCCAGAACGCCAACGCTCTTCCGTTGCTGTTCGCCCTTGGCAACCCTGCGTAGAGGAAGAACAGCGACAGATCGGACATGAGTACAGTCGCGATACGCTTCGAGGCGCTGTTGCAGTTGAGGTGGCAGGGTTTCGTCTTCGTTTGGATGCCATAGCGGATCACCCGACCGTTCAACGACGCGGACCAATGCCTCAAGCGAGCGGCTGGCGTTGGAACGGCGATTGACTGTGTCGATGCCACTGATCGCCAACACTCGGCGTCGGTGCAGTACCGAGACGCGCTCGCACCCGGTGACACGAGCGGCTTCGTTGCCAACCGCGTAGCAGGTCGCTTTCCAATCAAGGCTCTGATGCACCCGCTCGGCGAAGCCGTCTAGCTCAGCCCAACTTTGCTCCCGATTGTGGTACTCGCGGAGCTTTCTATCGCGATGGAAGTCCAAGGCTACGTCCCCAAATACGTCGAGCAGCTCTTCCACGCTCTGTAATTCCGCTGGCGAGGCGTCTTCGTAGTGCAACAGTTCAAGCACCGCTACCGTGTTGCCGTTGAACACGACGGGACATGCAAATAGCGCGTACTCCGTCGGATTCTCAATCGCCTCGGGGGCAACCGAATGCGGAGCTAGCATGCGAGGCAGGTGATGTCTCGCGACTTCTGACAGGGAAGCTTGCAAGCAAGCGAGCGTCGTATCGTCGAGCGAACTCGCTGTAGCGGAGCTCGTTCGATACTCCTGCCGCAATCGGTTGCTTCCGTCAAGACTCCACGCTGCCGTGGAGACAGCACCGGTCGCTTGCATCAAGCGGCGTAACAATTCGGTGAAAAACTCGCGATTCGACATTGGTTGCCGCGCCAGGACAGCAGCTTCGCCGACCAGCTCTTCGATCTCGCGCCAAGGGCCATCGTCGTCGTCGTTGAACCGGGGGGAGGAAATGTCTTTTCGCATTCTTATCAGTATAGCCATGGCGCAAGTTTTTGGACTTTCTGAACACGCGGCGAGCCCTACAGTTTTCCTCTCTTCGCCAGACGGAAGCACTGTTTGGCAGTTTTTGCCGATTGTGCGGGGATTTTCAGTTTTGCGGCCTTCGGTTTTGCCGATGATTTCCGACAGCGGTGAAACTGCGCCGGTTATTCCGGTTGAACCGCGTTTTGGGGGGACTGACTGCGTTGAAACGTCGAAAGTTGCGATCACCGATAGCTTTGCTACTGGCGGCGCTTGCTGCGTTCCCAGGATGCGGTCTAAAGCGGTCGGACAACTTCCGGTTCGAGCGGAACTTGACGCCTTTCTACACCGAAGCGACCGAGATCACGTATCCCGACGTCGCAACGGTGAGCTACGAAGAAGTCACCTCGACACAGGCGCCGTTGACGCTGGACGCTGATTCCCGTCCGGAATTTTGGGATCTAACGCTGCAAGAGGCGATTCAACGCGGGCTTGGCAACTCTCCTGTGATGCGCGATATGGGGGCGTTGGTTCTGCAAGCTCCGCAGAATGTTCGCACGATGTTCGACCCGTCTATCGACGAAACGGATCCGCGGTTTGGTGTTGAGGCGGCGCTGAGCGCGTTCGATGCGTCGTTCGAGGCACAAGCGTTCTTCGAGAACAACGATCGTGCTTTGAACAACGTCTTCTTCGGAGGCGGCACGCGTATCCTGAAACAGGATCTTCACAACTATCAAGCCCAGCTCTCGAAGCGTGCGGCCAACGGCGGCGAGTTCACGCTGCGAAAGATCATCGATTACGACCTGAACAACTCGCCCGGCAATGATGATCCGAACAAGCCGTGGACGATTCAGATGGAGACTGAGTTCCGGCAACCGTTGTTGCAGGGCGCTGGCGTGGACTTCAATCGCATTGCTGGACCAGACGGCCGCCCGGGGGCGATGAATGGCGTGCTGCTGGCTCGCATCAATACAGACATCAGCCTCGCGGATTTTGAAATCGCCGTCAGGAACCTTGTCAACGACATCGAGAACACGTACTGGGAGTTGTACTACGCCTATCGCGACCTGGATGCCAAGATCGCCGCGCGCGATCGTGCACTGGAGACCTGGCGCAGCATTAATGCTCTGCACGTGACCGACCGTCGCGGCGGCGAGGCAGAGAAGGAAGCACAGGCTCGTGAACAGTATTACCGCTTGGAAGAAGAGGTTCAGAACGCGTTGGCGGGTCGTCTTACCGATGACACGCGAACGAATTCCCTTCGCGGTTCCGGCGGTGTCCATACCTCCGAGCGACGCTTGCGGCGGCTGATGGGCGAACCTCCGAGTGATGGCCGATTGATCCGTCCACTCGACGAACCGTTGATGGCTCGCGTCGTTTTCGATTGGAGTGAGATTCTGGTCGAAGGTCTTTCCCGGAGAGCGGAATTGCGAAAACAGAAGTGGCAAGTGAAACGACGCGAGATGGAACTTGCCGCGAGCCGGAACTTTCTGCTACCCCGCATCGACGCGGTGGGACGCTATCGCTGGCGTGGCTTGGGCCATCGCTTCACGAATGCCGAGCGTCAAGTGGACACCTTCGATAACGCGTTCCAGAATCTGACGACAGGTAACTTCCAGGAGTGGCAGCTCGGTGTTGAAGTCGAGATGCCGGTGGGATATCGCCAGGGTCATGCCGGTGTGCGAAATGCCGAACTGAGTTTGAAGCGAGATCGCGCCATCCTGGAAGAGCAGGAGAAGCAGGTCGCTCACGAGTTGAGTCAGGCGGTCGCCGAGGTCGAACGAGCCTATACAACGTCGCAGACAAGCTACAACCGCCGAATGGCGGCGATGCAGCATCTCGACGCGTTGCAGAACAGTTACGAAGACGCCGACGAAAATGAGAAGACTCGTTTGCTCGATCTGCTGTTGGACGCGCAGAGGCGACTGGCCGACGCTGAAACCAGTTACTATCGCGGGTTGCTCGAATACAACTTGGCAGTGAAGAACGTCCACCTGCAAAAGGGTTCTTTGTTGGACTTCAATGAGGTTTTCCTGAGTGAAGGCCCATGGCCTGGCAAAGCCTACTACGACGCAGCCCGCCGAGAAGAATCCCGCCGGCCGATACCTCGTGTCCTGAACTACATCTTCTCGTCGCCATTCCCGATCAGCCAAGGCCCTTACGATCAGCGCATCGCCCCAGCGGACGAGTTGCCGTTGCCAATCCGCGATGGCGAGGGACCCACTGCCGCGCCCCGGTTACCAGATCCCCAGCTACCGGATCAGCAATTACCGACCGGGGAACCGCTGAACAGTGAAGGCGTGATGGGTGAAGCTGGATTTGTCTTGCCCGTCGAAAACAGCTATGGTCAAACGCTCGCCCGCTAGTTTGTAGCAACACGCGAAGCGTGTTGCAGCCCTAGGCCTGGCCGTTTCGGAGCGAGCTGATCACCACGGAGGCATTGTGCCCGCCGAAGCCAAAACTGTTGCTCATCGCGACGTTGATCTGTCGCTCGCGTGCTTCATTCGGTGTGTAGTCGAGGTCGCAAGCCGGATCCGGCGTATCCAGATTAATCGTCGGTGGGACGACATTGTTCTGGATCGCCTTCGCTGTCAGGACGAGTTCGATTCCGCCGCTGGCTCCCAGCGAATGGCCCAACTGACTCTTCGTACTCGAAATGCTAACGCTCGTCGCGGCATCTCCGTACACGTCCTTGACCGCGATCGTTTCCGCCTTGTCGCCGAGGGGTGTGCTGGTGCCGTGAGCGTTGATGTAATCAACGTCCGCAGGATCGACCCTGGCGTCGCGGAGCGCGGCGCTCATGGCGTGGGCCGCTCCAGTGCCTGTCTCGTCCGGTTGGGTAATATGCCCCGCGTCGCCGCTCGCTCCATAACCGAGCACCTCGGCATAGATGTTGGCTCCCCGCGCTTTGGCATGCTCCAACTCTTCGAACACCAGTAGGCCAGCACCTTCGCTGAATACAAAGCCATCGCGATCAAGATCGAATGGACGACTTGCCCTGGCAGGTTCATCGTTACGAGAAGAGAGCGCCCGGATATTTGTAAAGGCACTCAATCCCATGCGAGTCATGGCGGCTTCCGTGCCACCGGTGATCATGACGTCGGCATCACCGTACTGAATTGTCTTTAAGGCGTCGCCAATCGCGTTGGTTGCGCTGGCACAGGCCGTTGCGATGGTATAGTTCGGACCCTGTAACCCGTACTCGATCGAAAGCTGTCCGCCAGCGGCGTTCAGCATCATCTTGGGTACCGTCATCGCAGAGACTCGCGACGGGCCTTTTTGGAAGAGCTTGAACATCTGGGTTTCGATCTCACCCAGACCGCCGATTCCGGAACCCAGAATCACGCCGCAACGGAACGGTTCTTCTTTCGAGAAATCGATGCCCGAATCGCGGATCGCATCCGCTCCGGCCACCATGGCGAATTGTGTGAACCGATCGACACGCTTGATCTCTTTCGGTTCGATGTACTTGCGGGGATCCCAGTCATGGATATCACCACCGAACGTTATCTTGAACGCCTCGGTATCGAAGCAGCGCAGCGCATGAACACCGCTCTCGCCGGCGAGGATTCGTTGCCAAAGATCCTCGACCTGACAGCTAAGCGATGTGACTACGCCGATACCAGTGACGACGACTCGCCGTTTCATGCGATTTTGCTGCCGAGAGGGAGCTTAGGAATCCTGAGATTGCTCGATGAAGTCGATTGCCTGCCCGACCGTCTGAATCTTCTCAGCAGCATCGTCGGGGATGTTGATATCGAACTCTTCTTCCAACTCCATCACCAATTCGACCGTGTCGAGCGAATCCGCTCCCAAGTCGTTGACGAAAGAAGTCTCTGGCGTGATCTTTTCTTTTTCGACACCAAGCTGTTCGGCAACGATGTCAATCACTCGTTCAGGGACAGATGCCACCTTCACGGTCCTCCTAATTGGGAATGAGAGCCAACCCTGGCTCCAACTTGGGCTTTGCAGTATACGTGTGGTTCTTTAGGCGGGATTCAAACTCAACAAGATAGAGGATTCCCATAAGAGAGGTCAAGGCAGGGTTAACGTTGTCGGGACTAACCTGTCATCCCTCCATCGACGGTGATTACGGCCCCCGTCGTGTACGACGCCGCTGGGCTGGCCAGAAAAGCGACAGCGGTTGCGACTTCCTGCGGCTGGCCCATTCGTTTGGCGGGGATCTTCGCCTTGATTTCCTTTCGGAATGCGTCGCCGTACTTCTCTTCAAGCACTTTCGTCATCTCCGTCTCGATAAACCCGGGGGCCACCGCGTTAACCGTAACTTTGCGGCCAGCTAACTCCCGGCTCAGGCTCCGCGTCATGCCGATCAGGCCGGCTTTTGACGCCGAGTAGTTGGTTTGGCCTTGGTTACCGATCAGTGCGGAGACGCTCGAGACGTTAATTATTCGGCCGTAACGCGCACGCATCATGACTCGTGAAGCGGCGCGAGCGAACAGGAAGGCACCACGCAGGTTGGTGTTAATCACGTCGTCCCACTCGTCATCGGACATACGGGGCATGAGATTGTCACGCGTGATACCTGCATTATTCACCAGGATATCAAGCTTCTCCCATTTCTCGATCACGTCGTCCACGACCTTGTCCACGCTTTCGCGGTCAGTGACGTCGCAGCTAAATGCTGCGCCTTCACCGCCAGCCTCGTTGATCGCTTGGACGGTGTCGGCCAGCTTGTCGGCATTCCGGGCGATACAAGCGACTTTGGCTCCGGATCGGCCGAGTTCCAAAGCCATCTCGCGGCCGAGGCCCTGCGACGCTCCGGTCACGATCGCGACGTGGCCTGACAGATCAAAGGTGACGGATCTTGCTGCTTCATCAGCCATAACTGTTTCCCCTCTTAAACCTCGACGCCTTCGCACTTCGTTTTTCGATTGATTCGCTTCAGCAAGCCGCGCAAGACGCGACCGGGTCCAACCTCGTAGAACAAATCATAACCTTCGTCGAGCAGATACCGCATCGAGCCTTCCCACTGGACCGGAGTAACGACTTGCTGAACGAGCAACTGCCGGATCTCCTCTGGATCAGTGTGTGGCTGTGCATCAACGTTGGAAACGACCGGAATTCGCGGTATCGATAGAGTCGCTCCAGCAAGTGCCTCGGAGAGCTGATCGACGGCGGTCTGCATGATTGGCGTATGGAAAGCACCTGCGACGGCCAGCGGAATGGTTTTCATGGCACCTGCCGTGACCGCAGACTCGGCGATTCGATCACAGGCAGCTTGGTCTCCCGAGACGACGATATTTCCTGGGCACAGATGGTTTGCGATCTGAAGGACCTCGCCTTCTCCACGAGCTTCCTCACACAGCTTCTCAATTTGATCGACTTCCAGCCCGAGCACACTGACCATCCCGCTTGACTTCGCGTCGGAAGCGGCTTGCATGGCCTGGCCGCGGCGTTGCACGACGGTCAGTCCCGTCTCAAAGTCCATTGCACCAGCGAAAACGATCGAGATGTACTCACCCAGACTCAACCCCGCAGTCGCTTGACACTGCTCGACGACCTCAGGCGATTCGTCCTTCAAGAGTTCGAGTCCTGCCAGCGCGCCTACAAACAACGCGGGCTGACTGTACACCGTCGAGTTCAACTCCTCGGCGGGTCCTTCGAAGCAGAGCTTGGCGAGGTCGTAACCCAGCAACTCGTTAGCACGGTCAAACAAGGCGCGCGCAGCCGGCAGCTTCTCGCAGGCATCGCGTCCCATCCCAACCGCCTGGGCACCCTGGCCGGGGAAAAGGAAAGCGACCTTACTCAAGACGCAGCCTCTCCGGTCTCAACCACGGTTCGGCCCATGTAGTAGCCGCAAGTCGGGCAAACGACGTGCGTCGGCAGCGCCGAGCTGCATTTCGGACAGAACGTAAGTTGTTTGGGCTTAAGAGCATCGTGCGAGCGACGCTTGCCCGTGCGGGAGTTTGAATGTTTTCTCTTGGGAACAGCCATGATTGCCTCGGCGTGTGAGACCAATCCCCTTATGGGACAACAACTTCAGCGAAGCCCCTCATCGTAGGAATGGGGGCTGGATGTGTCAACACTACCCATCAACCATACAGCTTATACGCCTCGCTCGCGCCAATCTTCCTCGCGCGGATCTTGCCTCCAGCGATCTTCTCTCCGTTGGGGTCCATGTAGATTCGGCCCGAGCGTTTGCCTTCGACGATGTTGAGCACGTGGATGTTGAAAATGAAGCCTGTTTCGCTCGTCGCTTTGAACCAGTGAACGTTGTCCTTGTGATCGGACACAGTCGAACAGCCACCGACCGTGAACTTGTCGTCGATTGTTGGCTTGACGATGAAGTGATCCTTGTGATCTTCCAAGCGATCGTAATGCCGGCCGTGGAAGTCGCCTTGCAGGATGAGAAACGCCGTCGCCATGTTGTCGTGGCCGTGCGGTACCACCGAGCGGTCTTTTTGCAAGGCGAACACTTGATGCCCGAAGACCAGCTTCGTCGGGAGACCTTCGACTTCGGGGAACTTCGGCCGCATACTTTTCTCGCCCTGGTCGCGGAACTGAACGTTCTTGGAGAGCTTCTCGAAATCGATGAACTTCAACAGATCGGGCAAATTGACTTGCTTGAATAGCTCTTCTGTCTTGGCTTGCCATTCGACTTGCTTCAGCTTCTTGCCCCGGACATCCAGCCCAATCTGATGTAGATCGGTCAACCACTTCGCTGTAATCGGTTTGACGTCAGCCGCGAACGCGTCGGCCTCGAACAGTGTTTCGAGCAACGAAAATGTGAGGAGCGAGCCAAGCGTGCCGTGCGTAAAGTCCCGGCGTGAGAGTTGAGTCATCGGGGTCTCCTGCGGTGTTGTTGGAGTCCCGCCTTGAGGCGGAAACTACTAACGTCGAGGGGCCGGCTCAAGCCGGAACTCTGCTTACAACTGAGTTTTTGCAAAGTGCTAAATCAATCCCAATTGAGCTAAGACGTGCTTTGGTTCTTGAGAATCTTCCGTGATCTGCGTC
>PBSM01000307.1 GCA_002726245.1 Planctomycetaceae bacterium | reverse complement strand
TACGTAACCACAACGAAATGTATCTGTGTTAAAAAAGTCCGGAGACCGTCCTCAAGTTCAAACTCTTTCAGGGACGGCTTGCGGTTAAACGTAACCGGTTAAGTATGCTAGCCTCATCTCGAAGTGGCGCTGTCCAACTAACGGCCGCTGATGTCCCAACTCTCTCACGGAGAACTAGCATGCCCCGCACGGTTCCGCTCGCTGTTGTCGCTCTTCTCGCTTCTGTCCTCGCTGCCAAGCCCGATCCAGTCAGTCCCGACCCCGAGGGCAAACGCCCGATCGAAGCAGTCGATACCGTTTTCATCGAAGACCTGACGTGGATGGAAGTCCGCGATGCGATGCGGGCGGGCAAGGACACGGTGATCGTTGCTACCGGTGGCGTTGAACAGAACGGACCATACCTGGTGATGGGCAAACACAACGTCGTTCTACGCGGTACCACCGAAGCGATTGCACGTAAGTTGGGCAACGCGCTCGTCGCTCCGATCGTTCCCTTCGTCCCCGAAGGTGATATCGATCCGCCGACGGTCCACATGAAATACCCAGGCACAATCAGCGTGACGGAGGAAACCTACCAGGCCTTGCTAACCGACATTTGCCTTTCGCTGCGCACACACGGTTTCAAACACATCGTGTTAATCGGCGATAGCGGAGGCAATCAAGCCGGTATGAAGAAAGTGTTGGCGAAGCTGAACGATCACCCAGAAGGTGGTCGGCTGCATTTTATCCCTGAGTACTATGATTTCGGATCAGTCGCGAAGTGGCTGGAGGAACACGGAATCGAACAGACGCCTGAAGGATTGCATGACGACTTTGGGATGACCGCGATGATGATGAGCGTCGATCCAAACAGCGTTCGCACCAAGCAGCGAATCGCCGCCGGAAAGTTTCACATCAACGGAGTCGATTTGGCACCGACTGAGAAGACGATCGAGTGGGGCAAGCGAATTATTGACTTCCGAGCGGACACGACGGTAAAGGCGATACGAACAGCCATCCGCTGAAGACGTTAGTTTTAAGAATAGCTTGAGAATCGGTATCACTGTGGTACATCGCACAGATACAATGACTGCCGATATGACACACTGACGGACATATACTGCTCGCGGATGACATTGTCGTAACCGCAACAAAAGTAGGACGGACGCCCTCGTCCGTCACAAACCAAGACGGACGAGGGCGTCCATCCTACAAATGTGTCAATGCTAAGCGCGAGCAGTATAACCGCAGCTCAATCACAAGTGGAGAAAGCATGATGTGGCACAAGCCCTCCGCCATCAGCTTGTTGTTGGTCCAGGCTGCGAGTTTCGTCGCCCTTGGCGATGAATCGAACTGCCGTTCAGTCCGATCACGCCGCTGCTGGTCGAAGGCAAAGTGCTTGTCGAGGTGGAGGCTGTCCACGATGAGATTAACGCCCGGGCCGTGCGTACGATGCAGACTCATCTAAGAATGACGAGCGCGACGTTGGGTTTAGTTGTCAACTTTGGCAAGGATCGCTTTCAGATCTGTGGAGTGTGTCCGTTGAAGAGATAGAACCGTACGAATTAAGGAAAGAGCACGAATGGGGATCATGTGCAAAGCCGTTGGAAAGGGATCGGAACGATTTTGTCATGTCACGAATACTCTGTTGCGACACAGGGCAGATCGATCCTCTTCCTCCCCATTCGTGCTCTTTCATTAATTCGTGCGGAAAAAAAGGAGCACCAATGAGATCACGATACTGCGATGGCGTCACAAGACGCGACTTCCTGCACGCTGGCGTCCTCGGCGGAGTCGGATTGTCGTTGCCGAACTTTCTACAACTCGCGGAAGCTAACGACGGACGCAAAGCAACAGCCGACGCTGTTCTGTTCATCAACCTGGCGGGCGGCCCGTCTCATCTCGATACCCTCGACATGAAACCCGAGGGGCCGAGCGAGACGCGAGGCGAGTTCAAACCGATTCAATCGAAACTTGCTGGCTTGAACGTTTGCGAACACATGCCGAAGTTTACCGCTGCGGCGGATCGCTTCACGCTGATGCGCGGCATTAGCCACTCAGCCGGTTCGCATCCGCTGGGCCAGTCGTACATTTCGACGGGGAATCTTCCGACACCCGCGCTGATCTATCCGTCTTACGGCTCCGTGGCCACGAAGGAGTTGCCAGGCCAGGACGATATGCCATCTTACATTGCCATTCCGAAGACCGAATGGAACGCGGGTTACATGGGCGACGCCTATGCTCCTTTCAACACCAACGCCGCACCGAAACCCGGCCAGCCATTCCAAGTTCGCGGGATTTCGCTGGCCAAGGGCGTCACGATCGACAAAGTAAACCGCCGCGAACAGTTGCTGAAGAGAATCGATCGCCGCTTTCGTGACGTTGAAACCAACAGCCAACTGCTCGAAGCCCTCGACGAGTTCAGCACGCAGTCCTACAACATCATCACGTCCGCCAGATCGCATCAGGCGTTTGATGTTACCTTGGAATCTGAGTCGATTCAAAAGCGTTTTGCGGCTGACGAGTTCAATCAGAGCTTGCTGCTGGCTTGCCGGTTGATCGAATTCGGCGTGCCTTTCATCACGATCACCTACGCCGGCTGGGACACACACCTTGACAACTTCGCGGGCCACAAGCGGTTGATGCCGCCGCTGGACAACGGCTTGATCGCCGCGAGCGATACACTCGCCGACAAGGGCCTGCTCGACCGTACGCTCGTGATCGCGATGGGCGAATTCGGACGTACACCGAAGATCAACGCCAACACCGGCCGGGACCATTATCCGCGTGTCAACTGGGCACTGTTTGCCGGCGGTGGAGTCAAGGCTGGACAACTGATCGGCGGGACCGACAAGGGCGGTGAGGCTCCTGACGACGCCACCGACATCAAGCCCGATGACATCGCCGCGACTTTGTATTACGCCCTTGGAATCGACCCGTTGACGGATTACCACACAAACACGGGACGGCCTGCGATGCTGGTGCCTCATGGGCGAGTGATCTCGGAGTTGTTTTAAGAGTACCGCACGTTGCTTCCGCCGCGCCCCGCGAGAACAATAGTAGGATGCAGTCTTCAAGTTACTTTGCGTTTGGCTGTCTCTTGCTAGCCGTCTCGTCAACTCGAGGTGAGTCCTCTCCGGAAGGGAACGACTTCTTTGAGAAGCACGTTCGACCAGTTCTCGTCGCCAAGTGCATCTCATGTCACGGGGGAAAGAAGCAGGAATCTGAATTGCGGCTCGACTCGCGGGAAGCAATTTTGAAGGGTGGTGATGGCGGCAAAGTTGTCATCGCGGGTGGTCCCGATCGTAGCCGGCTTGTCGATGCGATTCGTTATGGCGACGAGTTGCAGATGCCTCCCAAACAGCAGCTTGGCGATCGCGAGATCGAGGCGTTGACACAATGGATCAAGCTCGGGATGCCCTGGCCGGACTCGAGTCAACAACTCGGTACAGCCGCTGACGTTGCTAAGTCGCACTGGGCATTCCAACCTGTCAGGAAGCCTGCCTTGCCGGAGGTTCGTGATGCCGACTGGTCACAAACGGCGATCGACCGCTTTGTGCTGGCGAAACTGGAGGAAGCGGGACTTACTCCTTCAACGCAAACAGATCGCCGCACGTTCATCCGCCGCGCAACTTTTGACTTGCTCGGCCTGCCGCCAACCCCAAAAGAAGTCGCGGCGTTCGAGGCCGATTCAATCCGCAATCGACAATCCGCATTCCGCAATGTCATCGATCGGCTGCTGGCTTCGCCCCGTTACGGCGAGCGGTGGGGGCGGCATTGGCTGGACGTTGCTCGTTACGCCGACAACAAGGGATACGTCTTCTTCGAGGATAAGAAGTACCCGTGGGCGTATACCTATCGCGACTACGTGATCCGAGCATTCAATGAAGACCTGCCTTTCGATCGGTTTGTGCTCGAACAGATCGCAGCGGATCAGCTTGATCTCGGCGACGACAACCGCCCGCTGACGGCCATGGGGTTCCTGACGCTGGGCGGACACTTCATGAACAACACGCACGACATGATCGACGATCGGATCGATGTCGTGACGCGGGGGCTGATGGGGTTGACGGCAACCTGTGCCCGCTGCCATGAACACAAGTACGATCCGATTCCACAAGCCGATTACTACTCGTTGTACGGAGTGTTTCGCAGTAGCTACGAACCGACCTTGCATCCACAGTTTGAATCGCCTCCCGAGACGGACGAATATCGAAAGTTCGCCGAAGAGATGACGAAGCGGGAAAAGGCGCTCATCGACTTCGTCACAGGACGGCATCGCGAGTTGGTCACCGGTGCGCGGGAACGGATTTCCGAGTATTTGAAGGCCGCGCACGCTCGCCGCGGCCAACCGCCGGCCGCCAACTTTATGCTGCTGGTCGATAAGGGCGATCTCAATCCGACGATGATCTTGCGTTGGCAGTTTCACTTGGAGGATCCGCGCCGAATCCACGACGGAGTATGGCGGCCGTGGCGCGTGTTGGCTGAAGCGTCAGCCGAGACGTTCATTCAACAGGTCGCCGAGGTCTGCCAGCCACCGGCGGAACAAGATACATCGACTCCGATCAATCCGATGATTCGCGATCGAATCTCGGCTTCGTCGCCAATGTCGATGGACGAGTTAGCGGATGTCTACGGCGAACTGCTGCACGATATCAATGGCCAATGGCTGGCTGCGGTCAAGCGGGCGAAGGAAGCTGGCGAGCCATCGCCCCAGCAACTGGCCGATCCAAACGCAGAACAACTGCGACAGGTTCTGTATGGCCCCGATGCGCCACCGGATGCTCCGCTGGCGCTCGACTGGGGTTTCCTGTCGCTGTTCCCCGATCGTCCGACGCAGGGAGAATACAAGAAGTTGTTGAAGTCCGTCGAGGAGTGGAGTTCGACAGGGGCCGGAGCGCCGGCTCGGGCGATGGTGTTGTACGACGCTGCCACGCCATACAAACCTCGCATCTTTCAGCGCGGCCGACCGACGCGGCTGGGCGAATACGTACCGCGGCAATTCCTGGCAGTTGCCAATCCTGACCGCAAACCGTTTGAGCATGGAAGCGGCCGTCGCGAGTTAGCCGAAGCGATTATTGATCCCAGCAATCCGCTGACCGCTCGGGTGATCGTGAATCGCATCTGGTTGCACCATTTTGGCCAAGGGCTGGTTACGACACCGAGTGACTTTGGAGTTCGGAGCGATCCGCCGTCGAACCCGGAACTGCTCGACTACCTGGCCGCGACGTTCGTCGAACAAGATTGGTCGATCAAGGAACTGCATCGTGCGATCATGACGGCGGCTGTCTACCAGCAGCAGAGCATTGACCGGGACGACGGTATGAAAATCGATCCCGATAACCGATTGCTGTGGAAGATGAAACGGCGACGTTTGGGTTTTGAAGCCCTCCGCGATTCCGTGCTCGCCGTATCGAACGGACTCAACTCGGGAATGTACGGCCCGCCCGTGGATTTGTTTGGCGGCAACCAGAGTAATCCGCGTCGATCGGTGTATGGATTCATCGATCGCATGGACGTCTCGCCGCTGCTGACGACGTTCGACTTTCCCAATCCGAGTTCGAGCAGCCCGCAGCGAGTGCCAACGACCGTGCCGCCGCAAGCGCTTTATCTGATGAACAATAAGTTCGCGGCAGACGCAGCACATCGGTTAGCGGAACGCATGAAATCCTCACGAGCCAAACTCGATCAGGCGGACGATGCCGAACGGATCGCGACCATCTACCGTCTGCTCTTTGCTCGCGAGCCCACCGCCGACGAACACAGACTAGCAGGCGAGTTCCTGGCTGAAGACTCCGATCTCCCGCACTGGGCAACATACGTGCATGGATTGCTGATGACGAACGAGTTCATCTTTGTTGATTAAAGCCGAGTGCCTGCATGGCGAATCCCTACGAATCACCACAAACCGATTCACAGCGACCCCAGGAAGGGTACTGTTCCTTTTGCCAGCGGAACTTTCGTGATGTTGGGCCATTGGTCGAAGGACCAGAGCGGGCATACATCTGCGGCGTTTGTTGCGACAACGTTTAGGGAGTATTCGTCAAACTGAATTCGGGAGCCGAGGCCGGTGAACATGGTGAGTGTGGGTTTTGTCAAAAGGACTTTACGCTGGTTGGAGATCTTGTGAGCACCAAGAACGGAGTTCAGATCTGTCAGGAATGTGCGAGCATTGCCCGAACACTTCTCGACGACCAAGCGAAGCACGCGGTGAAGAAGCGCTAACATGAATCGACTGGATCACAACTTAACCACGCGACGCGAGATGCTGCATCGTTGCGGTATGGGGTTTGGCTTAGTCGGCCTTGCTGGCGTGCTGGCGGACGATCGTGCGCTGGGCAGCGAGTCGGCTGGTGCAACCAATCCGTTTGCGGTCAAACAACCTCACTTTCCCGCGCAGGCAAAGCATGTCGTTCACTTCTTTATGAACGGCGGACCGTCGCAGGTAGATACGTTCGATCCGAAACCGGAACTCAAGCGGTTGCACGGCAAGACGTTGCCGGTGCGGAACCTGCGGACGGAGCGCAAGACGGGACATGCGATGGGTTCGCCGTTCCGCTTTGCGAAGTATGGCGAGTCCGGAATCGAAGTCAGCGAGTTGTTCGGCAAAACGGCTCAGCACATCGACGACATGGCGATCATCCGCTCGATGCAGGCGGAAGTGCCGAACCACGAACCCTCGCTAATGTTGATGAACTGCGGTGATGGGCGTTTGCCGCGGCCAAGTTTTGGAGCGTGGACGACGTATGGGCTGGGGAGCGAGAACCAGAATCTGCCCGGCTTCATCGCGATGTGTCCCGGCGGGTATCCGATCGTCGCGACACGGAATTGGCGTTCGGCGTTCTTGCCCGGCGTGTATCAAGGAACGTATCTCAATACGAAACACACCGAGTTGGAGAAGCTGATCGCGAACATCCGCAACAGCCAGATGCCACTCGACGAGCAACGCCAGCAGCTCGATCTGGTGCAGCAGTTGAACAAGCAACACTTGGACCAGCGCAAAGGTGCTGCGGAACTTGAATCGCGGATTCAATCATTCGAGTTGGCATTTCGCATGCAAAGTGAAGCCGCCGAGGCATTCGACATCTCGCGCGAGACGAAAGCGGCCTTGGCGATGTACGGCGAAGGGACTCACGCCCGGCAGCTCTTGATCACGCGGCGTTTGATCGAGCGTGGCGTTCGCTTTGTGCAAGTCTGGAGCGGCGCGGGGCAACCGTGGGACAACCATAATAACTTGGAAGCCGGGCATCGCAAGCTGGCGGGGCAATGGGATCAGCCGATCGCTGCGTTTCTGACCGATCTCAAGCAACGAGGCCTCTTCGACGAGACGCTAATCCAATGGTGCGGTGAGTTCGGTCGCACTCCGGTTGCAGAACACCCGGCACTCAACGGCCGCGACCACAATCATTACGGATTCACTTGCTGGCTGGCAGGTGGCGGCGTCAAAGGTGGAATCGTTTACGGAGCGACTGACGAATTCGGCTTCCGCGCGGTCGAAAAGCCCGTCCCCGTCCATGACCTTCACGCCACGATGCTTCATCTGCTGGGCTTCGATCACGAGCGGCTGACCTATCGCTTCGCAGGCCGTGATTTTCGGCTGACGAATGTGCAGGGTAACGCGATTCACGATTTGATCGCTTAAAAGGCAGTGGCATTCCCGGCGCCGCGTGAATCGAATATCACATGGGAATGTCGAAAGCCAGTAAACGCAAACGCTCGGTACGTCACTGTACGGAGAAACGCGATGCTCCCGATCCGTCAGGCGATTCGACGCGACGGCTTTCACGATACGAGTTGACCGCGTTGGCTTGCCTGTTGTTGATTGGTGTCGGCTTTCGTTTGGCGTATCCTTCGCGCATGTCTGTCGAGCATTTTGATGAAGGTGTCTACGCGTCGAATATCTGGTTCAGTGCAGAGTTTGGCTATCAGTACCCACAGCGAAGACTCTATGCTCCGCCATTGCTGCCCAGCTTGATCGAGTGGTCGATCATCGCGGAGAACATCCGCTCGCCATCGTCCATTCGACCGAGTTCCCTAGCCACAATGGCACCGAGCCTGCTCGCCGGATGCTTGACGCTTGTGGCGGTGTGGTGGACGGCGCGAGACTGGTTCGGCCCGGCAGCCGGATTGGGAGCACTTGCGATTGCAGCATTCAGCGATCTGCACGCGACTTATTCCCGAGCCGCATTGACCGAGGCGCTGCTGGTCTTGTTCCTCTTGATCGGCTTGTGGGCAATGAGGAGGGCGCTGTCACAGAGCAGTTTCGCGTTCGTCGTATTCGCAGGACTAATGACGGGATTGGCGTGGTGGACCAAGTACAATGGTTGGTTGCCACTGGCCATTGGCGTAACGGCGATTGTAACGAGTATCGTCGTCGAGAGAGCGTGGACCAATCAGCTTGGTCGAGCCGTCGCTTGCTGGGCAGGCATCGCCTGTCTCGCATTCTTGATCTGGAGCCCTTATCTCTGGCACCTACGAGAGTTCGGAGGCTATGCGGAAGTCGCTGCCAATCACAAGCAGTATGTGGTCGGACTCGCCGGCTGGCTTCCTGGTTTAGCGCAGCAATACGCCAACCTCACTCACTACGATAGCCTGGTGTCTTGTTGTGGCATTGCGTTTGCGGTGCTTGTGGCTTTTTCGGACTGTGAGCACGCATCCTCTGGGGCATTCTTTCGGGCTCGGCCCGCAAAGTGTTGTTCGCTCGCATTCGTTTTGCTAGCGGCGGCCGCCTGGATCGGCTCAGCGACAGTCTTGTTCGCTTTGGCATTAGGGTTCGTTGCGGTCGAACTACAACAAAGCTGGGCTAATCCAAAATCCGAAGCGCGAAAGCCCCGACTCGTATGGCAGTTCTCCGCGGCGTGGATCGTTGGACTGTTTCTCGTGACCCCTCTCTATCATCCCTATCCCAGATTGACGTTGCCGTGGATTTGCGGCTTGTGGTTGGCAGGCGCGGCAGGCGCCGGGCAGCTTCTCAAAGCAGAGTGGTTCCAACGTTGCGACTATTCTCCAGCGCACCGCCGTTGGATGACGGGAGTCACGGCTGCGGCAGGCTCGTTGATCGTACTCGCAGCCGGTACAGGTCGGCTCTCTCTGCAACCGGCGGCTTGGCAATCCCGCACGCAGTGGGAGCCCATCGCCGAACAGGTTATTGACGCTGTCTCGCGTCGAGCTCGGAGCGTTCGCAACGATCCTAACGAAGCGATCGTGTTTGTCTACGGCGAGCCCGCGCTGTTCTTTCATCTGAACGCGATAGGTACTCACGGGTACATTCCGGCGGGAGACCTGAAATTCGTTGAGACGAACGAGTCGGAAGTCCCGCTCTTTCTCGTCGCGGGGCTGCATGCTGATCGGACGCCTGGCTTCGTCGAAGAGTTCTCGCGAGTTAAGACTCGAATGAAACTCGTCGCCGGATACGACTACGCACCGAGCGATCTCGTCTTGTTGAATCAACACCATCCGCGCGAACTGAAGCGTGATCAACGAATAACGCAGAGCGTGAGGCTGTACGAAGTCGTGCTCGATCGGTGACGCGGCTAATCGCTGCGGTTTTGAGCGAACAGCCACTGATACATCTCTCGATTCGCATACGTCGCCGTCCACGAGTTGTGCCCAACGCCGGGATACTCGGTGTACTTTGGCGAAGCGACGGCTTCTTCGATCGCGGTGATCATGTCGCGAGATCGCTTCACTTTCACGGTCGTATCCTTGTCGCCGTGGAAAGCCCAAATCGGCACGTGCGCGATCCGTGTAGCATACGTGGGGTCGCCTCCGCCACAGATCGGAACGGCCGCCGCGAATCGTTTAGGTTGTCGCTGGATTGCGTCCCACGCTCCGAATCCACCCATCGAAAGCCCGGTTACATAAATGCGATCCTCGTCGATTGAGAACTCGTTCTGCAAAACTCCGATCAGTTCCAACGACAACTGCATCGGCAGAGTCGGCTGCTTCGGCATCGTGTGAGAGTCGGCGGTCCAAGGAGTGTCCACCCATTGGATATCGCTCGGGCACTGCGGCGCGACGACGATGCAGGGATGCTTCTGCATGACGTCGTCGCTGGCGAAATCAGCCATGCCGTGGACAAGTTGCTTCTGGTTGTCGTCGCCACGTTCCCCGGCTCCGTGGAAGAAGATGACCAGCGGGTATACTCGATCGGCGTTGTAATTCTTCGGTTGAAGCAATCGGTACGGCAGGTTTTTGAACTCGCGGTATTCATATCGGTCGCGAAAGTCCTCGGCTTCGACGCGTGACATGACGATTCCAGAAAACATGGCGTGCAACAGGAGGATAGCGGACCAAAGCGACACCCTAACAGCAAACATCAGTTATTCTCCTCAGATGAAGGTGGACTGATTATAGCCACAGCAAAGTGCTTCGCGCAGTCGTTGCTTGACCACACTCAGCCGCGGATCTATTGTGGAGAGAAGTCTCTGTGCTTTCACTCCTAACGGACTCTCTGGCATGCCCCACTTACGCTTTGCGAAGCTGCTCTCGGCAGCAGGTGTGTTTGTATGCCTTGCGGTTGCTCAAGCGCAGCCATCTCTGCAGCCGGCGACCGTCATCGTCACACCGGTTGTCCAGAAGGAAGTCGCTGCGGGACAGACTTTCGTCGGCGTCGTCGTCCCATCGAGACGCAGCGTGATCGGCAGCGCCGTTGATGGCCGCGTTGTAAGCTTGTTCGTCAACGACGGCGATCCGGTCGGAATGGTCGAAGGTGGCGAGGGAAAGACACCGCAGGGACAGCCACTAGCGCAGTTGCTTACCGAAACGATCTCGATCGAGATCGCATCAGCTCGTGCGGAGATGGAACTGCGCAAGCAGGAACTCGCGGAGATGCTCGCTGGTTCGCGCCCCGAAGAGATCGCTCGAACCAAAGCCCAGTTGGGGGCGACGAAGGCGCTCATGGAGTTTGCGAAATCGCGTCTGAAACGCACAAAGGCTCTGTTCGAGCAAGCAAAGACGGCTTCGTTAGAAGAGTACGAAGGAGCCCTCTCTGCCTCGTTGGCCGCTGCTCAGAACCACGCTGCTGCGCAGGCGGCTCATGACCTTGTGTTGGCCGGACCGCGAAAAGAGCAGATCGAACAGGCTCGGGCACGGTTCGCAGTCGCCAGCGAAGACGTCAGGCGATTGGAGAGCATGCGCGCAAAGTACACGATACGGACTCGATTCGAAGGCTACGTCGTAGTAAAGCATGTCGATGAAGGCGCCTGGGTTTCACGTGGTGATCCCGTCGCGGAGGTTGTGGCTTTGGATCCGATCGAAATCGATGTTACCTTGCCGGAACGCTACGTCACCCACGTGCGGATTGGTGCGAGTGTGAACGTACGAGTTGATTCCGTGCCGAATCAGACTTTCACCGGAACGGTCGCGCGGATTGTGCCTCAGGCGGATCTGCGTTCGCGAACGTTTCCGGTGAAAATTCGCCTAGCCAATCCCCAGAGCGACGACGGACATTTATTGAAAGCTGGGATGCTGGCCCACGCGACGCTCGCGGTTGGCCCGCCGATCCAGGCATTGCTTGTACCAAAGGATTCGCTCGTGTTGGGCGGGCCGCAACCGGTCGTAATGGCTGTCACAACAGATGAGGCAAAGAAACAAGCGACGGTGCGTCCAGTCGCGGTGGCATTGGGAATTGCACAAGGTTCACTGATCCAAGTCGTGGGCGATTTGGCCGCCGGGCAGCAGGTCGTTGTTGTTGGCAACGAACGCGTGCGACCGGGGCAACCCATCTTGCCAGTTGCAGCCGCGACAGAAGCGAGAGAGGCACCTTCTCCGTCGTCCGGCGATGCGACGAAAGGCTGATTCTCCGCCATCGTCTAACGCTCTTTGAAGTTGTGCGTTCTTAGTCCCGAAGGGACGGCAGCGAATAGTCCCGGGCGTAAGCCCGGGGATTTGAGCTCAAGCCCCGAAGGGGCGGCAGAAGACGCAACACTCTGTTTGTGTTGCCCCTCCGGGCTTTGTGACTCTGAACGCCACGATTCCCCGGGCTTACGCCCGGGGCTATTATCTGTCGCCGCGCCGCGGCTAAGGAATTGCGCAACTTCAAAACTTACGTTTGCAGTGCCAACATCTTCACCAACATGATGCCTAACCACACGGCCGCCAGACCCAGCAAGAGGTGTGAGGCGACATTACCGCCGGCAATATGCCACTTGCCCTTCTCCAACGCATCGAACGTCTCATAGCCGAACGTCGAGAATGTCGTTAATCCACCGAGGAAGCCAATTCCCAGCGGCTGTCGCCATTCGTTCGGTATGCCTCCCAACGCGCTGAGTTGATAAAGCGCCCCAAGTAGGAAACAGCCCACGACGTTGACGATCAGTGTACCGACTGGAAAGCCTTCGCCAAACCAACGTACGCAAGCGGTCGATACCAAGTAGCGAGCAATCGCTCCGCCGCCTCCGAGCGATCCAATCAACAGCAGCTTCCACATCTTCTCACGCGATTGCACGATGGCGTTCTATTCCCGTCGAAGCCGTATCGTACACAGGCCGCTGCGGCACTACCAATAGCAAGAAATGAATAATCACCGCCCCGGGCTGCCCCTGATCCCGAGACGGCGACTAATACATATTGCAATCGTGTTCAAGATTAGCTCGCCAGAAGTGTCGATACGCAACGTTCTTGGGCTGCCTGCCCGGTCGAGGGGGCAGCCGCCACGTTATAATATCGTTGGTAACGATTAACACGGTGATACATCCCTACGGCGGCTTCCATGGCGCGAGAACGAGCGATCGCTAATCAGTTGACACGGCTCTTCGCCGCGACCACATGCCCAATCTATGCCGTCGATGACCGCCGTCGGATCGCCTATTGCAACGCGGCGTGTGCCGACTGGCTGGGTCTCGCCGTGGAGGAACTCGTTGGCCTGCGTTGTGATTACCACGCTGGCGACTCGGGGAACAAACTAGCGGATATCGCTGCCCAGATCTGTCCTCCGCCAGATGTTTTTGGCGGCCAAGCGATGCGCACAATTCTGACTTGCCAGACTGATAGCGGAGGCTCGCGGCGGGCTGCGGAGTTCTTGCCATTGTCCGGGCCTGATGCAGAGCAAGTTGGTGTGCTCGCGTTGATCGAGGCGAGCGAGCTGCAGCCGGATGCCGAAGGTGATGTCACGGCAGATGAGGCAGAACAAACGTTGTTACATCGTCGCTTGCAAGAGTTCACCGCTGAGTTGCGTGCGCCGTATCGGCTCGACCGTTTGGTCGGTGAGAGCCTGGCGATACGTCGGGTTCGCGAGCAGGTCTCGCTAGCGATCGATGCTCACGCAAATGTCCAGATCGTTGGACCGTCGGGAAGCGGTCGAGAGCATGTTGCTCGTACGATTCATGGCGGTCGGGAGCTATCGACGGCTGGCCCGTTAATGCCGCTCTCATGTAGGCTGATGGACGCCGAACTGCTCCAAACAACGGTCGTCGCGTTCCTGCAACGGGTCAATGACACCGGATCTCAGGCGAAAGCGACGCTCTTGTTGTTGGATGTCGATGAGCTTGGCCTCGAAGCCCAGGCTGAACTGGCTGTGTTCTTCCGGGTACCAACGTTTTGTTTGCGTACGATCGTTACTTCGCGGCGGCTTCTGCTGGAGTTGGCCAAACAGGAATTGTTCCTGGACGAGTTAGCATTCGGTTTGAGTTCGTTCGTGATTGAGCTGCCTCGCCTCGCGGACCGCAAGGAAGATATCCCGTTCCTCTGTCAGCGATTCCTCGAAGACTACAACGCCACGGGCGGTCGGCAATTAAGTGGCTTCACGGCATCGACATTGGACCAACTGTGCGCGATGCCCTGGACTGGAAACGTCGATGAACTGGCTGAGGTCATTCGCGAAACGTGTGAGAATGCTGGAGGGACACAGGTCACCGAAGCTGATCTCGCTCGGCGAGTTAGGCTTGTCGAGTCAGCGGCCGAGGTTCCACGCCGGGAGGAAGAGTCGATCGACTTGGAAGCGTTCTTGGAGGATGTTGAGCGAGAGCTGCTCACGAGATCGCTGGAACAAGCCAAAGGAAACAAGGCGCAGGCGGCTCGGCTTCTTGGAGTGAGTCGGGCGAGATTGCTACGAAGGGTCTCGCAGCTAGGACTCGATACATGAAGTTGCGCGGACGCTCTTCGCTCCGGTATCGATGGTTGTCAAGGCTGCGAGTCGGACCTAGGATGAATCGTTTGCCTCGTTCTCAAGGAACTCACCCGGTCATGACAACTCCGCGATTCATCGTTTGCGAGTCCACTAGCCGATGGACGGTGGCGATGCGTTGGGGATTGGCGGACTGCAAGATTTGGGTTCATCAAGCGCCAAGCCTGGAGAGTTGCCTGACAATGCTCGAGGATGCGGCTGGAAGTGTCGTGGCGATTGAAGTCGATATGTTTGGTGTGGAGGCCACGCTTCGCACGATCCGCGACATTCGCGAGACTTTCCCAAGCAGTTACATAATCGCCCTGGCGAATTCGAGCAGCGACCACGAGGCCCTCTTGCGAGAGACAGGAGCGGCGCATGTCGTGGCGACGCGTCGTGACGTTCGATCCGCCGTTCGGTTGGTGCGGCGATGCCTGGTCAACGCAAAAACGCAGCCGGCGAGCTATCGCGAGGACATTTGGACTCGCATGCCGTGGGGGGATCGCACGTCGCCGGAATCTACTGTTGATTGAAACAACAAAGAACCTGGAGGATATCTAATGGCCGATGGCCAACTTGACGCTGCCGCAGTCGAAGCGGCGTTAACTGATTTCAAAGACCCCGAGACGGGACGCAGCGTCGTCCAGATGGAGCAACTGAGCGACATACAGGTCTCTGGCAGCGAATTGTCCGTCACGCTGGGCTTGACAAGTTGGGCAGCGCCGATCGGCGGAGAGGTTCGGTTAGCATGCGAGCAACATCTGTGCAGCGCGTTTCCCGACGCCGCGATCACTGTCAACCGAGCTGTTCACGATCGCCGTCCTCAGCCTCTTGGTGAGATCGGTTTGACCGCCAAGAGCATCATCGCGGTCGGATCAGGCAAAGGAGGTGTTGGCAAGAGCACGATATCGGCAAGTATTGCGGTTGGCTTAAAACGCTCTGGCGCGAAGGTCGGGTTGATGGATGCAGATGTCTACGGCCCAAGCATTCCGCACTTGTTCGGTGTCTCCAGTCGTCCGCAAATTGTCGATGATAAGATCCAGCCGGTCGATGCCGACGGGATGGCGTTGATGTCGATGGGCTTCATGGTCCCGCCGGGGGAAGCCGTCGTCTGGCGAGGCCCGATGTTGCACGGAGCGATCACCCAATTCCTCCGCGACACGCGTTGGGGAGAACTCGATTACTTGATCATCGACATGCCGCCAGGAACGGGCGATATCGCCTTGACGCTGTCGCAATTGCTTCCGCTGACGGGGGCGGTTATCGTTTGCACGCCGCAAGAGGTTGCGTTGCTCGACGCGGTCAAAGCGATTGCGATGTTCCGTAAAGTCAACATCAACGTGCTTGGCATGGTCGAAAACATGAGCGGCTTTATCTGTCCGGACTGCAACCAGCGGTACGACATCTTTGGTAGCGGCGGCGCACGCCAGCGAGCAGAAGAACTCGACGTGCCATTCCTTGGCGATGTACCCATCCAGATGCAGATTCGTGAGCTTGGCGACGCCGGACGGACGAACGCCAGTTTTGATGACGCCAAGGTAGCTCCTCCACTGGACGCGATCTGTCATCAATTGGTCGCGAATCTGGCTGCCTCAGCGAGTGCCAATCCGCCCATTCCACAACTGCCTGTGCTGTGATGGCGGTCACGGTGCTATACCGTGGCCGGTGAGAATCTGAGCATCTCCTTTAACCGCAAGCCGGAGGCGTGCGCTTCGGGAGCGGCCGACGCGGACTCCTCCGATACTATGAAAGAGCGAGCAAGAAAGTAAAACGATTCTC
>PBSM01000306.1 GCA_002726245.1 Planctomycetaceae bacterium | reverse complement strand
CGCCGTGATCGTCCTTGGAACAACGCAGACCGTCGGCCCTCGCACGCGGATCGGCGCCGCAGTATTTCCCGAGAAATGCTGGGAAAACATTTCCTCGCCGCTCTGCCTCACGGACCCAACCATCGCAAATTGTGGAAACTCTTCCATGATCTGATTTCCCTCGCCGCATAATCGTCTAGAGTGCAGTATGTATTCGATTGTGTTGATTGTGGATCTCCTTCTGAAACGTTCTTGAAAGTCGATGGAATGCGGAGCGCCGCTGAGGACTCGCTCGGCGGTTCGAGCAATGCGACTCGATTGCCTTCGGTTCCCTAAAGTGAGCGGCGAGGCGTCAAGGTGAAACCACAAACACCAACGGACGGCCCACCGAGTTCAACGCTCACAGCCTCTCAGAGACAGCCCTTCACAACAAAGAAGATCGCGAACAGCACAACAGCACCGATGAAGCATCCCCAGAAGCCAGGAGGATCGCCATCGGCGTAGCCAGGTTCAGGCATGTTGCTGCTCCGCTATTCACAGCGCGTCTTCCGTGCGAACGATGACCTCAATCAACCGTTCCATGGCTTCGCTCGACGATTCGTGCGGGAAGTTCAGCAGAACGACTTCCTTGGCGTAGAGCTTGCCAATGTACCGGCGGTGTTTGGCCATCGTCGTTCTGCTGGCCAAAAAGTCGCGATGCGCCGAGTTGATAATGATGTCGTTCTTTCTTACGTCGTAACGAGATCGCCATGTGTGAACTGGTTCGGCTTCCAATCGATAAGAAGGTAAACCGCAGGCTGAGCCGTAATCGTCTTCTTCCGCAACGAATTTGACGGGAACGTGGTCGGCCGCGCTTACGATGCCCTTGTCAGCTTTGACTTCGACAACAATGAGACTTGGCTCGCGCGTTGTAACGGTGCATTGGCCACCTTCGACCGTCTTCAATCGTCCCTCGCCTTCCACAATGCTCCAACGGTACTGCACAGAATCTGGCAATTCGTCTCCTCGACCGTCGTACGCTTGTGCCATCAACACGCATTCGCCATTCGGTTGACGCCGAGCGTGCCGCGGGGTGATCACGACGGTATCAAGCTGATTCGGTCGAAACGACGATGCAACGGCAACCGTCTCCTTCCTCTTGTTAGCGTTTGATTTCTGTGTCGCCGGTCTACCGTTGACAGCGGCTCCGTCGCGCGACCGCTTCGCGGAATGCGGCACATCGAAGAATAAGTATTGATCTTCCGGCAACTCGCGCAACGCGGTCAAAAACGCTCGCTTGACCTGTCGCAAGATTTGTCCGTTTGCTTTTGCTGATTCCGCTTGATCGCGCCGCTCGATCGCTTCCGTCACTGTCGGTTCGATGCAGCGAAGGGCCTCGATGAACACTTCCAAACGCTCGTTCGGGACGACGCCCTTGCGAGTGCCCGGGGCAATATCGAAGGCGGGAAAATCAAGGATCCCTTCCAACCGTCCATCGGTCCACGGCGCACGGTCGAACTGAATCAGTTCCGTAATGTCCTCAAGCACCCGCGTACCATCCTTGCAAATCGCAATCCTTGTCGCTTGACGGCTGTCGGCCGCTGGTCGCAAATACAATTCGACAATCAACTTTCCGAACGATGTCGAGATGCTCTTCAACTCGTCCAGCCGGTCGCCTTGAAATTCACGCGGCGTAACAAGCAACTGTTTGCGCGAGATTCGATCCGATATCTGAATTCGCACACCGCTCGTCCGAATTCGGTCACGAAGTTCAGCCGATAAGTATCGCCGTAACTTCTTTCCAGTAAGTATGTTGCGACTTGACTCCAATAGCGGTCCAACAATTATCTGCGTTCCGCCAGGGGCGAACATTCGGCGCGCTGGGGAGATGGAATAACGCTGCTCACCACGATTTAGAGTCATTTGGTGGAGCTGGCCCTCTTCGTCGCTTGCAATCATGCGAAGCTGCTCACCGAGACTCCAAAAGCTCAAAAGGCCAATGCCAAACTCCCCATGTACGCCGACCCGTTCTGGGCGCGATAGTCGTCGCTTCATTGAATCGCAGATATGCGTGGCGATGTGTTCAAAGTGGGGTCGTCCATTTTGGTCCAACCTAACACCGTGACCGTCGTCGCAAACTTCCAACATGATTTGACCGTTCGTTCTTCGGCGAACGATATCAATGTTCTTCGCTCGAGCATCAATTGCATTCTCGACCAGTTCACAGACCGCTTTCAGCGGATGCGTTTGGGACTGTGCGATGATACTGATAGCATTCCACTGATCGCCGATTTGAAGCCGACCGGTGGTCTTTATGTTTTTCGGAGATGAAGTCTTCTGATCGGGCATTGTAACTATCGCGCGGCCAAGGGCGTAACAAGTATCATGTTAGTTGCAGATGGCCCACAAGCAAAGATGATGGGAACACAACTTACTTGTTTGCTGTCTTGTCGCTTCGTGTAATCCATTCGACCGTGCGGGTTTAGTCGCTGTGGAGAAACGGGCGAGGCGGGCCACTTGCTCATTCCATTCTTAAAGACAGTTTGCCACCGGGCGTCCAAATCGGGTTAGCGCAACAAGACACGTTGTTCACCTTCAACATGCCGATCGTCCTATGATGGCGGTAATCACAAAGGCTCTAGCCGGAAGTCGTCAAAGCGCACGACTGGTTCGTCTCGTGTGTCGATGAAGTCCGTCGCGTTCTCTGCTAAGCGCCGCGCGCAGGACAATAGCGTAGCAAAGCGAAGACCAAGGAAGCGAACTGATTGTGTCTCGCCTGCGGCTCGTACATTCTGAAACAGCTCTTCCGCCCGTGTCGCATGCCGAACGACACCTTGCTCCCGTCCTTCGCGCGCTTTGACCAAGGCTGCGGCAAGTTTGATCAAGCCTTTCAAGAAATCGGCTGTCGCTCCTGCACGACCGACCGCGTTCCAAACCGCCTCCCACGACTCGTGCGCTTCCCAGCAGTAGCCGTGGTTGAACAAGTCAATCCCGCGCAGGTATTCCTCGCACTCTTGGTCAAATTCCGTTTGATGCTAGTTGAGGCGTCTCGCCTATCATTCAACGTCTTTCAGTCCGTCCTATGTGCGGCATCACTCGCGCCAACTAGACTAGCCGACTAGCACTCATGCATATTCTATTCGTTTCGTCTTCAGAAAGACCAACCCATGTCGGGAAGAAGAGTATTGATCACCGGTGTCAGCCGCGGCCTTGGTCGGGCGATGACCGACGAGTTCATCCGCCTGGGACATACGGTGCTCGGGTGCGCTCGTTCTAGACAAGCTGTCGCGGAACTGGCAGAACGTTACGAGAGGCCTCATCGTTTTGACGTCGTTGACGTCGCCAATGACAATCAAGTCGCGGGCTGGGCCAAAGTCGTCATCAGCGAAGATGGTCCTCCGGACTTGGTGCTAAACAACGCAGCGTTAATCAACGAGAACGCCTCGCTGTGGGAAACATCTGCCGACGAGTTTTCGCGTCTGATCGACGTCAACATTAAAGGCGTCTTCCATGTTGTTCGCCACTTCGCGCCGGCGATGATCGAACACGAGGAGGGAGTGTTCGTGAACTTTAGCTCCGGCTGGGGGCGCTCGGTGTCGCCTCAAGTCGCGCCGTACTGCGCAACCAAGTGGAGTATCGAAGGTCTCACGCGCGCGTTGGCTGCGGAACTGCCCTACGGTATGGCTGCCATCCCGCTGAATCCCGGGATCATTCACACCGAGATGCTTGACAGTTGTTTTGGCGAGAGCGCGTCGTCTTATCCGCTCCCCGAATCCTGGGCAAAGAAAGCCGTTCCGTTCTTGCTCGAACTTGACCACGCAGATAACGGTGACCCGCTGACAGCGCCAGTCTAGTACCGCGTCAAATCGGAAATAGTTCATGCCCGACGAAACGCTTCATCCCGCAGCACTCTCCAAGCGCGAACTCCTAACCCAGTGCGAGTCGCGTCGTCAGCGGCGCAGCGGACCCGGCGGGCAGCACCGAAACAAAGTCGAAACGGCGGTTGTGTTCACGCACACTCCGACTGGAATCCAGGGTGAAGCATCCGAGCGGCGCAGCCAAGAGCAGAATCGAAAGGTCGCACTGTTTCGCCTGCGTGTGAACCTGGCGATCGGTAGTCGCCGCACAATCGACTTGGCCAAGCAGGAACCGAGTGAGTTGTGGCAAGCTCGCTGCAAAAACCGACGCATCGCCGTGAATTCCGAACATGATGACTTTCCGGCCGTGTTGGCAGAGGCCTTAGACGTGCTTGCGGCGTGCGGTTGGGATGCGAAGGAGGCGACTGAGTTTCTCGCATTCTCCGCTTCTCAACTGACGAAGCTTCTGCAGGCGGAACCACGAGCCTTCACGGAGCTGAACCGTCAACGCGAGGCACGAGGCCTCTCCCGACTACGCTGATCGGCGGACCCGAAGGGGGCAAAGACAATCGAGCCTGACCTTCACGCTTCTCGTCTGATAGACTTTCGTGCGGGACGCAAACGAGAACCTCACGCGCGAAAGGAAACCAATGACTACCACGCTTCAAACGGTGAATGCGACTGCCGATCTGCCGGACATGCCGATCGAGCCTTCTTGGATCAAAGAAGGTAACCCGGTGGCTCGCGGGATGATCGCTACACAGAGCGCCGACAAGAAAGTCTCAAGCGGGATCTGGTCGTGCGAGCCAGGCAAGTTCGAATGGACATTTGCCTGGGACGAGTTCGTCCATGTGCTCGAAGGGGAAGTCGATATCGTCGAGGATGGAACCGGCGAAGTGTTAACGCTGCGTGCTGGTGACCTGGCGCACTTTCCGCTAGGCACCAAGACGCACTGGCACATAAAGCAGGCCGTACGAAAGCACTTCGTGCTTCGCACTCCCGAGCCACTCGAACTCTAATCAACGCCCTGGTGATATGTTGCATCCTACGAAAACAAACGCATTTATCGCGATCCTGTTCGTGATTTTACCTTGGCAAGTTGACGCCGAGGAAGCGATTCGTCGCGTGGGCCTGAAGCCGACGCTCGGGCTGGCCGATGCGGTGACCGTGAAGGGCCGGAGTCTCTTGCAGACAACCCAGTTGTTCCCATCATCGAGCGGTCTGCTGGCTGACGTCAGCAGCTTAGAAACGCAGTTCGATGGGCTAATGAACAACTTCGAAAGTGTTCTTCGACATGACGGCAGCACGCGACAAGATGTTGTGAAGATGAACTTATATGTTGTGAACGTCGAAGCAGCCGACTTTGCCCGTGAGAATCTTCGCGGATGGTTCGGCGACGAGAGTCTTCCGGCAGTGTCTTACGTGCAATCGCGGTTGCCTGCCAACAACATCGACATGGCTTTAGACGCTATCGTTGCTTCCGATCCAAATACGGATGACAAGCCGAAACACACTCGCGTTGATGGAATTCGCGTTCGCGGCTCACAGTCGTCGTATAGCGTGATGCCTTTGGGTGATGTGATCTACGTCGCGGGGCAAGCTCAGAAAGGGGATTTGGCGGCGGCGACTGCGGAAACGCTGCTGGGCCTACTCCAAACACTCAAGCACCTGCAGTTGGGTCGTGAACACATCGCGCAAGTGAAATGCTTCCTTGCGCCGATGTCCGACAGCGAGATTGTGGATAAGAAGATTGCTGCGTTTTTCGGCGACCGCCCCGTGCCACCGGTTTCTCACGTTGAATGGGTCGCAGGGTCGTTGCCTATTGAGATCGAGTTGGTCGCGTACGCTCCCGCCCGAGAATCGTCCGACACAATCGACATCGTCACGCCTCCGTGGATGAAAGCATCGCCGGTCTTTAGCCGCGTGACTCGGCTTTACGGCGACGAACGGATCTTCCTGTCGGGATTGTACGCTCGCCAAAAGGGAGATGCCGAGAGCGAGGTGCGAGACATCTTTGCGGCAATGAGGACGATACTGAGCGAAGCGGGAAGCGACTTTCGTCACTTGGCGAAGGCAACGTACTACGTATCGGCCGCCGAAGCCAGCACCAAGCTGGGAGCGATCCGGCCGACGATCTATGATCCTGCTCGGCCACCATCGGCTTCTAAGGCAACAGTGACCGGAGTCGGATGGAAGGACCGAGTCATCACCATCGATATGGTTGCAGCTCCCGATCCGACGGTGGACTTGCCGGCTTTCGATGTGGCAGTCAACGTCGTTGAAGATTCATCGACCGGCGACTTCAAGAAACACCGCAAGATGATTACGGGGCCCGGATTCAACGCGCACCCTCCGTACCCAGGGTGTACGGGCTTTGTCGGGTGGGAATCGGTATCGCGACTTCGCAGCGGGGAACTGCTGTGTTCGTTCAGCGCCGGCTATTGGCATGTCTCCTTCCCGTCGCCGATCGACGTCGAGCCAAAGACGTTGAAGTCTTATCAAGCTAACGGCTTTCCATTGAAAGTTGATGCACCAACGGGCGGTCGAGCGCTGATTGCTCGCTCGGCAGACAACGGTAAGACGTGGACTCAACCGGTAACGCTGGTCGATACGCCGGGAGATGATCGGCACCCGGTCATCGTCGAGCATCCCGATGGCACGTTGGTTTGCGTCTTCTTCGTCATCGACAACTGGTATGGCTATGACAAGCCACCCGCGGGAAGGAATAAGAACAGCCGAGTCGCTTCGATTCGCTCCAACGACGGCGGCGCGACGTGGACCGATCCGGTCTTAATGCCGTCACCCTTCGAGTACTACGATCGCATGTGTGGCAAGCCACTGGTCCTTGATAACGGCGACATCCTCCTATCGACGTATGGGAAGGAACACTGGTACGCAGCAGAACAGCTCGCGATTTATCGCAGTCCCGATAGCGGAAAGACATGGAAGTTTGTCAGCCGGTTGGAAGGCAGCACCGGTGCGCTGGATGAACCTGCAATCACCAAAGCGAAGAACGGCCGGATCGTGATGATCAGCCGACCTAATGGCGAGATTGCTTTCTCTTCGAATGAAGGACGCCGCTGGACGCCACCGCGCCCGTTTGGAATCAGCATGGTGGCTCCGTGCTTGCTGACGCTGAAGGATGGAACGGTTGTCTGCATCTTTGGTTGGGGATCGACCGGCGGTCTGCAGATCATGTGGAGCGACGATCACGGCCGAACGTGGGCCGCGCCGGCAAAAGATCGAGGATTCTCCATCGACAACTCGGTTTATGTCTACGGAATCGGAACCGAGATGCCTGACAATTCGATTTACGTCGTCTACTACGATCCAGCGGGAAAACAGCGGAAGACCGCCATCTGGGGCATCCGCCTGCGCATCAAGGACGATCGCAAGGGGATCGAGTTCTTGCCGATCGAATGATGTTGTTCGCAGCCGCTTCTAGGATCGCGCAAAATGTGACCATTCAGTTCCGAGACAGGAGACACAACGATGAAGGCAAACCTGCAAATGCTCGTGTTGGCCATCTTGGCCGCGATCGTCGCCGAGCCACTTATCGCCGCGGACGACACCGCAGCGCAAACGCTGATTGACCGCGAATGACCGTTTCGAGGTCTTGTAGCGGGAACGGCTTCTGCAAGTAGTCGAACGCGCCGAGCTTCATCGCTTGCACCGCGGTCTCGATCGTCCCCTT
>PBSM01000305.1 GCA_002726245.1 Planctomycetaceae bacterium | reverse complement strand
GAATGAAATACCTCACCTTCCACAAGTAGAAACCCCGAAACCGATCTACTCGAATTTACAGAATGAGTGTTGCTTTATCGTGCGCTTGACGCGAGGAAGCGCACGCCTCCGGCTTGCGGTTAAACGATGTACTCACATGAACTTATCACGCATCAAAGTGGCGCTGTCCAATTAGGGCACGCTTCGTAAAGCGTGACCTAGAGTTGTGAAGACTAACTTCCACGAAGGACGTGCCCGAAAAGATGACTTCTACCGCACCAGCCCAGTCGCGAGTTCTTCTACTGATCGCCTTCAGCTTTCTGCTTGGCGTGTTCATTTCCAGCTCGCTCGGTGGTCGATCTGACAAGGCTATGCCCGAGCCAACGCAGCTAACGGATAACACGCGTCCGTAAACGAAACAAGCCTCGGCATACGATGATGCCGAGGCTGTTCATGGCTGGCGCTGTTTCTCACACAATCACTGCTTAATGATCTCGTGATGGATGTGGATGTGCTGTCCGAAAGGCGAGCCGTAACGTGGATATCCGTATCGCGGATTCCAACCGCCGCCGTAACCCCAGCGAGGGTCGTTGTAGCGTGGGAAGCTGTAAGTGGGGAAGCCGAACCCAAACGGAGAGACCGGCACAAACTGCACGTTTTGCTGACGGATTACCGTCGTGCCGTTTTGACGAGAGCCGTTGTTGGGATACCAACGATGGTTCGTCGTCGGGCCTCCCCAATGCCTGACTGAAGTGGCACGCTCGGCGGCTTCTCGTTTCGCAGCAGCTTCACGGCGCTGTCGTGCAAAGTGATCGTTTGTTTGTGAGAACGCCTCGCTGCTGACAACGAAAGCGACCGCAACAACGGCGATGATGATGCTTGCTTTCTTCATTTTCCGGTCCCCGCGTGTGTTTCTGGATCTTGTCAAAGACAAAGGTAACCTTTGCAGCCGACGTGCCAAAGGGACCTTCGATCCTAAGTCTCTTGCTGAAAGAATGTTGCGACATATTGCCCAAATTAACAGTCAGCGTTGCGCCGTCATTTTAGCGGCGCTCGTCTCAGATGTGAAACATCCTGACACACTTGGCAATAACGCCTAACAGTTGGACGCGCGGCGATGTCGCTGGCATACTGTTGCTCGATTCCCGCTACTTCTCACCCTTCCACAGAGAACCACATGCAGCGATTTTGCCTCCATATCGTCGTTCACAGTTTCTTGCTTATGGTTGTCACGGCCTCTGCCTCGGCAGAGAACTGGCCAGGGTGGCGCGGGCCGCGTGGTGACGGTTCCAGTCTCGAGAAGAACATACCAACTTCATGGAACGGTGAGACGGGCGAGAACATCGTCTGGAAGGTTCCGGTTCCCGGTGTGGGCCATGCGTCTCCAGTCATCTGGGAGGATCGGATCTTCCTCGTGTCATGCTTGGAAGAATCGGAAGAGCGGGTGCTGATTTCGTTGGATCGCAAGAGCGGCAAGGAGTTGTGGCGTCGAACCGTCTTCAAGGCCCCACTCGAAACGAAACACAACTTGAACAGTCGCGCCTCGGGCACTCCCGTCACCGACGGAGAATTGGTGTATGTAACGTTCCTGCAAGTCGATGGCAGCACGGTGCCAGCGCCGAATGTTGGCACCAAACGTCCCATCACTCCCGGCCAGATGGTCGTCGCGGCATATGATTATCAAGGCAACCGAAAGTGGTCGGTCAAGCCTGGCGAGTTCATCAGCGCACACGGCTATTCAAGTTGCCCCGTACTGTACAAGGATCTTCTGATCGTCAATGGCGATCATGATGGCAAAGGTTACGTTGTCGCGCTCGACAAGAAGTCCGGCGAGATGAAATGGAAAGTGCTCCGCAAGCATGGCATTCGCAGTTATGTGACGCCGATCATTCGCGATGTCGCTGGGCGGACGCAGATGGTGATGTCGGGCAGCCAGTCCGTCGTTAGTTACGATCCGAGTGACGGTTCGAAACACTGGGAGATCGAAGGGCCGACCGAGCAATTCGTGGCGTCAATGGTTTTTGACGGCAAGCTGTTCTTCATGGCTTGTGGCTTCCCGGACTATCACGTTCTCGGAATTCGCCCGGATGGGAAGGGAGACGTGACCGACACGCATGTGGCTTGGCATCAGAGGTCGGCCAAATGTTATGTCCCTTCGCCGGTCGTGTTGGATGGCCATTTGCTAGTTGCCGATGATCGAGGCACCGCCAACTGCTTCGATGCAGGCACCGGCAAAAAGCTGTGGAAGGAACGCCTTGGAAAGCACTTCAGTGCTTCGCTGATTCACGCGAACGGTCTCGCCTACTTCATCGCTGACGATGGGATTACCAAGATCGTGAAGCCTGGGCCCAAGCTTGAAGTCGTCGCAGAGAACACGCTGGGCGAGTATAGTTTTGCGTCGCCGGCCGTTAGTAACGGACAACTCTTCATTCGCGGCGAGAAACATCTCTACTGTATTTCGGAAGCATCGACGACTGGCGGCTAAGTTCCTGCTGTGGACGAACATGCCAATCGCTCCGGAAAACTTCGAACATTATTCGACAAGTGCAGTACTTCGGCGAGTTCGTGGTCGCTGTGCGCGTTGATATGCCCACCGACGTCTTACCAGATCGGCACAGTCATTACACTCGTTTCAATCTGGGCAGTGCTGGTAGGTATTTTCGATTCAGATGGAGTTCTGGGTAAGACGCGAATCCTCTTTTTACGATGAATAGGGTGCGGAGGAAAAACAGGAGGTTTTCTTTCGTGCGGGATGTAGAGACCGCTCGACCACTGCCGGGTTTGGCGGTCGGATGGGCAACAAGGTCGCGAACAGAACGACTTGATCCGACGAATTCACCGAACAAAGCGGGGCGTTGCTTCCCTCGTAGCCTGTCTGGAGGCTAGTTCGGCGAGCTGCGAACATCAGGCCAATCGCTCTGTTCCGACCTGCCCATTTTTTTGTATCTTGTCTACAGCAAGTGACTTGCGGCGTTTTCTGCTGCTCGCAATCAGTCACTTCAAGGCGATAGCCTGAACTATCTCCACTCGGGCTGGCTATAACTGTAGATACCCTCGTTGGAGTTCCGCCTTTAGGCGGTCTTCTCCGTTGAGTACGCCGCCTCAAGGCGGGACTCCAGGTCTTACCGCAAATGACGCCACCCGAACCAATCTCCGACGGCACCTTGATCTCGGCGGTCCTCGCTGGCGAGACGGACGCGTTCGAGCAATTGGTGGATCGGTATCAGAGGCAACTCGGGCGCGTGGCGCGGAGTCGCATGGGGCGGCCGGACTGGGCGGAAGATGTCGTCCAAGAGACGTTCATGTGTGCCTTCAAGTCTTTGCACACCTACAACTCCCAGTACAGCTTCCGTACGTGGCTGTGGACGATTCTGTTGAACCAGTGCCGACGCCAGTTGAAGCGATTCTCGCGAGGAGTCTTTATCGGCTCATGGGAAGAACAAGCAAGTGACGAAGAACGCCGCGCGACGCTGGCGGATGAACTGAAGTCAAAAGAGTCGCCATCGACACGACTGGCGGCGAGAGAGCGTTCGGAGTTGCTCGACACACTACTCGCGAAGTTGCCGGAAGCCCAAGCCGATGCGTTGCGACTTCGTTTCTTTGGCGGGTTGAAGTTTCACGAGATTACCGACGCGATGGGATGCAGTTTATCGACGGCAAAGAACCGAGTTCGCTGGGGATTGACCAAGATGGCGGAGTTCCTTGGGCCCGAGGATGACCTACCGATTGATCGTTCGTTGGAAAGCACATCATGAAAGCCGTACTCACTTGCGACGCCGTATTCGACGTATTGACTTGCGCTCCGTTCCCCTCGGGAACATCGGACGACCAGGTCGTCGAGTCACATCTGGCCGTCTGTCATGATTGCCGGCAACTGGCCGAAGCCCTGCGGCCGGCCGTTGGGCTGTTTCATGAAGCGTTGAGCGATGACGTCGATGAAGAGTTACCTGCTTACCGCGGAGATCTCTCGCCAATCGTTTGCGGTATCGACCAGAGTCGGGGCAGTGTCGCGAGCCAAAGTCCAGCGCCTCTGCCCACGAGGACAAAGCCGCAGGCGAGAGCACAATCGTGGTTCGGGATCGCAGCGTGTCTAGCCGTCGTGCTTGCGGTGACGTTTGCAATCGTGGCATCCCGTTCGCGGCTCGCTGGCAACGAGCCGGTGGTCGTTTTTTCCATTGAGGACCGTGACGCAACACTCCTGGTGGCACTTGATTTGCCGGTCAATTGCAAGACACCCGTAACCGCGCATCTTGCTGCCTCGAGTTTCGACTGTTGCACGAAGTGCCACACGGCCGAAAGTCGCGTTTCGTCGTCTCGAAGAGCGATCCTAAAATCGTCGGTTGCTTGTGTTGCGTGTCACGATTGGCTCGCTGAGAAGGTATCCCAATCTCTTTCGTTCTTCTTCGTTCCAGAGGAGCATGATCGGCGCGTCGGCCCTGAGAGGATGCTGGTAGCTGCATTAGCGACGCCGCAACGTGTTGGAGAGTTGGCGGCCGAAACGATTACCGGTCGTTTTAGCCACGGGTCTTTCGTTACACAAAGCTCGATGAAAATCGGATTGGAGGGGGTGACGATCGCGATCCGCCAGTTAGGCTATAAGGCGACCGTGTTCGAGAACACCCGCGACGAGAGAATCCCATGGACAAGCTCACGACCGATCGCCGGCAGTTCCTCGCAGCATCTGCTATTAGCGGCGGGTACCTGCTTGGTACCGGAAGCCGTTACCAACTTGCTGCCCAAGAGAAACCTCGGGCGAAGGTCGAGCGATTGGGCGTTGGCTCGATCGGGTTGCGTTACCAAGGTAGCGTAATCGCAAACAAGGCTCAGATGTACGGCGACATCGTTGCCGTTTGTGATGTCGATAAGAACGTCCGCGATCCAGCCAAAGCGGCTTTCGGAAGCACGCCGCGCGACTTCGAGGACTATCGCGACCTGCTGGCACGCAAAGATGTCGATATCGTTACGATCGGCACTCCGGATCACTGGCACACAAAGATCGTCATTGATGCCTGCCGGGCAGGCAAGGATGTCTATTGCGAAAAGCCGCTGACGCTGACGATTGACGAAGGCAAGATTCTTCGCGACGTTGTTAAGGAAACAGGTCGGGTAGTCCAAGTGGGTTCGTGGCAGCGGAGCGACCATCGGTTTCGGCAAGCTGTCGAGATGGTCCGTCAAGGGCGAATCGGCAAGCTGCAAACGGTAGATATTGTGCTCGGGAAGAACAAGACAGGCGGACCGTTTCCGGTTCGACCCGTGCCGGGCAACTTCAATTGGGATCTCTGGCAAGGCCAAACGCCTAAAGTGCCCTATCTAGAGGAACGGTCTCACTACACGTTCCGCTGGTGGTACGAGTACTCTGGAGGCCAGATGACCGATTGGGGCGCTCATCATTTGGACATCGCGCAGTGGGCGATCGATTCGTATCCCATCGAGATCGAAGGCGAGGCCAAGTACCCAAACGTGAAGGACGGTTTCAATGTAGCACTCGACTTTAGCGCAACGTACACCTACGCCAACGGCGTCGTCATGACCGTCAGCGATACAGGCCGCAACGGCATCATGTTCACGGGTGACCAAGGCCGGATCTTTGTGAACCGAGGTACATTGCAAGGCAAGCCAGTTGAAGACCTGTCATCAAATCCGCTGACTCGCAAAGACTGGAACGTTTACGATTTCGATAATCTCGATCGACCGGAACGGGCCGGCAAGCTAGATGCCATCATCAATCACATGGGAAACTTCTTTGATTGCGTCGAAGCGCGGAAGACTCCGGTGTCTGACATCGAAAGCCAACATCGAAGTGTCAGCACTTGCCATCTCGGTAACATCGCCATGCGAGTTGGCCGGAAGGTCAAGTGGGAACCGGAAGCCGAGCAGTTCCCTGGCGATGATGAAGCGAACAGCCACCTGCGCCGCGAGCAACGGTCAGGGTTTGAGACGGTTTAGACGCGAGCCTCGGAAGCTTCCCAAGGCCGAAATGAATATCGAATATCGAACGAGGAATGTCGAAATCAGACCTTCGGCTTTGGTAGTTCCTTGTTCGATATTCGAGTCATCGTCGTCGTGCTGTTCTCCGTGATAGCAGCTGATACAAGGGCAGTTGAACGCCCGAGTTCTGACTATTGGGCTCGTGTCCAGCAGATGACGGCCCTGCTGGATGATTGGTGGCGGATAGGCGACGATACTGCTGTCACGAAACCTAAAGCAACCAATGAGTGAACAGAATCTGATATGAAACGCAGCACGGATCGACTCCTAACGACACACGTTGGCAGCCTGGCTCGGCCGGAGGGCCAGCTTGCCTTGCTCTTCGCCAAAGAGCGAGGCGAGGACTACGACACGGGAGAGTTTGAGACATCAACCCGGCAGGCCGTTGACGACATTGTTGCTGGGCAAATTAACGCGGGCATCGATATCGTCTGCGACGGCGAACAAGGCAAGTCGAGCTTCCTCACCTACATTACTGAACGCTTGGAAGGCTTCTCGCCGTGCGAAGAGCAAGGCGAGGATCTGTGGGTTGATTCACGTGAGACACTCGCATTCCCGGAGTTCTACGATGCGCATCGGAAGGCTCGCGAAGGCTTGATTGCTCAGCCGGTAAAGCTCGCTTGCACGGGACCGGTGACGTACGTCGGTCACGAGATTCTGCAACGCGAGATCGACAACGTGAAGGCCGCGGCCACGAAGCACGGCGTCGAAGAAGCGTTCATGACCGCGGTTTCCCCTTCGGACGTCGAAGGCCAACAATCGAACACGTTCTACTCTTCCGACGAAGAATATCTGTATGCCATCGCCGACGCGATGCACGAGGAATACAAAGCGATCGTCGATTCGGGCTTGATTCTGCAGATAGATGATCCGCGACTCTTGACTTATTACATCGCGAGCCCGGACCTAACGGTCGAGGATTGTCGGAAGTGGGCAGAGGTTCGCGTCGAGGCATTAAACCACGCACTCAAAGGTCTCACGATCGATCGCGTTCGCTTCCACACTTGTTACGGGATCAACATTGGGCCCCGAGTCCACGAGATGAACCTCGCCGACATCGTCGATATCATGCTCAAGGTAACTGCGGGTGCCTACCTGTTCGAGGCTGGTAATCCGCGCCACGAGCACGAATGGAAGGTCTGGGAGAACGTGACGCTTCCCGAAGGCAAAGTTCTCGTGCCGGGAGTCATTTCGCATTCAACACCGCTGGTCGAGCATCCCGAACTCATCGCCCAGCGGCTCGTCCGCTTCTCGAACATCGTTGGCAAAGAGAACGTGATGGCGGGTAGTGATTGCGGCTTTGCATCGTTTGCGGCCACGGAACAAGAGATCCATCCAAGTATTGTGTGGGCGAAGTTCGCGAATCTGGCCGAAGGGGCGAGGATTGCATCCGAGGAACTTTGGTAGACAACGTTTAACCGCAAGCCGGAGGCGTGCGCTTCCCGCGCCAGACAGAAGCGCACGCCTCCGGCTTGCGGTTAAACGATCAAACAAGGAGAGACATCAATGAATGACCAACAGCTTTCGCGGCGCGGGTTCTGTGCGACAACAACGGCGACTCTGGCCAGTGGGCTTCTTTCAATCGACCTGCGTGCTGCCGAGTCGAGCGACTTCCGCTTGAAGTACATTCTTGGTTCGTGCATGTATGGTTATCAGTATGTCGGCGAGATCTTTCCTGAAGTGCGAAAGGTTGACGCGGCCGCGATCGACATCTGGCCAAAGGTTCACGGAAATCAGCGTGAACAGCTTGACGGTCTTGGCGAAGAGAAGTTCGCCGCGATGCTGAAGCAGCACGACATCACGCTCGGCTGTATCACGCAATACAAGCTTGGCCCCTTCGGGCTACAGGACGAAATGCGATTGGCTCAGCGGTTTGGCTGTCCGACGATGGTCGCTGGTGGTAGAGGCCCGAAGGGATTAAAAGGAAGCGAGCTGAAGTCGGCTGTTGGCAAGTTCATCGAGCAGATGAAGCCTCATCTCGCCGTCGCCGAAGAGACAGGTGTTACGATCGCGATCGAGAATCACGGCAGTAATCTCATCGAGTCGCCCGACTCGTTGAAGTGGCTGGCGGAGTTACGCCCATCGAAGCATCTGGCTATCGCCTTTGCTCCGTATCATCTGGCTCAAGACGCGGAGATGCTCGGCAAGTTGATTCGTGACTTGGGCGATTCGATCGCTGTATTCTACGCGTGGCAACATGGGATGGGATGTCACGTGAAGCTCCCGAAAGAACAGGAACTCTTGCAGATGCCGGGCCGTGGCGACCTGGATTTCGGGCCGCTTTTGTCCGCGCTGCGCGACATCAAGTATTCAGGCTGGACGGAGATCTTCATGCATCCCGTACCGCGAGGCATTCCGATTCTTGAAACGGCGAAGGAAGTCACGGCTGAAATCAATCGATCGCGTGACTATCTTGAAGAGATTGTGAAAACTCTCTCGTAGCGCGTCCGTCGTCGTCACGAGAGTCACAACATCTCGTCTCACCTCTCCCAGCCCTCCCTGCCAAGGGGAGAGTAAGGCAGTGTCATGAAGGCCACTTTGTCTTTGGTCGCGATTCTTTTCGTCACCGTATCTGCCGCCCAAGATCTGACATGGCCAGACCCGGTTGCTAATCATGTCATCCCGACGCAGAGCACGCCCGTGACGCACGGTCCCGTGCTCGGTAATGTCACTTCAAGTTCGATTCGGGTCTGGCTCCGCGCGAGTAGCGAGATCGAATTTGACGTGCTAATTCAACCTCAGCGCCCGCCGTTCGAGAAGGCAATCGTCAAGAAAGCAACGACGCACGCGGACGAAGACATCACGGGCTATGCCGAAGTTGCGGCCTGAAGCCCAACACGGTATATGCGTATGCGGTGCGTGTTGCGGGAGAGATCGTTGACACTCGAGGAAACATCCGCGATCCCTGGCCGACATTCCGTACTCTGCCAGATGAGACAAGCTACGCTCACAGATTTAATCCCGAAGGGCGTTTCAACTTCTCGTTCTCGATTGGTGCCTGTCAGCGGCAAAGGTCACCAAAGAATACGTATGGCATCTATGCTAACCCACCCGCCTTCGACACGATCTGGGAGAAGCATCGTCATCGCGTCGCGTTTCACATCGTCAATGGCGACTACACGTACGAGGAAACGCTCGACGGCACGGCTGCCGGCATCGAGAGCAACTACAAGCTGCATCTGAACCGAGGCCGTTCGCTGAATCGGCTCTTGAAGCATGTGCCGCTGCTCACGATGTACAACGATCACGAAGTGACTGACAACATCGATGGCTCTGGTGAGGTTGGTCGGGGCGACGGGAACTATCTCGTTCGAGATCCCGCTTTGCGTGTCTGGCGGTACTACGCCGACTGGGCTAACGGCAACCGAGCTCAAACCGGTCGCGTTCGTTTTGGCAACGCGAAGCTGCGGGCCGGCTCTGACGTTCTCCACGATTCGGACGCAGACTTTTCAAAGCTGGACCTCGCACAAGTCAGCACGTTGCATATCGGCCCATTCTTCAAAGGAGCACAGAAACCAAAGGCGGCCGAACGCGGCGGGAAGAATGTCGGCGTCTACAGCGTTCGGCGAGTCATCGATGCGACCCACCTACAGCTTGATCGACCGTTGCAGCAAACCAACGAAGCACCCTACAGCGTTGGTACGCATCATTACTTCGATAGAATCGTCGGCAACTGCCACTTCCTATTCCTCGACACACGTGGCGAACGGTCGAAATGGCTTGGAGTCAAACGGTCGCACGATGCTGATCGTTTCGTCCTCGGCGAGACGCAAAAGACGTGGTTCCTCGACAAGGTGAAGAACACGGAAGCCGAATTCATCTTCATCGTCTCTCCGGACCCATGGTTCATCTATCACAGTGCTTATCACGTACGGGGTGATAGTACAGAGTCAAAGGGAGACGGCTACTGCGGTTATGTTCATGAACGCGAAGAGTTAACCACCGTCTTGGATGCGATCCCAAAGCCGGTGCTGCTGTTGACCGGAGACGTGCATCATCCTGTTGCGGCTCAGATTACCGATAACGTGTGGGAATTCCTCGTGTCGCCCGTCAACTCCGCCAATCATCCGATCGGCACGGCCGGACTCCCGCCACTCGGAGGCTGGTTCGATAGCGAAGGTCGCACGATCAAGATCAAGTGGTTGGGCGGCTATCCAGACAATGTCCACTACCTGCGACAACGGCACACTGTCTACTCCGTGATCTCCGTGAACAACATCGTAAAGGCAGGACGTAAGGAAGGCCCAGGCTATCAATTCCTCGCCTACGACGCTCCGCAAGTCGTCGTCAGCTTTCATGATGGTTACACAGGCGAATTGCTCTACTCTGAAGGCATTTCAACGATCGACGCGAAGCCGCCTGGGAAGCCGGGCGAAAAGAAGAACCGCTTCGGCCATTGGAACAAGTGACACGCCACTCTTCAGTCTGGTTGCCCAGGTTAAACTCGGTATGGCAGCCGAATGTTGGTCTCGTCGTATGGATCGGATAGAATGTACGATCGTTCTGCGCAGTCTTACACTCTTGGAGCAGGATCGTGATTCGTAGCAGCCTTTTTATCGCGTGGTTTGGCGTGCTGTTCGGAGTGGCCGTCGTTGCTCGAGGTGAACAGCCGAGTGCTGCTCAGCGCCGGGCTGAGATGATCGAACGCATCGATCAATTGCTCACAGAACGGTTGGAGCAAGAAGGAGTTCAGTCCTCCGATGTCGCTGACGATGGCGAGTTCGTTAGGCGAGTGTATCTGGACCTGACAGGCGTGATTCCGCGCGTGGCAGATGTTCGAGCGTTTCTCGCCGATGACGATGAGCAGAAGCGAGCGAAGTTAACCGATCAGCTTCTGAACTCTCCTCGCTACGCGACGCATATGGCGAACACGTGGCGACAGATTATGGTGCTGGGTGGGTTGGATCTCGAGCAGTTGCAAAGCGTCGCGGGCGTTCAGAATTGGTTGCGCCGGCAGTTCGCACAAAACATGCGATACGATCGCATTGTGGGCGACTTTCTTGTCGCATCCGGTGGCGGTGAGGCCGGTCCCGCGTTGTATTACACGTCGCTCGAACTGAAGCCGGAGAAGCTGGCGGCGAGTACGGCGCGCATCTTCCTTGGGCTGCAAATCGAGTGTGCCGAATGTCATCCACATCCCTTCGATCACTGGAAGCAAGAAGACTTTTGGGGCTATGCGGCGTTCTTCGCCAGATTGCAACAAGAGAACCAGCGGGGACCGATGGATGTAACGTTGGTCGATCTCGATACCGGCGAAGTTACACTTCCCGAGACCGAGACAGTTGTCCCGCCTCGTTATCCAGACGGAACGCTCGCTAAAGAAGAGGATCGCGGGAGTCGGCGAGTGCAGCTATCGATCTGGATGGCGTCTCGCGACAATCCGTACCTGCCAAAGGCGGCGGTTAATCGAGTCTGGTCCCAACTGTTCGGCCGAGGGCTAGTTGAGCCGGTCGATGATCTTGGCAAGCACAATCCGGCCAGTCACCCAGAGCTGTTCGACGAGTTGACTCAATACTTTGTGAAGACAGGCTTTGACTTGCAGGAACTGCTGCGGACTCTCGCGAACACGAAGGCCTATCAACGCAGCAGCCGAACGGTTGGCGAGCCACCTGCGCCTGAGCTATTCGCGGCGATGTCGCTCAAAACGTTTTCGGCCGAGCAACTCTTCGACAGTCTCGCGCGCGTTGTGGGAGGTCGGCCGGCCGAGATACCGAACTTCTTTGCGGTGCAAAGTAGCCTCTTCGATCAGCGCCGGTTGGCTTTTGTTGGCAAGATGCAGATGCGAGGAAGCAACGCTACGGAGTTCGACGCGGGTGTTCTGCAAGCACTGACGTTGCTGAACGGCTTGGACACCGTGGCTGCTACACAAAGCGAACAGAGTAGCATTCTGATGGCTTTGGGTAGCCCGTTGTTCGATGACAAAGAACGCTTGGAGACGCTGTTTCTCGGGACCTATTCACGTTTCCCGACATCAGACGAAGCCGCGATCCTGCTGGAGCACGTCGAGACAGCAAGTGATTCAAGCGAGGCTCTCGGTGATGTGCTGTGGGCGCTGTTGAACAGTGCCGAGTTTACGTTGAATCACTGATCGATCATCATGCTTGTCGGTCAAGGGGCGATTGATCAAAGGGAATGGGTTGTGTAGCGTTCCGTTATGAGAACGCTGATCAAAAACGCGACCGTCGTCCTACCCAACGAAACTGTCCACACGTCCGTCTTGATCGAAGATCAGGCGATCGCGGACATTGATCCTGCTCGGCAAATCGATGCGGACGAGGTGATTGATGCCGAAGGCTTGCACTTGTTACCGGGAGTCGTGGACGATCAGGTCCACTTCCGTGAGCCGGGGCTGACTCACAAAGAAGACCTGCATACGGCCAGCCGAGCTTGTGCGAAGGGCGGTGTCACGACGTTTCTGGAAATGCCGAACACCGTCCCAAACGTCGTCACACAAGAGTCGCTGGAAGAGAAGTTGGCACTGGCGGCGAAGAAGTCGTTGGTGAACTACGGCTTCTACATCGGTGCGACGGAAGACAATACAGCAGCATTGCGCAACGCGCGACGTACGCCCGGCATCAAGATCTTTATTGGTTCCAGCACGGGGACCTTACTTGTCGATAAACAGGCCGCGCTCGAACGCATCTTCGCCGAGACGTCTTTGCCGATTTGTGCCCATTGTGAAGATGAGACGACGATCCACGAAAACCGCGCGCGTTTCGCAGTTACATCGGACTTGGCGGATCATTCGCGGATCCGCGACCACAAGGCTGCCTATATCGCCACAAAGCGAGCGACGGATCTGGCGAAGCGTCATTCGCATCGTTTCCACGTCTTGCATGTATCGACCGGTGCAGAACTCGAATTGCTCGACGATCACCAGGATCTCATCACGGCGGAAGTCTGTCCCCACCACCTCTTTTTCAACGTCGATGATTATGCTCGTCTTGGGACGCAAGTGCAGATGAACCCGTCGATCAAGCTGAAAGGAGACAACGAACTGCTTTGGCAGGGATTGCTCGACCGGCGCATCCAAGTCATTGCGACCGATCACGCGCCTCACACACTCGAAGAGAAAGCCGCTCCCTATCCGAAATCTCCGTCGGGGCTGCCCGCCGTCGAGAATTCACTGGCTCTGATGCTCCATCAAGTGAACCAGGAACGATGTACGTTGCAGCAGCTTGTCGATTGGATGTGCGACGCGCCCGCACAGGTTTGGGACATCGTTGGCAAAGGCCGAATCGCTGTTGGGTACGACGCGGATCTTGTTCTGGTGGACATGAACAAGTCGGCTGTGATCCGCGACGAGGAGCAGGAAACGAAAGCGAAGTGGAGCCCCTGGCATGGCGAGGCGCTAACCGGATGGCCCGTTCGCACCTGGGTCATGGGGCACGAGGTCTTTCAAGAGGGAAGCTTCGACGAATCACGTTTAGGCAGCGAAGCCCAGTACGATCACGCTCGCGGCGGTTATTGGGCGACGGCCTAACGATGTCGCCGAGACCCCGCGAAGGATTCAGCTAGAGCTGTACGCCAAGCTTCTTCGCCTGTTCACGCATCGCCCGTTCGAAGTATGGGAACGGGTGCTTCTTGAACTTGGCCTTCTTACGCGCCCAATTGAATATGCTTTTGACCAAGTCGATAGGCAACTGCTCGTTATTGACTAGCACAACGACACGCCGAATGAAAGCGAACTCAATTGGACGCCGGGCCTTCAGACCGCTTTCCAACTGCTGCTGCAGATCGGCGACATCCTGAGCTTGAGTCGTGCGAGGCGCAAGCAAGTCTGCCGATAGGAAGATGAGTGTGAACGAGAGAATAGTCGTGCAGCGCCACATCAGCGAGATCTCCACCATAGCCCTGACTAGGAACAACCCGAGAGAACCGAGATCGGTTCAGACGAAGAGGGTGGGCTTGTAAACGTTTTTGCCGTTTGGAGCAAGATGTTTGAGCGGAGAGGTTGTGAAAGGGGTGCAGGAACAGGCTCGCGCGCGTGGAGTGCATTGGAATTTGGGTTGGTGTTTTTGGGTGTGGGTCGAGTAGATTCCTCGTTGAGTTG
>PBSM01000304.1 GCA_002726245.1 Planctomycetaceae bacterium | reverse complement strand
TGTTACCTCGGTTCGTCCCAGGTAGAACGGTTTCGTAACCCGAACAGCGTGCTGGTGTTCACCGACGTCACGATCCTCTTCGTCCGCCGGAGAGCCCATTTGAAACTCGCCCGCCGGGATCAGCTTCAGCTTCATCCCGATACTGTTCGTGAGCGTCTCTTGGCCGGTTATCTGTTTCTTATTCGTGGCCGCAGCCGGTGTCTTTTCAGCAGATGACGCAACCTGCTTGTCTGTTGTCACAACTTCCTGCGGTTGAGCCTGAGTGCCGCTCAGTGGCCTACCACAATGCGGACAGGCGGCGGCTAGTTTTGAGACTTTTCCTTCCCAGTCCGGGCAGGTGGTCAGCTTGGCGTTACTTTGGGCACTGCCTGACCCGCAACCAAGCACCCCCACGCAAAGCAGAAGAATAAATGGCGAGATTCTCATGCTGGCAACCTTTCTTCGATGACTTTGCGCAACATCGGCAGTCCTGCTGCGGACCATCCTAACCGAACGTGATCGAGAAATCGTCGGTTTTGGTTGGTGTGGGAACGCCGATGGCTTGGGTAATCGTCAGCGAGCGATGGAAACTGCACAGCATTGAGGCAGTACGGCGAAGAATCAACCGGGCTGAGATTACGATGTTTCAGATTTCGGAAGTGCAAGAATCGTCTGCATTTAATGGTCGGCGGAGTTTTTTGGCCCTACGGTCAAATCTCAAATCCGTGGGGGCCGGAGCACCTGCAGGTACACCTTACTCGCGCCAAAAACCGGTCACGTAGATTCCCACTGCGGCGCGCAGCTTTTCCAGTTCCGTTCGGCTACAATTGGGCAAGGTGGCCAGATGAGAAACGTACCGCAGTACTTCCATGTTGAGCCGAGCGACAAAACGCTCGTCATTTCCGCCGTCAGCAGTATCAACATGCTCTTTGACGATGAAGTGCGCGACGAATGTGATTTCCTTATCGACCAGCTCTCGCAGCATAACGCCACGAATCTCGTGATCGATCTTGGGTCGGTGGACCAATTCGGCTCGGTGATGCTCGAGTTGATGGTAATCCTGTGGAAACACATCAAGACCGGCACGGGAAAGTTCGTCGTCTGTAATGTTCCGGCGGTTGGTAAGGAAGTCCTACAGACCACTAAGTTGGATACACTCTGGACCATCTTGCCGTCGCGTGAAGAAGCGTTGACGTTCGTGAACTCGTAGACGCGATTAATGACCACCCAGCACGACAAGCCGAAGCGGTGGCGGCCAAGGTCCTCGGTCAGGACGTTGGTGGCCACGCTGGTGTGTCTGTTCTTCGGTTGCTAACCGCAAGAAGCGGTGTGAAAGATGTAGTCGCGCATGTCAAAGCGGTGTCGCCTCCACTGCAAGTCCACTATGTCGTTTTCGAGACGATTGAGAACGAATCTGCCGTTCTCCCATTTGTAGTTTTGGTTGATCAGTGGCACGGAACCCCCGCGGAACCATTCAAGACACAGCGCCAATGCTACTTCTGGTTCTTCGGCTACGTCGCCAAGCTGCCCTATGAGCGGGAGCTAGAACCGGCTGCGGACTTCCTGTCGCTGCCACGTGCGCAGTTCAATTGACCAGCGGCCTAACCCGGATTATTCAGTGCGCCGTGAGAGGCCTTTCAATTCTAGTGGGTACGAATCCCGCCCGGTAACTGGTCGCTCCGACCGGTAGCACCTGGAGCGGTTCAAGGAGGTAACGAATTGGACTGAAGCACTCTTGGAAAAGGCTCCCTTTGGGGAGTCAGCGAGCATGCAGGCCATAACGTGAGTGAACGCTGAGCAGGCCTCGAAAAGGGTGATGCGGGAGCCGACCTGCCTGAATTACAGGGAAGGCCGCCGCCGGTCGAGCGAAAAGAGCGACAAGACTCGACTGGTCCCGCCGGGGTAGTGGCGATGGCATGCGTGAAAGAGGAATTGAAAAGCAACACGGGAAGCCCCAGCGGTGAGAGCGCGTGACTCTCAACAAGACCTCCGTGAGGAGCCGGCTTGGCCGTTGGTGGTGGCGGAAAGGCCCGTAGTAGCGCTGAAGCTGGGTAATGCCGGCGGAGCGAAGGGGCCTTAGTTCAAGGTCAACGTGCGAAGTGGCCCGAGAGCCGGGAGATTGGCGTGAGCCTAGCAACTCTACCTAAGGTTCAGAAACTGCAGGACACGTTGCATGCCAAAGCGAAGGCGACCAACCTTCGGTCGGTGCCCGCTGACTTTCGCTTCTATGCGTTGTACGACAAAGTGTACCGAGACGATGTGCTATGGGACGCCTGCCGACGCTGTTTGGTTAACCAAGGCGCGCGGGCGTCGATGGTCAGACGTTCGAGGACATCCAAGCGTATGGCGTGACGAAGTGGTTGGGTGCGGGCACACACGCTCTGCGTGGGTCGGCGGAAGAACTCAGAACGAAAACGTATCGCGTGAGTCCGGTGCGGCGGACCAACCTGCGGTCGGTGCCCTACATTCCCAAGCCGGATGGCAAACAGAGGCCGTTGGGCATCCCCACGATCAAAGATCGTGTGTCACAGATGGCGGCAGTTCTGGTCTTGGAGCCAATCTTCGAGGCGGACCTGCAGCCGGAACAACACGCCTACCGACCGGGACGCAGCGCATTGGATGCGGTTCGCCAAGTCCACTCGCTGATCAACACCGGACATACGGAAGTGATCGACGCAGATTTGTCTGGCTACTTCGATACGATCCCACACGCCGATCTCATGCTGGCTTGTTGGTGTTTCGGCAAAGGGGGCCTTCTGCGCGCCCTGATCAAGTCTTCACAACATCATACAACAGCCTCTCAAATCTTCCCCAAGCTTGACCCTCATGAATAATCCGGGCTATTCATCCCGGCGTACCTTCTAGCCCGGCTGATTTGCGCGGTATTTTGGGCAAGATAGCCGCAAAGCCTTTTCACATCACCACTTGCAGCGACCAGAGTCAATCTCGTGAATAATCCGGGCTAGCGTCGCTCTGGCTGTGGATCGTGGGCAAGGACGCGTATCGCGACAATCCTTTTGAGCGCGAGGCATATGGAGAGACTGAATGACCGTCAGCCAGAAACGGCTTGCCAGCTGCCCGGCAATTCGTGCCGAGCGGGCAACGATGGCTGAGCGCCGCGCCGACTGACGGATGCACCAGCAACAATCGCAGCCATACGTGCAGCCTGTTTCAGCGAACGTCCTTCAGCGAGTGCCACTGCTAACGCGCCGTTGAAAGCATCTCCGGCCGCCGTTGTGTCTATGGAATCTGCGGCTACTGCTGGAACGAAGTGGGAGTCATCTTCGATCACCATCGCCCCAGCCGAGCCTAGCGTCACGATGACCTTCAGCGCGGACCGTTGTTGAAGTTGCCGGGCAGCGGCCGTCGCCGAAGCACGGTCAGCCACGACGACATCGCTCAAGGCCGAGGCTTCTGCGGAGTTGGGCGTGATCACATCGACGTCTGCAAGCATCTCGTGGGCAACCAACTCGGCAGACGCCGGGCCTGGGTTCAGGATCGTCGTCAAACCGAACGCCTTCGCGCGTCTCAACCCGGCTGCCACCGTCGGCAGCGGTGATTCCAAACAGGCGAGAAACACGGAGGCTTTCGCAAACGCTTCGTCTGGCACTCGCTCGACGTCTTCCGGCAAGAAGCAGTGGTTTGCGCCAGGTGCAACGCTGATGCAGTTCTCGCCCACCGCATCCACCATGATCAACGCGACGCCCGAAGCTTGCGAACTCGCCACCTTGATGTAATCGGTCGTCATATTCTCGCGAGCGAGGCCGCTCAAAGCCTGTCGGCCCAACTCGTCGTCACCGATGGCTCCGATGAACGTCACAGGATCGGTTGCCAGTCGAGCAGCCGCAACTGCCTGATTCGCCCCCTTTCCACCGGCCGCCTGAAAGAACTCATCTCCAAGGACCGTCTCTCCAGGACGCGGAAGTCGATTGCCGCGAACAACCAAGTCGGTGTTGATCGATCCGAGAACGATTACAGACGAAGCCACGTTTCTTCACTCCATCACTTGCCGATACAGAACCGACTGAAGATACGGTCGAGAACGTCGTCGGTATAGACGGCCCCGACGACCTTGCCCAACCCCTCCAACGACACGCGTACTTCGGCCGCCACCAGTTCCTCGCCCATCGATTGACTGGCAACATATCGAGCCCGCCGCAAGCTCTCGGCTGCCAATCGCAAACTGTCGTGACAGCGCGACGCCGTGCTGGGAATGGCCTCGACATCATTCGCCAAGGCAATTCGGATTGCGTGCCGCAAGAACTGAACTCCGTCTAGCGTCAAACTACTCGTTCGAATCGCATCGCTGGGCAGGTCTCCGACGGTTCCTGCATCTGATTTCGTAATCACGACAAGCCGTGAAGCCGAGTCGGTTGCTTCGAGTTGCTGAATCTCCCACGGCTCGAGACGACGCGTTCCGTCCAGACATAGCAGAGCGAGTGCCGCGTCGGTTTGCTGTCGGCTGGTCGCCCGCTGGGCCTTGTAATTGATACTATCTCCCTGTTCCAGGAGTTCGATGCCGGCAGTATCAACGAGCGTGATCGGCATGCCGTCGAGATCTATCCGTCGAGTTACGTAGTCACGGGTCGTTCCCGGGGTCTCCGATACGATCGCAACGGCTTCGCCGACAAGTGCATTCAGCAGGCTACTCTTGCCGACATTTGGCAAGCCCATCAAGACAACACGCCGCTCGATTCCGCCATTTCCGCGAGACGTCAATCGCTGTTGAATCGCTTCGACAGATCGCAGCCCCGCGTCCAATTCAGATACGAGTTCAGCCGCCGAGATGAATTCAATGTCTTCTTCGACGAAATCCAAGCCTGCCTCCAGATGGGCCAGCAGATCGATCAGCTTCTCTCGCAGTTGGTGAAGCGGTCCAGAGAGACCACCTGCCAACTGTCGGAGAGACACTTGCAGCTCTTGTTGGCTTTGCGAATCGATGACGCCGAGCACCGCCTCCGCCTGAGTCAGATCCAGCCGGCCAGCCAAGAAGGCTCGCATCGTGAACTCACCCGGTTCCGCCATTCGGGCTCCCGATTCACATACGGCTCGCACCACAGCGTCCAAGATCGGTGTTGTGCCGATAGTGTGCAACTCGGCAGCTGGCTGCCCAGTGTAGCTGCGTGCCGTCGGCCAGAGGTAAAGGTCGCAAGGGACTCGCCCCAACGAATTGCCCAGGTTCAGTTCTCCCGGGACGACGGTCGCGTGTGCGAACGCATCCAACTGCTGCCCGTCGCTCGCCATGAATACGGAGCCAACAATGTCGAGCATGCCGTTTCCCGAGACTCGGACTGCGCCGCGGGCGGCACCTCCCAGTGCGGATGCGGTCGCGACGATCGTGTCTTCAACGGCGAACATGGCGGCAGCGCGACGTCTAGTGCTTTGTGACAGCTAAAAAGTGGGGTAAGCATCCTGCTTGCCATATGAATGGGGGCGTAAGAATCGCAAGCTGGAAGCTTACGCCACTTTACTAACCCTAATTCTTAGCTGTCACAAAGCACTAGCGGCGTTTGTTTCGCTTTTTGCGAGCTGCCTTCTTCTCAGCAGCGGCCTCTGTATTAGCTGCCTTCTCGGCGTTCTTAACCGGCTTATCCGGCTGCGGTCCGCCACTCAGATTCACCTTCGGCTTGGGAACCAGCGTACGCTCGGCGATGCCCCAAAGACTCGAGGCGATAAAGTACAGGCACAGCCCGCTCGCAACCTTAAAGAACAAGAAGCCCATGAAGAGCGTCATGTACTTCATCATCGTTAGCTGCATCCGCGACTGCTCGTCGGTGGCGGGAGGTGTGAACAGCTTTTGATGCACGACGAACAGCGCGACCGTGAAGAGAGGCAGGATGTTCAGGTACGGGCCGAGCATCGATGTCTCGGACGAGAAAAACGACGGCATGACCCCCTGCCAAAACCAAAGTTTGTCGGGGCCTGCCAGATTCGAGCACCACTCGATACCGGGGATGAGCGACGCCTGTCGAAGCTGAATATCGACCGCAAGACAACGATAGAGCCCGAGGAAGATCGGAAGCTGTAGAAACATCAGCCAGCAGCCGCCGAACGGGTTGTAGTTGTGCTTGCGGAAAAGATCTTGCTGGGCTTTCGACCGCTTCTCCATGTCGCCCTTGTACTTCTCGGTGATCTTCCGCATTTCGGGAGCGAGCTCCTGCATCATCGCGGCGTTCCTGGCCGCAACACGGCTGAGCGGGAACATGCAGCCTCGTACTAAAACCGTCAGCATCAGAATCGCGATCCCGTAGTTTCCGATTAGCCCATAGAACGAATGCAGCAACCATTGCAGGATCTTCGATATGCCGCCAAACCAACCGTAATAGATCACGTCGGCAAGCTCGTAGGACTCGAGAACTATAGGATCCTTTGGCCCCAAGTAGAGCCGGAAGCTATGCTTCATCGACTCGCTCGGGGCGACGGGCTCAATGTTGCTGGTCAGCTCGAAACAAACGTTCGTCAATCGACTTTGGCCTCGCCCTAGCTGTGCTACATCAGAAACCGCCAAAGCTGTTGCTGCCTCGAAAGTCGCTCCATCCTCCTCTTCGGAAATGGGCGACAAGACAGCCGTGAAGAACTGCGTATCGACTGCGACGTAACGTAGCGTGCGATCAGCCGGGTCGGTATTCGCTTTGTCGAAGAGCGTGACGTTCTCGTTCTTTTTCGCGGCTTTGTAGAGCTCCGGCCCGCCAACGATCCACCAGCCTCCGCCCTTCGTCTTGCACAAGACATCGCGGGCACCGGCACCGTAGAACATCTTCTTGTGAATCTTGGAAGAGTACCACCAACCTTCGGTCGGCAGACCGTTGGGACCGGCTAAGCGATATCCCAACTTCAACGGTTCTTCCGATGCGTTGTGAAGCTCGATGTCCATTCGCATGTCGCACTGCGGGACGTCGCCTACCTCGCCTGCCTTGGGTAGACGGTAACGCTTGACGAGTTCCATCGAACCTGTTCCGCCAAGCCGCTCCACCGCCGCAGCTCCCAGTTGGTAGCGGAACTCGACTCCCGGCTCGTTTCCGGTAAGCAGATCCAGCGACCAGTTGCCTAGCTTTGGCGAGTTGATCTCGATCGCCTGCTGACCGATTTGTTGGTTAATAGCCAGACCAAACGAGAGAGGATGCGTCGTCGTCTCGGTCCCTCGAAGTTGCTCGGGACTGATTAGCTCGAGCGGACGAACGTCAAGTGTTGCAGTAAGCGTGAGCGTCTCCCACTCCTCAGCGGACTTTCGTCGGATGACAAACGGGAACCGGTCCCCCGGCTTCGTTGCATCGAGCAAGGCATCGAGCAAGGCAGGCTGATTGATCGCGGTCGCATTCGCATTCGTGAGGACATCGCCAACTCGAACGCCAGCAACGGCGGCAGGCGTACCGTCGCCGACCGCGTTGACCAGGCAGCCCCCATCTTCCTGAGGCGTTAGGGCGAGATGCCCAAAATAGCCACGTGGGCTGCCTAGCTGGTTGTAGAGCAAGTCCCCTGCTGCATCACGAGCCGTGATCTCGACACGCTCGACGGTTGCCCCTTTGCTGTTGAATGTGACCAGCAGCGAGTGGCCGCTGTCAGCGGCATACGAGCCGATCGTTATCCGCTGTTGAGTCAGCGCCGGCGCGGAAGTACCCGGCTCGGGCTCGCCCTCAGTCGGAGGCTCTTGTCCGGGTTCGGCTTCCGGATCCGATTCGCCGACGGCTGACTGCGGCTCCGCCGGATCAACTGCGTCTTTGCCATCCTCCTCCGGTTTCTCCGCGACTGGCGGGGGCGGTGGCGAGATGATCCGCATCAGGGTGCTGTAGCCGACCAGAACGCCCAACGAGAGGACAAGAAACAGCAGTAGACGCTTTTCCACAATCGAGAACCTTCTGGGCGACAGAGCTGACCGCCATGACAGCGCGAGCGGGGGATGTATAGAAGAGTAATTCTCCGCCCGGGCGCGATTCTTGCAATGGGACTTGAGCTTCCCAGTCGCCGGCTATCGGCCTTCCCGAAGCCGATCACCGAGGAAATTGTCTAGATCAGCGATATCGTAGATCTTCCCCACGGTCGCGTCGATGTCATAGCTGACGCGTCGGAAATGGATCGCATCGTCTTCCAGTACGACGTAACTGGCATTTGGATTGCTATCTCGAGGCTGGCCGACACTGCCGACGTTCACCATCACCTTTTGCCCGTTGAGCTCGTAGGACCCACCGGCGTCCACCGGAGAAACAAATCGACAATCTTCCGTGAATACTCCCGGAACGTGGGTATGGCCTTGGAAGCAGGTGCCGAGGATCAAGCTGAAAATCCGGCCAAGCTTCCGCGGATTGTAAACATCTTCCGGGAAAACATACTCGTTGAGTGGATTTCGGGCCGAACCATGCACGAAGAGAATCTCTTCTTCGCGGCATTGGCGAGGAAGTTCACAGAGAAAATGCCAGCGTTTCTGTCGGATCGCGGCGTCTTCGTCGGGCAACTCCAATTGTTGCCTAGTCCAAAAGATCGCTCGCTCGGCTCCGCTGCTAAAGCCTTCGGGATCGAACAAAGCCCCTTGATCGTGGTTGCCAAGCACACACAGATCGAAGCTCATCGCCCGGTCCGCACACTCGCGGGGATTGGGTCCATAGCCGATGATGTCGCCTAGACAGTAAATCGCCTTGATTCCCTGCGCATCGATATCGGCGAGCACTGCGGTGAGGGCTTCTAGATTGCCGTGAATGTCGCTCAGGATCGCGCGTTTCAACGAACTGCCTTCCGTTCCCGTGGCTGCGCGTGGAAGTTAGACACTTGGGTGGTCACGAAACTCACTAACCAGCCAGAGCTAACGTCCCGAACGTAACCGGTCGCCTAACATGTTGTCGAGATCGGGTATGTCGTAGATTTTCTCGGCCGTCGTATCGACGTTGTACTCAACCCGCCGGTACGTGAGCGTATTGTCTTCGATAATCGCATAACACGCACGTGAGTCGTTGTCGCGGGGTTGGCCGACCGATCCGACATTGATCATCACTCGCTCGTCGCCGAGCCGGTATTGCCCGCCGAGGTCTTCGGGGGTCAGGAATTCCCGGTCCATCGTGAACACGCCAGGGATGTGCGTATGTCCCTGGAAACAGTATTTATCGACGCGCGAGAACAGCGCTTCCATCTTCCGTTGGTTGTAGACATCCTCGGGGAAGACGTACTCGTTCGTCGGCTCGCGGGCCGATCCGTGTACGAAGAGGAAATCGCCCTCCTGATGAGTGCGAGGTAGTTCACCGAGGAAATCCCAGCGTTTGTTGATTTGAGCCGGCGTACCGTTCGCCGCTTCGAGTTGCTCTCGCGTCCAGTACACGGCTTGCAAAGCGACCGGATTGAACCCGTCTGGATCGAACAGCGCGGCTTGATCGTGATTGCCCAAGATCGTCACTGGGCACAGCTTGATCACTTCATCCAAGCATTCGCAAGGATTCGGTCCATATCCGATGACGTCGCCAAGGCAATACACGTCCGACACGCCTTGATTGCGAATGTCAGCGAGCACTGCCTTCAGTGCTTCGAGATTGGCGTGGATGTCACTTATTAGGGCTCGCTTCACGCCGAGCTACCTCCGAGTCCTTGCAAGCTGCACTGCCCGCCGTCCAGCGTCGTAACGCCAAACGTGCCAGTGTAATACGACGTCTTGGAACGTGCAATGACGGTCGATACTCTATATTCTACGCCATTGGGACGATGTGCAAACGCCAATATCTTGCTGTTGGCGACCGAGTGTGGTAGCCCGTAGTGAAGGAATCGGAAGCTTGCGAGTCTTAGGGTTGGAAACATCGACTTTATCCGGCTCGGTGGCGGTCTATGATCCCAATGCTGACGTCGCCCTCGCCCGATCATTGACGCCCGAGCAACGAACCGCCCAGTCTCTGGCACCAACAGTCCGAGATCTCCTCGCCGACATCGGCTGGCAGCCGGGTGATATCGAGCTGATCGCGGTCACTGTAGGGCCCGGATCGTTCACCGGACTGAGGGCCGGAGTCACGATGGCGAAGACGCTGGGATACGCGACAAGTTCTAGCGTAATTGGTGTGAACACGCTCGCGGTCATGGCGGACCAAGCGACGCCGCGATCTACGCGAATTTGGGCAGTTCTCGACGCACAGCGCCAGCAACTCTTCGCGGCGTTGTTCGACAATTCGACTCCGACTCGGCCGTACGAGTCCGATGCGACTTCCATTTGTGACCGAGATACTTGGCTCGGGCAATTGCAGAACGGAGATGTCGCCTCGGGAGCAGGCCTAACGCCCCTGTTGTCTGAGCTCCCAACCAACACGGTCGTCAGTCCGGAAGAGGTGTGGCATCCAACGGCTCTGACAGTCGCACGGCTTGGTTTAGAGCAATATCAGGCCGAGGGGCCCGCGGACCTTTGGAAGCTTGTTCCCAACTACTACCGCAAGAGCGCGGCTGAGGAGAAGCTGGAACAGCCTTAGCCCGATAACTCAGCCAGCGATGCCTTGGCAGCTTCGATCGTTTGCTGAATGTCTTCCTCGGTGTGGGCCGCCGAGACGAAAAGGGCTTCATACTGGCTACATGGCATGTAGACTCCGCGCTCGATCAGTCCCCAGAAGTACTTGGCGAAACGGTCGGTGTCGCACTTGCTCGCTCCATCCCAGTTGTGAACCGGAGCGGGATTGAAGAACAGTGTCATCATGCTGCCAACGCGACCGAGTGTGTGAGGGATGTCCGCCGCCGTGGCAGCTTCATCCAAACCGGCAGCCATCTGAGCGGACAACGCTTCCAAACACGGATACGGATTCTCGTCTCTTAGGATCTGCAGCGTCGCGATGCCACAGGCGGTCGCCAGCGGGTTGCCGCTCAACGTCCCAGCCTGGAACACCTCGCCAGCGGGAAGCACTTTGTCCATGATCTCAGCCTTGCCGCAGTAGGCTCCGATCGGCATCCCACCCCCAACGATCTTCCCGAGTGTCGTAATATCGGGATCGATGCCATAGATCGACTGAGCACCCCCGTACGCGACGCGGAATCCCGTCATCACTTCGTCGATGATCAACAACGCTCCGTGGTCGGCCGTTTGTTTTCGGAGAGCGGCCAAGAAGTCAGCGTCGGGCGGCACGCAACCCATATTGCCAACGATCGGCTCCAGGATCACGCCCGCTATTCGCGAACCGTGCTCGTTGAACGCGGCATCCAGTTCGGCGACGTCGTTGTAGGCCAAGACAAGCGTGTCTTTGGTTGTTCCTGCGGTGACGCCGGGTGAATTCGGCACGCCCAGCGTAGCTGCCGAACTACCCGCGGCGACCAACAAGCTATCCACGTGCCCGTGATAATTGCCCGCGAACTTCACGATCACATCGCGGCCAGTATATCCGCGAGCCAACCGAACGGCGCTCATCGTTGCTTCCGTCCCTGAACTCACCAGCCGAACCTTCTCGACGGATGGGACAGCATCGACGAGCAACTCTGCGAGTTCATTTTCGGCTTCTGTTGGAGCACCAAAACTTGTCCCGCGATCGACCGCGGCGTGAATGGCTTCCGTCACCTTGGGATGGGCATGCCCGAGAATCATCGGTCCCCAAGAGCCGATGTAGTCGATGTAACGATTGCCATCGACGTCGAACAGGTACGCGCCGTCACCACGTTCAAAGACAATAGGCTCACCACCGACACCGCCAAACGCGCGCGCAGGGCTGTTCACGCCGCCTGGCATCAGTTGCTTGGCTCGGGTAAAGATTTCGTGACTTCTGGTTCTCATGCGTTCAGTCCTCTAGCACATCGTCGAGCATCACATCGGCTGCCGCCGATTGTAGCCATCACGCTCCGCGTGATGTAAGCGGTGACTCGCACGAGTTCCTAGCCATTTGCGCCTTCCACACCTCACGCACGGCTCGTGCCACCGCATCTCAGCACGCGGAGCGTGATGGCTACCTCGCCAACCATCGCGCGACATCCTTTGCCCAGTAGGTCAAGATGATGGTTGCGCCTGCTCGTGTGATCGCGGTGAGCGATTCTAATGCGACCGCTTGCTCGTCGATCCAACCCTTTTCAGCCGCCGCCTTGACCATGCTGAACTCGCCCGAGACGTTATAAGCTGCCAACGGGACTCCGGGAAACTGCTGACTCACATCGTGAATGATGTCGAGATAGGCAAGTGCCGGCTTGACCATGATGATGTCAGCACCTTCCGCCAAATCCAGTTCGACTTCACGCAAAGCTTGCGCGGCCGCTGCGGCAGGGTCCATCTGATAGGCTTGCCGGTCACCGGACTGAGGCGCGCTCTCCGCTGCTTCACGAAACGGTCCGTAGTAAGCACTCGCGTACTTGGCGGCATAGCTCATGATCGGCAGATGCGAGAAGTCTTCGCCATCGAGAGCTCCACGAATCGCTCCGATCATGCCGTCCATCATGCCACTCGGCGCGACCATGTCGGCACCCGCCCGTGCATGGCTGACGACCTGTTTCGCCAGCAACTCCAGCGTTGCATCGTTATCGACATCCGGACGGCCAGTCTTCTCGTTGAAGATGCCACAGTGACCGTGGTCCGTGTATTCGCAAAAGCAGACATCCGTCACGACGAGCAGATCCGGAGCTGCCTCCTTCGCCGCTCGAACACCTTGCTGGATAATCCCATCGTCCGAGTAAGAATCGCTGCCCGTCGCATCCTTCTCGTCCGGAATTCCGAACAGAATCACGCCACCAATCCCGAGATCTGCTGCTTCGCGAACCTCTTGTCGGAGCAAGTCCACTGATAATTGGGCGTGACCCGGCATTGATCCGATTGGCTGCCGAATGCCTTCACCAGTGCGAACGAACAGCGGGAGAATCAGCTTACTGGGGTCGAGCTTCGTCTCGCGCACGAGCGCTCGCAGGGCGGGATGATACCGCAGGCGTCGCATACGGGTTGTCGGAAAACGTGAAGCAGAGTCCATTACTCCTTTATAATCGACACCCAACCATTATCGTAGGGTAGCCGACTGCGTGCTGGGGCATCCTGCCACAACGATACCGTGACCAGCTCTCCCATGTTTGGTCTGCTTAACATCAACAAACCCGCTGGCAAGAGCTCTCGCGACGTGGTGAACCATGTCCAGCGTCTGGTTCGCCCGGCGAAGGTTGGCCATGCGGGGACACTCGACCCGCTGGCGACGGGCGTATTGGTGGTTTGCGTCGGCCCGGCAACCCGGCTGATTCAGTATGTGCAGCAGTTACCGAAACGCTATCTCGCGACGTTCCAACTCGGCTGCCGGAGCGACAGCGATGATGTCGAACTCGAAGTCTTTCCGGTCGAAGCGGGCCCACCAACTCGCGTGGCAATCGAAGCTGCGATTCCCAGCTTCGTCGGAACGATTCAGCAGCGGCCGCCTGCCTTCTCGGCGATTAAAGTGAAGGGCAAACGGGCCTACCAACTCGCCCGAGACGGCGAGCAAGTACAGCTCGATACGCGGCCGATCACGGTTCACAGCATCGAGACCGTCTCCTACGACTACCCGGAGTTAGTGCTCGACATCCGTTGCGGAAGCGGCACGTATATTCGCTCGATTGGTCGCGACTTGGCGGAGCAACTCGGCACGGCGGCCGTGATGTCGGCGCTTCAGCGCAGCGAGATTGGACCGTTCTCAGTCGAGCAAGCCGCAGAGCTACAGCAACTCACGAACAGTTCGATCGAAGATCTCCTGCATCCCGCGAGCGAGGCCGTCGTACATCTGCCTTCGATTCAGCTAAACGACGAGGAATTCAAACGCCTCTCGAACGGGGTGATGCTGGACCGTCCGGCCGATAGCGAGTGCAATGAAGTCGCAGCATTTGATGCCGCAGGGCGTATTGTCGCCATGCTAGCTCCGCACGGCGAAAACAAGTTACGTCCAACCGTGAACTTCGCCCCGGCGATGTTGGCTGCTCAAGACTGAATCGCGCGAACGCGTCGGTTGCACTCGCAATCGTTACGACCGCACCAGTGGCTACGCCGTCGATAGAAAACCGTCGAATCTCCGAAGCGAATCTCTTGCCTGGGCTGGTGCGCGAGCTAGAGTTCCTTCGGGGAGCATGCGAAGGAAGAACGCTTCACCGATTGTGACCACTCCAACGATCATTCCTTTCATTCCCACCAAGTAGACGGCACGGCTGCCGAGTCGAAGATTGGCCTTCATCGGCGGCGCGGGCCGAAGGAAGGATGGAGTGTTGAAATTCTGGGAATGATGGAGAATCGTTCAGTCAACATTCCATAATCCCAATACTCCCACACTCCATCCTCTCATAACGGATTCGGTTTCGGGCATGGACGCGCCCACGGTTTGCCAGCTCCCGGAATAGTTGCTGGCTCCGCACGACTTGAGCCGCGTCCATGTTTGAGAACCGCAGTCTGAAACTCGATCTGATCGCGCTCGCGCTGTGCGGATTCGTAATCTTTCTTGGCTGCGCGCTGGGGACCTATGATCCCGCGGATCCTGTCCCGGAACTCATCCGGCCGCTGAACCAGTTCTATCACGCAGATCCGCTTGTTTATCCACCGAACGACGAGCCGACCAACGCTTGTGGAAAGTGGGGAGCTCTCGCTGCGGACATGCTCTTTAATAGCGTCGGCATTGCCGCGTACTACTTGGTCTTCTCGCTCGTCGTCGTTGATGTGCTATTGCTGACTCGCCGCCAAATCGACTCGCCGGTGATGCGCACTGCAGGTTGGGTTATCTCGATCATCGGGCTCACATCGATCACAGCGTTAGTCGTCCCCGGCTTCTCGCTTGGCCCGATCGTCGGCCCAGGTGGATACCTAGGTGCCCTTGGACAAACGCTGCTCGAGTCGCATTTCGCGTTCGCCGGGTCGTTGATCTTGGCAGCAAGTCTGCTGCTCGGAGGCCTGATGCTATGTACCGACTATGCGTTGCTGCGGATGGCGTGGGGCACTGCTTCGGTGACAGCGACCGGAGTGAACAAGGGACGAGCACGGCTTGCCGAGAGGCGAGCTGAGCGGCGCAAGCAGGACGTCCAGACAGTCGCCGCTGAATTTGAAGAGGAGGAGTTCGAAGA
>PBSM01000303.1 GCA_002726245.1 Planctomycetaceae bacterium | reverse complement strand
GCTTCCGATCCTTCGAGAACTATCGAATTCGAATTCTCTTCTACTGCGGAAAGCTCCATCTGACGCCCACAATCACCCACTAAATTCGGCGAAGAAACCTTCGACAGAAACTCCCTCCTCGCGACGCCTCGTAACGAATGTCGATCGAAACGCGATGCCCGGGCTGCGAAAGAACCCTTCAAGTCGGTGATGAACACGCCGGCAAGCAAGCTCGTTGTCCTCTATGCAACGAGATCTATTTAGTTCCCGCAAACGAGGCCCCGCCGGCCGATAGCGATAGTGGACTATGGCGGATGCGTACACCCGAAGGTCAGACGTTTGGGCCCGTTCCGCGATCGGAGCTAACGCAATGGATTTCCGAGGGACGTGTTTCGTCCGAGTGTCTGTTGTCGTCCGATAGCCAGCCGAATTGGGTCAACGCAGACGCGATCTTCCCCGAACTTGCTGCTCCGCTCCGAAGTTCGTCTCCGATTCGGCCAGCTCCAGCAGCCCGTTACATCTCGCCGCATCGCGGGCCCTTGATCTTGACACTGGGGATCATGGGCTGGGCCTTTACCTGTCCGATATTCGGCATCTGTGCCTGGGTGATGGGGAGTGCGGATCTGCGGGAGATGCAAGCCGGTCGTATGGACGCGTCCGGCACGGGCTTGACGCAAGCCGGCCAGATTATCGGCATGATCAATGCGTTGATTACGATCATCTTGGTAGTGATCGGTGTATTCCTGCTGCTGCTTGGAGTCGGCTGGCGCTAAGCCGGTTACCACATAATGCCTATCGAGACTATTTGTAAAGGCTGTGCTCGTAAGCTGCGTGTCGCCGACGACTATGCGGGTCGCAAAGCCCGATGTCCGCATTGCAAGACGGTCTATGACGTTCCTAGCCTGCCGGTCAGCGGCAACCTGCTTGGCGAGAGTACCACTCTGCCAGCGACGACGGCATCCGTTGCCATGTGGCGAATGAGAAGCGGCGATGGTGCCGTCTACGGTCCGGTCACCAAAACCGAACTCGCCCAGTGGTGCCGAGAGGGACGTGTCGCAGCCGACGCCGAGTTGCAAGAAGAAGGCTCGGCTCGCTGGGTCAGAGCAATCTCGATGTATCCGTCGCTAGATGCCGCTGCCGGAGTTGTGGCGTCAGCTAGCTCCAATCCGTTTGCCAGTGGCACTACACCACAGGCAACGGCGGTCGCCCCGAATCCTTACTCGTCCCCTTCAGCAGCCGGAAGTGGGTACTATGGCGCACCACATCGCGGCGGAATGATTCTGACCTTTGGCATTATTAGCTGGGTGGGATGTCTCTTTCCATGCTTCCTTTTCAGCCTTGGTTTCGCGATTGCGGCCTGGGTGATGGGGCGGACCGACCTAGCGGCCATGCAAGCCGGCCAGATGGACCGCAGCGGTCAGTCCTCAACACGGGCCGGTATGATCCTGGGAATGGTCAATGTCGGCGTCACGATTGCCGGTGTCGTCCTCTATATCGCCTTCCTTGTGCTTACCGTCATGTCGGGAGGCTTCTGAAATTGATATACGATGCCGTTCAAGGCCGTCGATTGCTTCACGCGGCCTTGGAAGGCCATCGTATTGCCACTTTCGACAGCGAGCGGCATAAGTGAAAAAGGAAGAGGCCACCGGAAAGTCAGGTGGCCTCTTCGTTAAACGTACTACTCTTCTTGTCCAGGGGCTACTCGCCCACCCCCGTCGCTGAAGGTGTTGCTTCTGTTTCAGCGGCAGCTTCGGCATCCGAAGATGGCTCTGCGTCGGTCGCGTCGGCGCGTGCCGCCTCTGTCTCAGTCGTTGCTTCCTCGGCCACCGCGTCCGTGGACGGTTCGCTCTCCGCATCCTCGGCTTCGGCGGATGGAGCTGGTGCCTGGGCTGCAATCGGGAACTCCTGGAGCGGAACTAAAGATGCAATCTCATCCGCCAAGTCATACACTCGATCCGCTTTCGGCTGATCGATAACCAACCACTGTTTGCGTGTCTCTTCGGGAACGGAATCTCGCCACAGCGACAAGATCTCGTTGACGCGAATGTACGGGTTCCCACGCTCGTGACCCGGTTGTCCCGACGCTTTAGGACTCAGCGGAATCCAGAGCATGTCGATACGTGAGCTGTCTCGATAGAAGCTACCGCCGGTGATTCTGTCGTCCTCATCGACGTTCAAATAATAATGAAAGTACTTTGTCGATTTGTATAGCGGACTCTCCTGGAACTCACCGCGGCTGTCTTTCGCGTAAGCGAGGTTCATTTTTACTTCGACTTGACGATCCGAGATTCGCCCTGACGTCGTTGCATAGGCGTAGATCGGATAGTTCCACTTCTCCTTGCCGGGATCTGCTTCCATCGCGATCGGATGCGCACCCCGGCCGATCCAGTTCGTAACGATCGTGTGCAGCGTAGCGGCGCTCATGTAGGTGTCGGAGCCGGCGAGCACATTCATCTCGTTATAGATGTAGAGTTCTGCCAACAAGCCTTTGATGTCGGCCGGCGTAAAGGTCACGCCGTTGCGGACAACGCTCTGCTGCGGCTGAGCGTGCCGAATGGTGGCGGCAGCCCAACCGTTGCAGTGACCATGCCAATGCGGCGTTGCCATGCGAGGCGATCGAAAGCCGCCGCCAAAGCGTCTGCCGAATAAACCCAGACCGCCGCTACGCGGAACGGGCTCTTGGAAAGCCGTCGTATCCCACGCTTCATGCCGAGCCGCCGCATACCGTCGGCCGTTAAAAGCCCGATCGTACTTCCGCAAAGCGTTGATCGTGCCGCCGGCGGTATCGGGATAGATATATCCAGAGTAGGGAAGGCGGTACTTGGGAACGGAGCCCTGGGCAGGTAGCTCGCTGAACGTCCAACTAAACTCCGTGCCCCACCATTGCTCGAAAGCTTCATCTTGTTTGGCGATTTGAACGTCGCTAAGCGTTTGCCAAACGGTGCTTAAGGCGACCAGCGCAGCGACAATTGCTGTACTTCCCATGTTGCAGACTCTCCCCAAAAAAAGCTGATCTGATTCGTGTAAACAGCCAAGGACATTAGGACGGTAGCACGTGCAAAACGGCTCGTCAAATAGGCGCTATTCGTAGGATGCGCAAACCGCATAATCGGAGCCGGGAATCCACAAGGAACCGGCCCGGGGTCCTCGGCGATCTCTGCGGAACGGATGGCGAGATGCGGCTGGCGGAGTGAGGCGTCCAGACGGTTTGTTCTGACGTCGCGACTAGCCGTCGCGGTGCGTCGGAAGAAGAGTTTCACGAGCCGAGGAATGTTTATTCGGCGTCAGCGACTTCGCGTACGGTCGCGGTTGCCATGCAAGTCGTAATCGCGCCGGACCCCAGATCGGTCTTGATGCTGATCTTCTGGGCGATCTTGCCGGAGTTGTCGGCCGTGAACGTCACGGGGATGAAGTGCAACGGCTTCTTCTTCTCTCCAGGCGTCTTGAATTTGAAACAACCGTCTTCGCATTCAACGTTCAAGATCCGGAAAGGCCGCTTGGCTCGAACGACAAGTTGCTTCGTGACCGACTGGCTGGGCTTCAAGACGCCGAGGAACAGGGAAGACGGAGCGACCGTCAGCGGCGAGACGACGTTGCCTTGGACGAGCAACGGAATCGTCTTGAGTCGTTCGTCGTCGGTAACGACGGCAAGCTGATCTTGGAAATGGCCTGCTGGGGCGTCGTCTTTTAAGACTACCTGCATCTCGTAGCCGACGCTGCCGCCAGTTCGCCGAGTCTCGTTCAACTCGACTTCAAAGTGCTTATTCGCGCTACGAACGTCAACGATCTTCCAATCGGAACGACCGGCATACGTCAAGTTCAACGATCGTTTCGCAGACGAGAACTGATCGACCTCTCCGAAATCGATTTCCCCAGGGTCGAAGACAACGTCACTGCGAATGTAACCCGAAACCTCTAGCTGCACTTCGGCATAAAAGGGCTTGTCGAAGATTACCGTGACGGTGGCGCCCTTCTGACCGAGAAACGATCGTGTGTTGTACTTGGCGAGAACATGCGCTTTCTCGAAGGTTTTAAGGTCTTTCTTCGTGACCGTCGGTGTTGCACACCCGCAGCTCGTTCGGACTCCCGCGACATGGAGGTCTTCTTCGTATAAGTTCTCGAACTCGAACGCGAACTCCGCCTTGGCTCCGCGAGCGACAGTGCCAAAGTCGTGCTCACTCACCTTGAACATCTTTTTGGCCCACTCCTGGCCTGCGGCTTGGTGTGATCCAAGAGCCAAAATCACCGCAAACACGGCTAGCAGCAGCGTGGGAGCTCGATTTGTTACCATGGTGCTCTTCATTACATCAACTCTAGGTTTGTCGCAACTCCCTGTCAAACAACGACTTTCCGTGCAGACTGGCCGTCCGCGAACCGACGCGACAAAGATCCTCAATACGTTGGTAATTCGGCGCATTACGATTCTTCGGCTAATAGTGGGTGGTTTGTGCAGACGTTTCTCGCTCGCTTACCCGGCCTAACAGCCGGCCGGGCTTCGCGGTTGATTTAACGTTCGGGCCGTCTCGGCTAAGATGTGTTCAGACATCACGCCTCCATCGCACCCCACATCCGGAGCCCACCATGTTTGGCCTTGGCTTTTTTCGCTCGCTCTTGCCCCTCTCAGTCATTGCATTCGCGCTGTTGCTTGGCGGGCTCACACCGAGCGTTCTCGGGCAAGCTACAAAGAAAGCCGCGCCGACCGCTCGGGACCAGCAAACACCAAAGGCTGGCGACAAGGCCGAGGAGACCTTGAAGAACCCTTTCGGCCGTCGCATTGCCATCCCGGACTTCCCGAAGGACACGGTGTGGCTGAACGTCGGCGGGCCGCTTCGCAAACAAGACCTGAAAGGTAAGTTTGTTGTTCTCGACTTCTGGACCTACTGTTGCATCAACTGCCTCCACATCTTGCCGGAGTTGAAGAAGCTGGAGCGTGCTTATCCGAACGAACTTGTTGTGATCGGAGTTCACTCAGCCAAATTCGAAACGGAGAAAGGCACAAAGAATATCGAAGAAGCGATTCTGCGCTACGAGATCGAACATCCTGTCATCAACGACGCAGAGCACGTGATCTGGGATACGTTTGGCGTGCGGAGTTGGCCGACGGTGCTGATGATCGATCCTGAAGGACAAGCTGTTTGGGGAACCAATGGCGAGGTCCAGTTTGAGCAACTCGATTCGATTCTGAAGTCGGCGATTCCCTACTACAAACAGCAAGGATCGCTTGACGAAACGCCGATTCGCTTTGACCTGCTCTCGCATCGCCAGAAGCAAACCCCTTTGCGCTTCCCCGGCAAAGTGCTTGCCGACGAAGAGGGTGGCCGGCTCTTCATCACCGATAGCAATCACAATCGAATCGTGATTGCCTCTCTGGATGGTAAGCTGCTTGACACGATCGGATCTGGGGCGATCGGACGCGCCGACGGAACCTTCGGTAAGGCGTCCTTCGATCATCCGCAAGGCGTGGCGATCCATGGCGAGACGCTCTACGTTGCTGACACCGAGAACCACATGCTACGCAAAGTGGATCTCGCGAAGAAGACTGTGACTACCATCGCTGGGACTGGCAAGCAGCGTCGCGGTGTATGGCCAGGCATGGAAGGCATTGAGCTCGTCGCTCAGTTGCCCGAACGATTTGTGGGGCCACCGAAGACGAATGCGCTGAACAGCCCTTGGGCCTTGTGGGTCCACAAGGACAGCTTATATATCGCGATGGCCGGACCGCATCAGATCTGGAAGATGTCGCTCGACGAAAAGGAAATCGGACCATTCGCCGGCAATGGTCGCGAGGACATCGTCGATGGCCCGCTACTGCCGGGCCAGCCCTACGAGCAAGGCTATTCTTCGTTTGCTCAACCGAGCGGGCTGACTTCGGACGGCACGTGGTTGTACGTCGCCGATAGCGAAGGCAGTTCGATTCGAGCCGTTCCGTTTGATCCGAAAGAAGCAGTCCGCACCATCGTGGGCACCTCGAAGCTGCCAGGCGGCCGCCTGTTCGCTTTCGGTGACGTCGATGGCGACAAGCCGTTAGCTACTTATGCCTTGGACGACGAAGGCAACGTCCGCCGCGACCCAACTGGCTACCCAATCATTGAGGGCGTTCGCTTGCAGCACGCTCTCGGCGTCGCCTATCACGACGGCCGGATCTACGTTACCGACACTTACAACAACAAGGTCAAGGTAGTCGATGCGAAGACCGGCGCGACCAGAACGCTGGCGGGAACGGGCCAGCCCGGCCTGGCTGACAAGCCAGCCCAGTTCGACGAGCCAGCCGGGATCGCCTACGCCGGCGGTAAGCTCTACGTCGCCGACACGAACAATCACTTGATTCGGACGATCGATCTTGCGTCTCGTGCGGTAAGGAACTTCGAAGTAGCTGGCCTGAAGGCACCATCCCCGCCAGCGCTTGCGAAGAAGCCCAACTTCGAGAAGGCGACGCAAGTGCAAGTCGATCCCACGAAGCTAAAGCTGATTGACGGCAAAATCACGTTGCGAGTTTCTCTCCAACTCCCAGAAGGCTGGAAGATAAACAAACTTGCTCCCTGCAGCTATTCGTTGGAAGCCGCCGGCGATAGCGGGCCAATCGATCGGAAGTCACTTGGCCTGAAGAAGCTCGATAAGCCGGCGGGCGAGTTCACCGTGACGATCCCTGCCAATGGCATCGGGAAGGACGTTCTGAAGCTGGGAATGAACTACTACTATTGTCAGTCGAGCGGTGGCGGACTCTGCAAAGTAGGCAGCGTCCAGTGGACGGTACCGCTGGAGATCAGCGCGCAGGGTAGTGCAGAGCTATCTCTGAACCATGAGACCACTGTAACGACGGTCGGTGACATCGGCTTGCCTTTGCTCACCCCCTGACAGTCGGATCGACTCGTCCGCCCATGCAACACCACGAGCTTGCCAAGAGGAAGCCAGACTTCCTTCGCTTCGGCCTCGGTCGATTCTTTCTGCTGTTCGTTCTACTAGCGGTGCTGGGCGCGATTGTCGGGCCGAGAATCCGGCTGGATATCAGGGGTGGCAGAACGAGCAGCAGGGTCGCCTCGTATCCACCGCCAACGCGGATCTCGCCACAGCAGCTCGTAAAGACGACGTTGCGTTATCGCGGGTCTCACTGGAAGCAGGCGCGTATCCCAATCAAGTCCTGAAGACCGGTCCTCAAATGGAGTTCACACTCCTGCGCATATGCATCGACAACGGCCAGCTTGCCATTCTGGAGTTGCTCTTAGATTCCGGGGCTGATATCGGAACTAACGAGCGGCTGGACGGCGGATTAGTTGGTTTCGGCCCACCCTTCTTTGCAGCCAACTCTTCTCGACATTCCATGGCAACCCGGCGGAAGATGGTTCAGCTTCTGATTGATCACGGTGCCGATCCGCAAGTCAGCCTTGGCAACCACGACGCGATGTCCCACGCCGTCAAACAAGCCGATTCACAAGTCGGCGACCTGCAGCGGGAGCACGGGCTGGCCTATGGCCCCCACGAGATGGCGTCTTCAATCGGCTCGACGAATTGCGACCGATCGTCGAGGAGAATCCAGCCGTTCTGCGCGAACGCTTCAGTCCCATCTATGCAGCCTCCCCCTGGGCAAGGCCCGACGTTGTTAGGCTCGGCGATTGTCAAAGGCAATCGAGAGATGTCGGTGTTCTTGATCGAGCAGGGCGCGCCGCTCGACACAGTGGAAGGGCTTGGGCAAACGCTCCTTCACCTGGCTGCGCGAAGCGCTGATCCGGAGCTTGTGCGTCTGCTCATCGCCCGAGGAGCCGACGTCGATGCCCTTGATGAGCGTAACGACACACCGCTTACGGACTGCATCTGGAATGCTCCGCCCCAAGTGATCTCCGCGTTGATTGAGGCTGGAGCCAATGTGAACGCCCAGCGAAGTGATGGCAAGACGGCCCTGCATCTTGCGGTCTCGCGAACCCGCCCGAAAATCGTCCAGATCTTACTCACGTCCGGTGCCGATCGAAGATCATCGACAAGAATGGCAAAACAGCCGCCGACATCGCAAACGAAGAGATCGTAGGTCTGCTGACGGAATCCCAGTGACTTCGCTTACATTCTATCATCGGCCGTGCGATCCGATTTCGTGTTCACCGACCTTCGCCCAATTCGATCTTCCAGACCGACTGCCGCCCGCAACTCCCGCAGTTTGGGAACACTTCCTTGACGGTTTCTGGAAGAACCCTGTCTATGGGCAATCAGCGAGAAATCCACCGCCGGTCGTCTATCTCTGAAAGCTGAAGTCTTGAAACAGCCAGCCCGCTGAACAGCGAAACTTCCAGTACAGCGGGCATTTACAGCCCAGCACACAATGCGCTAGAATGTGCGTTTTCTCCCTACTCTCCGGGAGCGTCGGTAGAGTACGTAAGTCCTTTTGGCATAACAACCTCCGCAGCCTGATGTTCGAGAACCTCCAAGACGGTATTCGCTCGGCAATGAAGTCATTGCGCGGCAAGGGCAAGTTGACCGATGCGAATATGCGCGATGGGCTGGCGATGGTCGAGCAGTCGCTGCTCGAAGCCGATGTCAGTTATGACGTCGTCAAGGACTTCATGGCGGCGGTCAGCGAGCAGGCTCTTGGCCGCCGCGTGATGCTCTCGCTCGATCCGAGCGAAGAAGTCGTCGGTATCGTCCGCGACGAGTTGGAGAACATTCTCGGTCCGGTTGATCCTTCGCTGCATCTGAAAAAGGACCTAACGATTCTGATGCTCTGTGGCTTGCAGGGCTCGGGCAAGACGACAAGCTGCGGCAAGCTGGCGCAGATGCTGCTGAATAACAAAGTCAAGCCGATGCTTGTTGCCGCCGACTTGCAGCGGCCTGCGGCCATCGACCAGTTGCATGTGCTCGGCGAGCAGTTGGACGTGCCGGTCTATTCCGAAAAGGGCGCTAAAGATCCTGTCAAGGTTTGCCAGGATGCGATCGACCGGGCGAGGAAGGATGATGTGCAAGTCGTCATCCTGGATACTGCCGGACGGTTGGCGATTGATGAAGAGTTGATGGAGCAACTTTGCCAGATCGACACGAAGGTCGGACCTGATCAGGTTTACTTCGTTGTCGATGGCATGACCGGTCAGGATGCGGTCAACAGTGCGAAAACATTCAACGAAGCCCTCGAGCTGGATGGCGTCATCATGACGAAGCTCGATGGTGATGCCCGCGGTGGTGCATTGCTGTCGGTCAAGCACGTGACGGGTGTGCCAATCAAGTTCATCGGCACCGGCGAACATCTGGATGCTCTCGAGCCTTTCCGCCCCGAAGGGATGACGAGCCGCATCCTTGGGCTGGGCGACATCGTCGGTCTGGTCGATCAAGTCCGGCAAGTCGTCGATGAAGACGAGCAGCAGCAGCTTGAAGAGAAGATTCGGTCGGGCGAGTTTACGCTCGATGACTTCAAGACACAGATGGAGCATTTCAGCAAGCCGGGCTTGATGAAGAAGCTGATGGGCTTGATGCCCGGTATGGGCGAGATGTCGAAGATGATGGGCGACATGGATGCCGAGGGAGATGCCAAGCGGCTGATTGGCATAATCAACTCAATGACGGCTGCAGAACGTCGTAACCCCAAGCTGATTGACCCGAGTCGTCGCAATCGGATCGCTGGTGGGTCGGGTGTTCAGGCGAATGAAGTCAATCAATTGGTGAAGCAGTACGATGCGATGGCCCCGATCATGAAGGGCATGGCAGGCCAGGGGATGGCAGGCCGGATGCAGGCGATTCGCGAGTTGCAGCAATCGGGTGCGCTCGATCCGGGCGCCAACATGATGACGAAGCCGAAGCAAGGGACGGGGAAACGATTGTCTCCGAAAGAGAAAGCGAAACTAAAGAAACAAAAAGAGAAAGAGATGCGTCGGCGGAGACGCACGGCGAAATAAAACTAACGGCAGCCGGATTCGCCAGGATTCGGGATGCCTCCAACAAGCGATTCAGCTACAGAATCAAAAGGAGTTTTCATGGCAGTTCGACTACGTATGAAGAAGATGGGTCGGCGGCACCGACCGTTCTTCCGTGTTGTCGCGGTTGACGGACACGCCCCGCGCGATGGCAAAGTGATCGAGTACCTTGGTCATTATGATCCGCTCGTCACGGAGACCGATGCCCGTGTGGTGCTCAAGAACGAAAAGATCGACAAGTGGTTGAGCGTCGGCGCGCAACCGAGCGACAAGGTTGGTGTGTTGATCAAGAAGTACGGCACCAATGGCACGCACCTAGTGCAGCAGAAGGAAGCCTTGGAGCGCTTAGCCGCCAGTAAGCCAACGGCTCCCCCGCCGATGGTAATTCCAAAGCCCAAAGTCGAAGAGCCTGCTGCGGAAGAAGCCGCTGCCGAGGAAGGAGCAGTCGCCGAAGCTGAAGCGCCCGAAACGGCCGAGGCTCCGGCCGAAGAGACGGCTGCTGTGGAAGAAGCTACTTCCGAAGAGACGACGGCCGAAGAGCCCGTTTCCGAAGAAGCTGCGACCGAAGGCGAAGCGAAAGAGACTAGTGACTAAATGCGTTTTGATGTGCTGACTCTGTTTCCCGACCTATTCGCCGGGTATCTCGGGCAGAGTTTGCTACACAAAGCGATCGAAAGAGGGTTGGTCGATGTTGCGGTCCATGACATCCGCCGATGGTCGATCGATAAGCACAAGAAAGTCGATGATCGGCCGTACGGCGGTGGCCCAGGCATGGTGCTCTGCGTCGAGCCGGTTGTCGAGAGCGTCGAAGACATACAGCAGCAATGTGACAAACCTGGTCGAGTCGTCTTGCTAACGCCGCAAGGTCGCAAGTTGAATCAAAGAGTTGTGGAGGAGATTGCCAAAGAAGAACGATTGTTGCTGCTCTGCGGTCGCTACGAAGGCTTTGACCAGCGCGTGACCGACATCCTGGAACCGGACGAAATCTCAGTCGGTGATTTCGTCCTCAACGGTGGCGAGGTGGCTGCCATGGTTTTGGTAGATGCCGTGATCCGTTTGGTGCCTGAAGTGCTCGGCGACGAGAACAGTTGCGTTGACGATTCGTTTTCTGAAGGCAATCGATTGCTGGAATTCGCACAATACACACGCCCTCGTGAGTACCGCGGACACAAGGTTCCGGAGGTGTTGCTCGGAGGCAACCACGAAGAGATCGCCCGTTGGCGGCGAGAACAAAGTTATTTGAAGACACGACAACGGCGAGCCGACTTGTTAGACGAGGCGTCGCCCGATCGGGAATAACCTGCGAAAGGAAGAACGATGAGCCAGGAATTGATGAAGTTAGTCGAGCAATCGACACTCAACGAGACGCCACCGGAGTTTGAGATCGGTGATACGGTTGACGTTCACACGAAGATCCTCGAAGGCAACAAGGAACGTATTCAGGTCTTCAACGGAACCGTGATCGCTCGCAGTGGCGGCGGTTCGCGCGAGATGTTCACGGTGCGACGCATCGTCGCCGGTGAAGGGGTCGAACGGAAGTTTCCAGTGCATTCGCCGCGCATTGCCAAAGTCGAAGTAAAGCGATCGAGTGTGGTTCGTCGCGCGAAGCTTTACTTCCTCCGCGATCGCGTTGGCAAGGCTGTGCGTTTGAAGGAACGACGTCGCAAGTGAGAGAGTAGGTCCCGCTCGTCGAGCGGGACTTTGCGTGCTAGTGACTCTCGCCATTCCTTAGTCATTCCGTCAGAAGCGACCTTCCCGGGGTTGGGAGCATGTCGATTCATCAGCAGGTCAGAGATTGGTGGCACGCGCGGCGGAAGCCGAAACCGCTTGGGGTGCGGGGTGAAGCGGCGGCCGCTCGGTTTTTGAAGCAGAAGGGCTACGTCATCGTAGGCCGAAGCGAGCGCGATCGCATCGGCGGGATCGATCTTGTCGCAGTCGATGGCCGCACCGTTGTCTTTGTCGAAGTCAAAACTCGCCGTCATCACGACGCCGGGCGTCCGGTCGAAGCCGTCGATTCCGACAAGCAACGCCGCATCACGCGAACCTCGCTCAGCTACCTTCGCCGACATGATCTATTGGAGAATGCTGCCCGGTTAGACATCGTTGCCGTAACGTGGCCGGACGGGCAACGCATGCCGACCATCGAGCACTGTAGAGACGCATTCGAACCGACCGATACTGGGCAGATGTTTAGTTAGCACCGGTGAATCAACCGAGTCGGTCGGTGTTTGGCAGAGCGATCCTGCTCGCTTCCACATCGGACAATCTGTGGCGGGCAATTGGCCGAGTCCGTATATTGGAGAGTTGCTTGCTTCCCGCATTGAGGCACGAGATGTCAGATCCGTTCGATCCCTACTACGAGTGGCTTGGCATTCCTCCCAAGGATCAGCCGACGAACCACTATCGCCTCCTCGGAATCGAGACGTTCGAAGACAACCTGAACGTGATCGAAAGGGCCGCTGATCGGCAAATGGGGCACGTCCGAACCTTCCAGAACGGCCAACGTTCTGCGGAGTCGCAACGCTTGCTAAACGAACTCTCCGCGGCAAAGGTCACGCTGCTCCAGGCCGACAAGAAGACCGCCTATGATGACGTGTTACGCGAGCAGATCCAGGCACAGATCGCACCCGACCCGGAGGTGGTCTTACCCGTACCGATTGCACAGCCTGTCTCGCCGGTTGCTGCCGCTCATCTCCCGCTGCCGGCGTCTGTTGGCGTCGAGCCGGAACAAAAAGGCTCTCTGGTCACGGTCTCCCCACGGCGAAGACGGCAGGCTCGGCGCGATCAGCCTAAGCGGCTCATCACTTTCGTCGGCACACTCGTCGTCGTCGTCGCTGTCGGCTTGATAGCAGCGGTCTATTCCGGTGTCTTCTCGAGTAAGGAGCCTGCGGGCCTCGCGCCGCCCGCCTGGAAACCCGCAGCCCGAGCAAACGAACGGTCGCCAGGACCGCCAACAACGAAGGTTCTTCGTCCCGAGCCCCCCAAGACGCCTTCTGAGACACCCATCGAATCCACGGCGAAGCGTCGGCCTCCCACCATCACGGTTGCGAAGATCGATGAATCGCAAGAGATAATCGAGGATTTGGACTTCGCCGCGTTCGCTTGCGCGATGCCATCTATCCTTCCGTCTTCGTTCAGGCGTACAGTTGAGTCGGGCGGAGGAATCGTTGCTGATCGCTTTTTGCTTTGCCAGTCGATTGCGTATGACGAACTTGTCAACATGCTTCGGCCGTTGGCGAGGTACGGTTGGCGTCCGCTACGAATTCGACCGTATTCCGTCGGCAGCGATGTTCTGGTTGCGGCTGTCTGGACGCGTGATAGTCGGCCCTGGCGATTCGTCGCAGGAGTGACGGCCAGCGAATACACTCCGACTAACGAGCGGTTCAAGGCTGCTGGCTTTGAGCCGGTCGATGTGGCTGGATTTGGGGATAGCGAGTTGCGCTTTACCGGAGTGTGGGTGGAGTCCAAAGGAGAGCCGCCCGATTCCGAATTGTGGCTGGCCCGGACGCCATCTGAGTTCAAAGACGGAGTGAAGTCGCGAAAGGACTCGCCGTTAGTCACTTACACGTGCCATGTTTTCGTCTTCCAGAACAGACATCGTTACAGCGTCGTTTGGAAACCAAGTCCGGCAGGAGCCACCCAAGCGGATCGATTCAGTGGCGCTCGGCCCTTCTTTGAGTCTCGATTGCAACCCGGCGATCATCTACTCGATATCTCAGTCGCCTCAACAAGTGGGGACGGACACGTAATCGACGCCGCCCTGGTGCGTGGGTTGACTCCCACGACTCAACTGTATTCGCTCACTGCGGAGGAACACCTTCAGCGATCTCGCGAACTAGCCGAGCAGGGGCTTGTTCCCTTGGCGATCTCGGTCGCTCTGCAACGTAGTGGCGCGATTCTTGAGGCGGCTGCAGCTTCAGTTTGGGAGTCGCCACCGGGTGACGCCATAAAGAGTCCCCTGGTCGCGGCAAATACGTCGCAGACGACGCCATCAACTCTGCGACCGATACCCAATCCGAGACCATTCGTTGCGGCGACGCCAAAGAGACGATTGGCAGTTCCCTCAGCCGAGGATCGCCGGCAAGCCTCGACGCAGGTTAAGGACATTTACCGTGACGAATTCGCTTCCGCCAATGATCCGGCGGCGAAGGTGACGCTTGCCAATGAGTTGTTGAAGCAAGCTGCTGAAACTGAGGAAGGAGCATCGAAGTTCGGTTTGTTGTTCGAGGCGAGATTACTAGCCGTCGAGGCGGTGAATCCGCACTTGGCGTTGCGTCTAACGGAACAGCTAACCGATCAATTTGACGTTGCTTCCTGGACGCTAAAGTTGGACACGATGGTAAAGCTGACAGAGGCAGCCAAGTCGCAGGCGGATCGCCGAGTTTTAGCTGACCTCGTGCTGGATATGTCGGAAGAGGCGCTGCTCGAAAGTGAATTTGAGGCAGCCGAGAAGCAGGTCGGGTTGATTGCCCGCTTGAATCGCCCGCGCGACCGCGACTTAGCCAAGGCCGCGCTCGCGCTCGGAAAGCGAATCACCGAAGGCACGAAGCTCTGGTGGCAAGCAGAGGCTGCAAAGCAGAAGCTGGCGGCCGCTCCGGACGATCCGGAAGCCAATCTCGACCTTGGCCAATATCTCTGTTTCGTGAAGGAGGATTGGGAGGCCGGTCTACCGCATCTGGCCAAAGGAACAAACGTAACGCTGAAAGAACTTGCCAGCAAGGATCTTCAAGAACCGACCGAAGGTAAAGAGCGACTCGCCGTGGCAGACGGTTGGTACGACTGGGGTGCGAAAGCCGCTGAAGGCGATCGGAATGGAGCCTGGCTCCGGGCCAAATATTGGTATCGGGCGGCGCTGCCAGGGCTCGCTGATCTCGATCGAACGAAAGCCAAACGGCGTTCGGACGAGATTTCGGAGAAGGTCGCACCCAACGCCAGCCGAAACTCGAAGTTCGCGTGGCTTGACGTCAATGTTGGCTTAGTGCGACGGCTGGAAGGACACACGTCCGATGTTCTCTCTTTGGCAGTGACTCGGACTGGCAAGCATGTCGTTTCGGGTTCGCGGGACCAAACAGTGCGCTTCTGGGATCTCGCGACCGGCGAGGAAGTTGCATTGTTACGGCCGGGCGTAGGGTCGTTCACGTGGCTCGGCTTGTCTCCGGATGACAAGTTCGTCATCGTTTCCGGCGCGAGTGAAACCGTTGAAGTCTGGAATCTCCAGACTGGCAAGTTGGCCGATCGGCTTGATACGAAAGTGAGATCGCGTGCGATGGCGGTTGCTCGCGACAGCAACATCCTGCTGTGGGCTCTGAATTCAAGTGGATCCGGTAATCTCCGCTTGTTTGCCATGCGAGGAGGCCCGCTCGGACAATTGAACTGTCGACGCACTCCCGTGACCATCGCGATCTCGGACAACGGCCGGCTGGTCGCTGCCGGCAGTAGCGATGACAACGTCTATGTCTGGAGCCTGCGACCCGCCAAGACGGCTGGCCCGTTTTCTGGCCTGGGACGAGATCCGAATCACGTCGCACTATCATTTGACGGCAGGCTTGTCGCGGCCTGTTCCTTTGAACAAGCCATGGTCTGGGACATCAATTCCGGGAACATGATTTCGCGGATGCCAACGACACGATCATGTTATCGCATTGCGTTTTCGCCAGATGGCCAGCGTCTCTTGAGCGCCGGCATGATGAACGAGGTCACTCTGTGGAACGTTGAAGATGGCAGCGAGATACAGACGCTAAGCGACCGACGCCGCAGCAGCCTTCCGGGAAGCGCCACCGCCGTGCAATACCTTTCCGACGCACGCGGCGCAGTTTCCTCCGGCACATACGGCGTGATCCGCGTCTGGCGGCTGCCAGATTAGTTTTGCCGTTATGCCTGTTTTTGCTCAGACAACTCGATCGTGATCTGTTGCCGCTCCGTCAGCTCAACGGGAAGCGACTGGCCTGCCAACTCAATGGTCACCGATCCGCTGACGTCGAAAATCTCTTCCACAGTCGAGACTCTCTGTTTCGCTCGGTCGTACGCAATCGATCCCGAAGCTTGCCGCAGCGTGAAACTAGCAGCTTTGATCTTGAACGGTAACTTGCTCTCGCCGCCAGTCGGTTTCTGATGCGTCATGTCATGTCGATAGTTAATCCGCTCGGTAGCTGAGTCGTCTTGATTGGACTTGCCCCAAGTGAAGGTCGTGGCTCCCGACCAACTCCCTAGCTGCCCAAAGTCGTGAGCCATCTGCCGTTGCCACGGTTCACCCTGTTGTGCATCCAGCTTCGGTACAAAAAATGTCAGCTCTGCCAGTTCCTTCCAGCCATCTTCGTCGATGACGGAAGTCATCATGAAGCCGCTTCCGGACAGCAAGTCCACCGGAAGCGATGCCAGATTCTTCTTGTATCCTGTGAAGTCCACGACTTCGCCGTGCGAGTCTAGCTTGTAGGTAAACTGGCGGCGTTTCAACTCATCCAGGGATTTCGCGAAAGTGGCTCGCGACAAGTCATCCGCCGCCAGCAATCGCGTTTCCTCGACGAATTGCGTCACGGTCCGAGTCCCGTCTTTCGTCGAATCGATCGTTAGCTTCGAGAAGAGTTGGTAGTGAATGTTCTGCGTCGTCGTCAGTCCTTGGACGCTGAACTTGGGCTGGCGCTGGATGTCAATCTTTTGGAATAGTGTCTGCTGCTGTTCTGCCAGTTTCGAATTCGTTGCGTTGGACGAGTTTATCACTTGGGCGGCTGGCTTCGGCGAATCGGTCAACTCTGTTTCGCCGGTCGAGGATCGGCTCGTCGCATTATCGGCCTCAGGCGACTCCTCTGGCTTCGTTTGTGTTGCTGCGACAAGGTCTTCAAGTAGCTTTGGCATCTCCGTGCGAGCGTTGGGCAATGGCAAGCGACTAGGCGTCGAAGGCGGAATAGAGCTGGGGGCCGTGATGTTCCGCTCGCTTCCCGATGCGGAACGCGTTTGGGCTAGAGGTTGTTCAACACGCGGAGCGACTCCGGGACGTTCGCCGTTGCCACCGCGAGCCCCGGCGACCGTTCGAGGCGAAGGACTGCGAGTTCTGATGGGCGCTGTGGATGTTGTTCGTCGAGAGTTGCGGCGATCGGCGACCTGTGACTTGCGCCCGGAGGAAACGATGAAGACCACGCAGATCAAGAAGGCGAACAACCCGCTGCCGCCCCAAATGATGAGCTGCGGATCGAAACTAGATCGTTTGCGCCGAGTTGGACGTTGTGTTGCCGTCTGCGGCGCAGCGGGGTGCGCCACGGGTGGAGGAGGTGGACTCGAAACGGGAGCGACAGGCGGAGGTTCGATCTCGCCGCCGATGCCGACCGCCGCAGCCTTCTCCCATTTCTCCATCCCAGCGCGCCACACCAGATTGTCGCCGTTCAGCTGCCCTTCACGCGCCAACCGGTGCAGTGCCTCCGCCGACACAGGGCCGAGCTGCTTACCGTCACGAGCGTAATACCACTGAGTTTCCATTTGGCGTTCCAACCCGCATTCTTTCCGACATCGCCGCGAATAGCAAACCCGGTTGTGTCGGGCCGTCGTTTGTACCTCCGCGACCGCCACGAGATGATCTGCTACGATACTCGTAAGTAGAACAACGACTTTGCGGCTACGCCGCCCTCCGAGGAGCTCTCGTGCTGTTAGCCTTGGCTTGGCAAGACCACGCGGTCATCGTGATCTATCTGATTGGGATGATCGCGTTTGGCGCTTACTTGTCTCGACGGCAGAGTTCGAACGACGAGTACTTCCTCGCCGGCCGAAACATGCCTTGGTTCGCTGTGGGCATGAGCGTCATCGCGTCCCTGCTCTCCAGCCTTACCTATCTCTCCGAGCCGGGTGAAGTTTGGAAGTCCGGCGTGACACACATCTTTGGCAAGATGCTCGCGATCCCTCTGGAGATGTTGATCGTCTGGTGCTTCTGCATCCCCTTCATGATGCGATTTCGTTACACCTCTGCCTATGAGTACTTGGGCGGGCGATTCGGTCCGAGCGCCAGACGCCTCGGCGCCAGCCTGTTCATTTTGATGGTAGTGCTGTGGATGGGCTTTGTTGTCTTGCTGTCAGCCAAGGCACTGGCTCGTGTCAGTGATTTACCTATCCCGGCCAGTGTGTCGAACGTTTTCAAGAACGTAGGAGTTGCGGAACCGGAGTCCTCGGCGCGGCTGCTTGTCGTGATCCTCACCGTCGGCACGGTCGCAACCATTTACACGATGCTTGGTGGTTTGCGAGCCGTGATTTGGACGGACGTTGTGCAAGTCGTTCTTCTGGTCGGAGGCGGTCTGTTCACGATCGGTTTCGTTGCCGTAACGACCAATTCGTCGCTTGCCGATTGGTACTCCTCTGCGACGCAGCATCTCGCAGCGAGCGACAACCCGCATGCATTGCCTCTCTTCAGTATGGATCCGTTCGTTCGAGCCACAGTCGTAACGGTCGCGCTGAACATGTGCATCTGGCATGTTTGCACGCATGTAGGCAATCAGATGACGGTCCAGCGGTACTTTAGCACCAGCGACGCCAAGGCCGCTCGTCGCAGCTTCGTCACGGGGTCGTTGCTTGGCGTCGGTATCAACTTGATGCTGGTCGTTCTTGGCTTGGCCGTGTTGTACTTCTACTTCGGCCAAGGGATCCCGATCGATCGCGGTTTGGTGTCGGATAAAGAACAAAGTCTGATCTTTCCGACGTTCGCCGTCAGTCGTCTACCGGCCGGTTGTGGTGGAGCAATCCTTGCGGCGCTCTTGGCCGCCGCGATGTCAAGCATCGATTCGGGAATCAACTCGATCGCGACGGTCCTTGCTTCCGAGCGAAAGCGGAACAGCAAAACAGAAACGACGTCTAACGTCGGTGAGGCCAAACGGATCACGCTGCTTGCGGGAACACTCATCACGTTCGCGGCGTATGGACTGAGTTTTCTTCCCAGCACCTGGGGCGTCGTCGATGCAATGCCCCGGACATTCAATGCAATCACGGCACCGCTTGGCGGCTTGTTTCTTGTTGGCATGTTCCTACCTCGTGTTGGCGAGAAGGCGGTCATCGGCGGTGTTGCGCTGGGGCTCGCAACAAGTGTGGGGCTGGGTTACTTCGAGCTGCTCGCACCGACGCTGGCCGCTTGGGGCTTTTCTGTACCCGAACGATCTCTTAGCTTCACGTGGATCATGCCATGTTCCCTCACCGTCACGTTCATTGCCTCACTGCTGCTCAGCTTGTCGAGTCCTACCACTCCCAAAGATGTGGCCGGGTTGACGTGGGTAACTCGCAACGCTACACCGAACAAGGAAGCAAGTTTGGAGAAGCTTCCAACGACAAAGGACTGACCGTATTTCCGACGTTAACTCACCGCCTGTCGAGGCTCCTTGATGTCCGATCTCGTTGAACAGATGAAGGTGGATGCCCTGGAGGCACAGCGGTTTTCGCGGAAACATCTGGTTTTGGAGCTCGATTTCTCGGAAGCGAGCGTGGACGACATCGAGTCCACCGTAGACACCGTTGAGTATGCCATCCAGGGTGGTAAGTCCGAGGAGAATCTCGACATCTTGTCGCGATTATGGGGTGCCTATATCGGTGAAGCACTTCGCAAAGTGTGTGGTGGCGAGTGGGAACAGGCCGAAGGGCGACTCGGACTGCGCACTGAAGCAGGAATCGCACACCCGCAGGAACAGATCCGGCAACGCCTGACAGAGGGCGGCCAGGGACTGGGCGACTACTTCCGCCTAACGAAAGAGCAGTTGTCATAGGGTGCGTAGCCGCAAAGTCGTTGTTCGCTCCGCGAACAAACGTTGGTTCGCGGAGCGAACAACGACTATTCTTGCCGAAATAACGTAAAACGCAGCCTACTTTCCGCACGAGGAAGGATCCAATCCATGCGACTTTGCCGCTTCCGTTTCAACAATCAAATTGCCGTTGGCTTCTACGAAGACGATCGCGTTGTTCCCCTTTCATCCGTCGCAAGAGCTCAGACGATGGCAACGCAGTCGACGACGGTGCTGCCGATCAGCGAGACGGTTTTGCCGTTCTTGCCGCCCGATGGAGAAGCCTTGGAAGCGACAAAGAAGTTGGCCGAGTTCATGGCCAGCGACGCCTGCGAATTGGCGGATAACGCGACGCTGCCACTCGATAAGATCGAATTACTCGTACCGATCCCCCGCCCCAACAAGTTATTCTTGCTCGCGGGCAACTATGCGAAGCATATCGAAGAAGGTGGCGGTATCGCAGCCGAGCGAGCCGAGACGTTTCCCTACGTCTTTATGAAGCCACCAATAACAACTCTGACCGATCCTGGTAAGCCAGTTCGCATTCCGAGCGTCTCGCCGGATCATATCGACTGGGAGCTTGAACTTGCGGTCGTCATCGGTCGCGAAGCGAAGGGAGTCTCCGAGGCGGACGCGCTGAACTACGTGGCGGGCTATACCGTGATCAACGACATCTCGAATCGTAAGTTCAAACCCAACCCAGACCGCAAAGAGCGTTCCAAGGATTCGTTCTTTGATTGGCTGCACGGTAAGTGGCACGACAGCTTCTGTCCCTGCGGTCCATGCGTCGTCACACCCGACGAGATCCCTGACCCGCAGACACTCGATATGAAACTATCGGTTAACGGAACCGTTCATCAACACGCTTCGACCTCGCAACAGATCTTCCCAGTTGCCGCCGTCATCGAGTTCATATCGAGTTTCGTCACGCTCGAGGCGGGCGATATCATTTCCACGGGAACTGCCGCCGGAGTTGGCAATACGACCGAGACGTACCTCAAGCCGGGCGATGAAGTCGAAGCAAGCATCTCTGGCATCGGCACGCTCAAGTCGCCCGTCATTGCAGAATAGCGATTTCGGCCGTGCCCGAGTGCCTATCGACAACACATTGAGCCGCAACGGATCGTTGACCCCCGGCTTCCAACTCCATAAAATGTGTGGTTTCCTTCATCCCAAGGCAATCGCCTGGGAAGCATTCTTCGGGAGACGATTTCCTTGCAGCAAGCAATTGCCAAGGCCGACACGCTTATCGAAGCGATGGGGTGGATCCGCGAATTCCGTGACAAGATCACCGTGATCAAGCTCGGTGGCAGCTTCATGGACGACGCGGATGCGCTGCGGCATGTGCTGCTCGATATTGTCTTCATGGAAACCGTAGGCATGCGGCCTGTGGTGGTGCATGGCGGCGGACCAGCCATCAACCGGGCGATGACCGAAGCGGGGATCGAATCACGCTTCGTCCAAGGTCGCCGATATACGGATGAAGCGACGCTGGGAATCGTCGAGCGCGTCCTCGCCAGCGAGGTCAATGAACGTATCGCCCGCGGGATCGAGGAACTTGGTGGGCGTGCGATGACTTTGAGTTTCCAGGCGACGAACGTCTTGTTCGGTAAACGAATTCAGTTAGACGGCGACGATGGTCCAGTCGATCTTGGCAACGTCGGACACGTGACGCGCGTCGATCGCATGACGATCGATAACCTCTGTTATGCGGGCCAAGTACCGGTCATTCCGTCGATGTGTCTGGATGATGACGAGCAAAAGCTCAACGTCAACGCCGATACAGCGGCGACGGCCGTAGCGCTAGCGATGGGAGCGGAGAAGCTGGTCTTCATGAGTGATGTGAATGGCGTACGACGCGACAAAGATGATCCAGATTCGTTGATCCATAGCTTGACGGCCCAAGAGGGGCACGAACTGATTGCGACCGGAGCGGTCGCCGCCGGGATGATTCCCAAGGTCGAAGCGTGTTTGGAAACGCTTGATAAAGGCGTGCGGAAGATACACATTATTGACGGCCGCATCCGCCATTCGCTGCTGTTGGAAGTCTATACCACGAAGGGGATTGGAACGCAGATTGTGCAGGGTTAGTCTTGGCAGGCCTTCAGCCGAGCCGAACCTGCCCGGCCAGAGAGTTGTCGTGTGAGTCTTCCAGGCTCGCCGCCCTGTCCGCTTCCGAACGAAGGAGGTTCCCGATGAAGTCGAGTGACACGATAGAACTCTTCAAGAAGTACGTGATTCCCAATTACGGTCGGTATCCGGTCAACTTGGTACATGGAGAAGGCTCGTTCATTTGGGACAGTGAAGGGAGTCGGTACCTCGATTTCTTTCCGGGATGGGGCTGCAACTTGCTGGGGCATTGCCCGCCGAAGGTCGTCCAAGCGATTCAAGACCAAGTTGCCACGCTCATCCACGTGCCCAACACCTGGCACATGGATATCCAAGGCCGGTGGGCGAAGGAGCTGTCCGATCGAAGCTTTGGCGGCCAAGCATTCTTTTGCAATTCCGGAGCCGAAGCGAACGAAGCGGCGATCAAACTAGCCCGCCTGCACACGCCGAAAGAACGCTACAAGATCATCACGTTCGAAGGCGGATTCCACGGACGAACGTTCGGTGCACTGACCGCAACGGCGCAGCCAAAGCATCACGAAGGCCTCGGCCCGATGATGGCGGGCTTTAACTATGCTCCTTACGCGGATCTCGCTGCGGTTGCCGATCTGGTGGATGATGAAACGTGCGCGATCTTGGTGGAGCCGGTTCAAGGCGAAGGCGGGATTCGGATTCCACCTGAGGGCTTCTTGGAAGGGCTGCGGAAGCTGGCTAATGACAACGAGTTGCTGCTGATCTTCGACGAAGTGCAAGCTGGATGTGGGCGAACTGGAAACTGGTTCGCCTACCAGGAGTTTGGTGTCACTCCCGACGTGATGACGTTGGCGAAAGCCGTGTGCAGCGGTATCGCCGGTGGAGCGATGCTGACGACTCCAGAGATTGCCCCGAGCCTGCGGCCCGGCATGCACGCCACGACTTTCGGAGGCAACCCGATCGCTTCGGCGGCGGGAATCGCCACGCTGCAAACGATGGAAGAAGAGGATTTGCTCGATGCCGCGAAACAACTCGGTGACTTCTTCCGATCTCGCTTTGAGCAACTTCAGCAAGAGTGTGACATCATCCAGGAAGTGCGCGTCCTGGGGACGATGGTCGGCGTCGAGTTGACGGTGGATGGTGCTTCGGTCGTGGCACAGTGCCTGGACAAGAAGCTGTTGGTCAACTGCACGCAAGGAAACGTCGTTCGGCTATTACCCGCGATGAACTTGTCGTTGGAACAAGCCGAAGAAGGGTTCGTGATTCTCGAATCCGTACTGAAGGCCGTCGCTGCCGAGTAACGAATTGACAGGAACTGATTTGGAGCGCCGCGATGCGACACGTGCTCACACTATTCGATCTCACCTCGGCAGAAATCGAGGAGATTTCCGAGATCACTGAGGATCTGAAGACCAAGCTGGCACAAGGCGTGCGGGAGCCGCTGTTTCCTGGTCGGGTTCTAGCGCTTCTGTTCGAGAAGCAATCGCTCCGTACGCGCGTCAGCTTTGAAACGGCGATGGCGCATCTGGGCGGTAACAGCTTGTTCCTGGGTAAAGACGTCGGATGGGGAGAACGCGAGTCGGCGGCCGACTTCGGTCAAGTTCTGGGCGAGTATGTCGATGCGGTGGTCTGCCGGGCGAATTCGCATGCCAAGGTGGAGGCGTTAGCCGAGCACTGCAACCGGCCGGTCATCAATGGATTGACGGATACCTCTCATCCTTGCCAAGCTCTAGCCGACCTTTATACGCTGCGCGAGCTACACGGTTCGTTGACCGGCTTGCGGCTGGCCTATGTTGGTGATGCCAACAACGTTGCTCGCAGCTTGGCTATCGCTTGCGGCAAGCTCGGAGTTGAATTCGCCGTCGCCGCGCCCGATGGATACCAATTCGACACGGAGTTTCTTACGGAGTTAGAGAAAAAGCTTCCGACGATGAGTCTCGTGCAAACGACCGACCCCCACGAAGCCGTGGCCGGAGCCGTTGCTGTGTACACGGATGTCTGGGCGAGTATGGGCCAAGAAGGTGAACGCGAGGAGCGCGCACGCGCTCTTGCTGGCTATCAGGTGAATTCCGGGCTAATGAAGCAAGCTGCCTCGGAAGCGTGCTTCCTGCACTGCCTGCCCGCGCGGCGCGGCGAAGAGGTAACCGCTGAAGTGATCGATGGTCCTCGGAGCGCGATCGTGCAAGAGGCCGGTAATCGCTTACACGCCCAGAAGGGCCTGCTGGCGTGGCTACTACGCTCCACGGGCTAAAGACGTTCCTGCAACTTGGCTCGTCCCTCGGTCTCCCTCGCGACAATCGAGTCATGACGCAAGTCGTTGTGCTATCACTGTTTGTGGCTCTCTACGGGAACAGTTTGGCCTAGAATAACGGAATGCGGCAGGTCGCAAAGCATTTTTCCTCGTCTGGCTGCAATACTCGCGACATATACCCGTTTGTATTCTTATGCCATGACTGCTGCCGACCTCACAGGCCACGAGATGGATCGCTTGACGAGCTGGTTTTCCCAGCACGGGCAAGCGGTGCGCGGCTATTTGCTGGCAGCGATACGGCGACCGGACGTCGCGGACGATCTGGCTCAAGAAGTGTTTCGTCGCGCGTGGCAGGCTCGGGAAACGTATCGCGAGCAAGGAACCGCGCGTGCCTACCTGTTGAAGATCGCCGACCGCCTGTTGATTGATCACGCCCGAAAGTCGAAGCCTGAAGTCCATCTCGATGAGAATGGCTGGGCCGTTGCCGAGCCGGCGGACAGGGGTGACGCTCCAACCGACAGGTTGAAGAAGTCAGAAGCGAGACAAGAGCTAGACGCGTCGCTTGAATTGCTAACGCCGCAGCGGAAGCGTGTTCTGTTACTTCGATACTACTGCGACATGTCGTTCGCCGACATTGCGGAAACCGTGGGTTGTCCATTAAGTACTGCCCTCAGCCATTGCCGTCGTGGCCTACTTGCCCTCAGAAAACATATTGCTGAATCGACGCTATGAATCAGCCTACCGAGAACCTATTGAAGCAACTTGAACAAGCGACGTCGCGTGATTCTTCCGACGACCAGTTCGGAGACGAGGCGGCGACATTGCGTGAGAGCTGGTTGATGTTGGGACGACTGATCGAGGTGGCGGATGAGGAGTCCGCGGATCTTGTCCCGGTGCCGATGATACAATCACGGCCGATAAGCTCGGTGAGGATTGTATTAGCCATCGCCGCCGCGCTGTTGATAGCTTTCGTCTCGTGGAGCATTGCGCGCCGGCAGCCTTCGTCAAATCCGACGCAGGAGATTGCTGAGTCGGCAGCGGATTCGAACGACGAAATGCCAAGCGGAGACTCGGAGGTGGCTGCTGTTGACGGCACAAACGGAAACGCAGTCGGCGAATCTGACGCGGGAGGTGAGTTTGCGTGGGACGACGCATTTGAAGAGGAGTTGACTAAAGCCAGCGTGGCGATCCATTCGGCTCGTTCGGACTGGACGAGCAGTGAGGCGAACTACTCGTCGCTGTCCGATCGCTTTGCCGAATTTGAAGAAGAACTTGAAGAAGGGTCGCTCTGACAGGTCGCATAGACGCAATAACGGAGGTTGAAAACTATGACAGTTGCCAAACGATTGACGGCCGCTTTGCTTGCAGTGGCGCTTCTATGGGTAACCGGTACGATCGCTCAGCAGAAGGCTCCGGACGGTGCCTCTCGTGAGGATGACGCACGCAAGTTGGGCCCGGGAGATGACCGTCCTGATACCCGCCGTCCAATGCCGCCAGATCGCGAACGGCGTCCGCAATTCGACGGTCCTGGCGGGCCGGATGGACCACCCGATCGTCGGCCGGGAGAAGGGCCTCCTCCGCCGCACGGACCGCCACATCTGCACTTCAATCGCGAGCATGAGCAACGGCGTTTGGAGGAGTTGAAGGAGGTCGATCCGGAACTCTACGAACTCGAGAGGTCTGACGCGGAACTTGATCGAGAGACGCATGAGTTGGCCGAGACGCTTCGCCGAGCTCTGCGCGAGGCGCGTGAAGAGTTGAAGAAGGAACTCCATGGGATTGTCAGCAAGCACTTCGATGTTCGACAGGCTCGTCGCGAGTTGCATTTGGTTCGCCTGCGCGAGGAGCTAGACAAACTGACCGACTCGATGAAGAAGCGCAAAGACGCCCGCGAGCAAATCATCGGGCGACGAGTTTCGGAGTTGATGGGAGAAGAGGACGACATGGCGTTCTGATATCGCTCGGGCCGCGACCACCGTGGTTGTCACTCTCCGCGGCTGCGAGGACTCCGTATCTCTTCAAAAGGCGTCTAACGATCTTTATCTCACGTACACGAATTCATTGGCGGCAAGCGCGACGTGGCAGAGTGTGGTCCAGGCTTGTCGCCGGCGCCGGTCCGCGTCTGACTCGGTGGATTGAGCTTGAGCCACTTTGGCCAGGAAGGCTCGATCGGCCTGTCGTTCATCGGCTGTCGGCTCGCGGCCGAATGCGATGACGTACAGTTGCGAGAGACGTCGATCATCGTCAGGCGACTCGGCGAGCAAGCGGTTGGCGAAGTCGGTGGCCGCCTGCATGGCGAAGTCGCTGTTGAGCATCAGCAACGCTTGCGATGCCACGACAGTTGTCGCTCGGTTGCCGTTCGATACGGAGGGGTCGGGGAAGTCCAGTAACTGAAACAGGTCGAAGACGTTGTTGCGCACGATCGGCAGGTACAACGAGCGGCGGCGGCTGTCGTACGTGGTCAGATCCTTGGAGGTGTGATCGAAGAAATACGCACGGTTCTTGAGCTTCAGCAACGAGCCACCCATTGTTTCATCCAATTGCCCGCTGGTCGCCAGCAGCGCGTCGCGCACAGCTTCGGCTTCGAGTCGTCGCACGTCAACTCGGCCGAAGAGGCGGTTCTCGGGGTCGCGATCGATCGTCTCGGAGGTGGCGGTGCTCGCCTGCTGATACGTGCTGGACATCAAGATCAGCCAATGCAGCGACTTGACCGACCAGCCGTCCGCGATGAACCGGCGAGCCAGCCAATCGAGCAATTCCGGATGCGAAGGGGCCTCGCCCAACAAACCGAAGTTGTCGGTCGTGCGCACCAGTCCCTTGCCGAAATGCCAACGCCAGACGCGATTGACGAAGACGCGCGCGGTCAGCGGGTGCTGTGGATCGACGAGCCATTCGGCGAGTTGACGGCGGCCGCTTTCCTTGTCGGTGAACTGCGGCCCGCGCGGGCCGCGCATCACGGGCGGCGTGCGTCGCGGAACGACGTCGCCCAGCTTGAGCGGATTGCCACGCAGATGGATCGCGATGTCGGTCACTTTGTCTTCCGTGACGCCCATCGCTGACGGCAAATTCGGCCCGGCTTTCTCCAATGCAGCGAGTTCGTCACGCAGTTTCTGGAGTTCGGCTTTCGTCGCTGCGGGATACAGCGTCTCCAGCTTCTCGGGCGGCTTTGCGGCGGCGCGTTTCTCGCGAGCCACCTTATCGGCAACAGCGACGAAGGCGGCGATGGCGGTCTTCCTGGCTGCTACCTTCGCATTGAAGTCAGCTTTCATCTCGCTCGCGGCGGCGGACGGCAGCAGGTGTTCGTGCCACTCAGCGACCTTGATGTACTTCCGCATGGTCAGCGTGCTCTTGAAGATGCCTGCCAGGGCGTAGTAGTCCGCCGTGTCAATCGGATCAAACTTGTGGTCATGACAGCGAGCGCAACCCAACGTCAGGCCTAGAAACGCCCGGCCCGTTGTGTCGAGTTGCTCGTCGATGATGTCCATTCGCATCTTGGCCTGGTCGGTTTCGGCGAGAACCTTCGGCCCGATGCTGAGAAACCCGGTTGCGATCAACTGTTCATGCTGCTGTGTTTTGCCGTTGAATGGCAACAAATCACCGGCCAACTGCTCGATGACAAACTGATTGAACGGCTTGTCGCGATTGAACGCCGCTACGACGTAATCGCGATACCGCCAGGCGTTGCCATGCGCGACGTTTTCATCGAATCCGTTCGAGTCCGCATACCGCGCGACATCGAGCCAGTGTCGTCCCCAGCGTTCGCCGTACCGCGGCGATTCCAGCAGCCGATCGACGATTCGCGCAAACGCGTCGGGCGATTCGTCTGCGAGAAACGCATCGATCTCGTCCGGCGTCGGGGGCAGGCCGATCAAATCAAAGGTGACGCGGCGAATGAGCGTCCGCTTGTCTGTTCGCATCGTTGGAGAGAGCCCCACTTCTTCAAGCTTCGCGAGGACGAAATGGTCCAATGCCGACTGCGGCCATTCCAAATTGGTAACCGCGGGCAGCGGCGGTGCGGCGGGCGTCTGAAACGCCCAATGATCCGGATCGCGAGTGCGTTGGGCCGCGCCCATCGCTGCGGGGAACGGAGCACCCATTTCGACCCAGCGGACGAGTTCCGCAATCTGCGGCTGCGTGAGCCTGTTGTCTTTCGGCATTTTGAGGTCGTCATCGACCTGACGGACGGCGCGGATCAGCAGACTTTTGTCGGGCTTGCCCGGAACGATCGCCGCGCCCGAGTCTCCTCCTCGCAACAGCGCCTCGCGCGAATCCAGCCGCAACCCGCCCCACTGCTTCTTTTCGCCATGACACTTGAGACAATGCTCGGCGAGCAGCGGACGGACTTTGGTCTCGAAAAATCGGATCTGCTGCGCTGTCGGACGTTGTCCTCCCGCCGGTTCCTCGCCAGCCAGCACAGCACACATCAGCACCACGACCATCATCGATCTCCGCCGGAAGGCTCTGCTATGAACATCTCGCAGGCGCGGTGCCCGCAAGAAGCACGCTGGTTACGGGGCTCTGCCTCGTAACCTACTGTCCCGAGGCTCCGCCTCGCAAGGCCGGCAGAGCCGGGAAGACAGCACGCTCCTAGGCCGGAGCCTGGGAACGAGATCGTGCGATATTGTATCAGTCGGACGTTGAACAGGTTAGATTGTACTACTCTAATTGGAAAGCGCGCGGCTGAGTGTGTTGACAGAAAAATCCGTGACAGAAACATCACCGCCTTCATTGTCCCGTCATCAATCGTTCTGCCAGCCGCCAACAAACCAATCACAGGCTCAACGAAGCGGGAGGACGAGTGTCCGGCAACAGATGGTGGATCATTGTGCTGCTGATGGGTTACGCGGCGATCGGGCATTTCAACCGCGTTGGCATTTCGGTCGCCGGCGACGAGATGTTCATTCCGCAGCTCGGCATCCCTGAAACACGGATGGGGTGGGTCTACACGGCCTTTCTGATTGTCTACACGATCGGCATGTTGCCTGGCGGCTGGCTGATCGATCGCATCGGATCGGGGCGGGCGTTGACGTTGTTTGGCCTGACGATGGGGACTTTCGTCATACTGACCGGCGTGTTGGGTTGGGTCACCAGTACGCCGGAAAGTCTGTGGATCGGCTTGCTGGTGATTCGTGGCCTGGCCGGATTCTGCAACGCGCCGCTGCATCCGGCTGCCGCACATGTTGTGCACGATGTAGTGCCGGTGCACCGTCGTGCTACCGCGAACGGGATGGTCACCGCCGGAGCGTTGATCGGCATCGCCTGCTGTTATCCGGCCTTCGGCTGGCTGATGGATTCGCTGACTTGGCAATGGGCGTTTGTAGCCTGCGGCTCGATGCTGATTGGCTGCAGTTTGCTGTGGAGGCTGCTGGCGTCGCCGTCGTTGCCGCATCCGCAACCCACGACGTCCGCGACCGAGACGACGTCCTTGCCCAACGAGACGAAGTCACCAAGAGGGTGGTCGCTGCTGAGGCAACGCAATCTTTGGCTGATAACGCTGAGTTACGCGGCTTATGGCTACTTTCAATACCTCTTTTTTTATTGGATGGGCTACTACTTCAAACAAGTCTTGGAGGTGCCGGAAGTCGAGGCACGTTGGGCGTCGTTCTGGATCATGTTGGCGATGGGAGCCGGCATGGCAATCGGCGGTCGAAGCACCGATGTGATGTGCGAATTGCTGGGCACCATGCGCGGCCGCCGTGCCATCGTGCTGACCGGCATGGGCCTGGGGGCGGTCTTCGGGGTGATCGCCGTGAATGTCACCGGCCTGATGAACGTGGCTCTGTGCCTCGCAGTGTCGATGGCTGCGACGGGCATGGTTGAAGGAGTTTTCTGGACGACAGCCACCGACATTGGCGGCAAGTCACGCGGTCTTTCCGGAGCGTTCATGAACACCGGCGGCAATGTCGGCGGCTTGATCTCTCCCGTACTGACCCCCATCATGGCCCAACAAATCGGCTGGTCCGGATCCATCGTCGTAGCCTGCGTCATCAGCGGCGTCGGTGCTATCGTGTGGTTCCTGATTAAGCCGCCATCATCCTCCTGAGGAGCATTCCATCCATGCTTACACCGGTGCAACAATTCGGTTACGTCATTGTTCTGTGCGACGACATCGATCGGATGAAGAGATTCTATCGCGATCTGTTCTCATTCCCTGTCGATTCTGAAACGGATGAGAGTCTGGCTTTGCGTGTCGGCTCTGTGCTATTGGGGCTTCGTAAACGCACACGGAACTATGACGGGCGTAGCGGTGGACCAGGATCGCCCGGGGTCCAGCTTGCGTTCCTGGTCTCACCAGCTGAGGTCGATGAGTGTTACGAATTGCTCCTGGCCAAGGGCGTCCCGATTCTCGATCCGCCAGCCGACCAACCGAGAGGTCACCGGACTGTTTATTTTGCTGATCCCGAAGGAAACATCCTCGAGGTATACGCAAAGATCAGATCGTAAATGCCGTTCACGCTCTGAGTGGAAAGCGAGCGGTCAGAGATCGTTCGGCGTCGTCATGAAGAACTTCGAGATTGTCCATCGTCCCCCCTTCCAAATCTCTTGCTCTTTGCGTTTCTTGCGTTCTTTGCGGCCGCGATCCGAATGCGGCGTGCGCGTTACTGAATCACGGCCTTCGAAACACGTCCGCCACCGGATGGAAGTCAACGTTTTCGTCAAGCGGGAAGATCGGCCTCGCGCAGGTTGTGTGTCCAAGGCTGCGCAAGTTGGCACTCGTCGCGCCGGGAGCATCAACGTTAATCAGCTTCGCGCACCAATCAGCAAACATGTGCGGCTCGCAGTGGGGCGACTTTACCACAACCAAGTCGAAGTGTCTCGGATCCTGGCCGTTGGCGTAGAACCAGGAACGGTCAAACAGGCTGACGGGAGCGGTGCCAAGTACCAACGTGGCGTTGTCCGCTTCAATCACGGCCGTGTTGCCGGAATCCCAATGCCAGCCGAACGACTCGCTACGGAACTTGCCGTCTGAGAGCGAACGCACGCGCGCTTCGACTGTGAGTGGCTCGTAGCGAGTCGGATCATGCGCGCCGCCGACCGTCGTGCGAATCGTTGCGCCGACGCCAGCGGCAAACGCCGCTGCAACCGCGTTGGGATCGACAATCGGCACTAGGATTCGTCCCCGATAACCTTGCCGAATCACTTCGCGCAGGATGGCGTTGCTGTCACCCGACGCACCGGAACTCGTTGCATCGGCGGCATCCATCATCACTACCGTTCCCGAGCTGATCTCCGTCGCCTGACGAACGGCGTCTTCGAGGCTGGTCAGTGGCACCTGCATCTTCTCGTGGTGCTTCCAAAAGCAGTTGCCGAGTTCGATGGCGTGCGCCTTCGCTGCCACCTCGCCGCCATTGGTCACGGCGAAGCTGTTCGTTCGAAGCTCAGGAACGTCTGTGAACGGGTTGCCCCACATGACACCCGCCGAAAGTCCAACGTCACTCGCTTCAATGTCCTTCGCCATGCGAATGCATTCGGAGATCGATCCCGTTTCCGTGATCATCTCATCGCCGCGCGCGAGGACCGGAATTCTCACTCGCGCGGTGACGGGGCGAGCTTGCCCGGCGAGGATCTTCAACAGCAGCGTCGCGGCGCGTGCTCCGGTCTCGAAAAAGTCAACGTGGGGATAAGTGTGGTACGGGACAACTGCGTCGCTGTGCTGGAGCATGCGGTCGGTGAGGATTCCGTGAATATCGAGCGATACGACAAACGGGATCTCTTCACCAAGGATGCGTCGGGCCTCTTGCAACAGGTAACCTTCCGGGTCGCTCTCGTTCTCCGCCTGCATCGCTCCGTGCAAAGAGAAATAAGCGGCATCGACCGGACCCGCCTCAGCCAAGCTACTCAGAAAGTCGCCGCTCAGCCGATCAAAGCTCTCGGCGGCGAGAACTCCACCCGAGGTATTGGAACTGGTTGCGTAGGCTGGTACCGATTCAACGTCGTTCGCGGAATCGAACACACTCAGTGCCCCGCCCACTTCCTCGCGAACAGCCCGGTGGTAGTTGAAAACGGCCGGCCCACGAGCGACACGAAAGTCGTCGTATCGGCTTGGCACCGGATTGAATGTCGAAACTTCCTGCTTACATTCGGCAACGATAATTCGAGGCATGGTGATCTCTGTCGGGTAGGTGGCTCAAACACATCATTGTACCGACCGAGACCGGCGAAGCAGCCAGTTACGAGCATCAGGCGAAAATGGCCGCGAGCGGCCGCCCACTCTCGACGAGCTGAACCGGCTGGCCCAATCCGTTGGGAATGCGCAAGTCGGGTGCGATTCCCAGCGCTGAATAAATCGTCGCGGCCAAGTCGCCGGGAGAGACCGGGTCGGCCACGGGATAGGCGGCATGCCCATCGGACTGTCCGTAGAGCGTGCCGGCTTGCGTGCCTGCGCCGGCGAATAGGCATGGGAAGCAGTGCGACCAGTGGTCTCGTCCATCCTGGGAACCACGGTTTTGGAACCTCGGCGTCCGACCCATTTCCCCGGCAACGAATACCAACGTCTCGTCCAACAGACCGCTCTCCTGCATATCGTCGAGCAATGTCGGCAGCCCTAGGTCCAAGCCGGGCAGCAGATGGTCTTTCATCACTCGTGTTAAGTCGCGGTGGCTATCCCAACTCGTCGTATCATCACCGCGAACCGCCATGTCCCACGCGACGGTTACGAATCGGGATCCAGCCTCAATCAACCGTCGGCCCATGAGCAACGATTGGCCGAACAGATTCCGGCCGTAGCGATCGCGCAGTGCACTCGGTTCCCGACGAAGATCAAACGCTTGGGCCACATTGCCAGACGTGAGCAGATTCATCGCTCGCTCGCGCCGTGTGCCGAAGTTGGTGACGCGGGGCGACTGCTCCAGGCGTCGGCGTTGCGCATCGAACTGTGTCAGCAGGCTCTGTCGCCGATTCAGACGGTCGATCGTAACATCGGGCCACAGATCAAGTCCGGACAGACGAAAATCGAGTTCATCGTCCGTGCAGTCGCGAAAGTACGGATTGTCTGTCGCATAGCGTTTCCGAATGGCCGTGGCCATCGGATCCCAAGCTTTCCCCAACCAGCCGGCATACTGACCATTGATGTCGTAGCCTGCGAAGTGTCCCAACAATCTCGGCAGATAGACGTAGGGCGGGAATGCGTTAGCTGGCCTTCCCTCTGCGTGAGCGTCGAGATACGAGATCACGGAACCGAACGCGGGCCAGTCTTTGTCGGTGGCAGCGACGTTGGCCGAACCGCGATCGGCAGGCGGAATCGCGTGGCCTGTTTGGATAAAATGCGTTCCGTTGTGGTCATTCTGCGGATGATTCACCGTGCGCACGACGGCGTACTTGTCAGACCGCTCGGCCAGCCGCGGTAGATACTCGCAAATCCGTAGGCCGGGTGTTCGAGACGCGATCGGCTTGAACGGCCCACGAATGCTGCTTGGTGCATCGGGCTTCATATCAAACGTCTCTAGCTGGCTCGGCCCTCCATATAAGAAGACGAACAAGACCGACTTCGCGCGGCCCGGCTGTGGAGTTTGCAACGCCTCCGCGGCGAGTATTTTTGGCAAACTCATCCCCAGAAGGCCCGCACTGCCCGCTTGCAACAACTCACGACGACCGACGCCGTCACAAGTGCGTGTAGAGTTGCCGAGAACACTTAACATGCGTGCATTTCTATCGTGGACATCCGTACGTCAGTCACGCCAATAGCTCCCGCCGTAACTTGCCACTACCCGCGATCGGGTACGCACGGCCTTCGCGGTCGGGAACCGCGGTGTGCAGATCGATACCGAGAAGATAAAAGGCGGTCGCCAAAATGTCTTTCGGCGAGACCGGATTGTCCAGCACTTCGCCACCGTCTCGCGTCGTCTGTCCGACGACTTTTCCTCGCGCGATGCCGCCACCGGCGAGTGCGACGGAATATGCTCGTGACCAATGTTCACGGCCCGCGCCCGGCTTGCTGTTGATCTGTGGAGTGCGGCCGTGCTCGCTCATCCAGATCACCAGCGTTTCGTCGAGCAAGCCACGCTCGTCCAAATCACTCAACAACGTGGGATACGCCAAATCGAATCCGGGCAAGAGCAATTCCTTCATGCGCGGATAATGATACTGATGCGTGTCCCATGCTCCGTTGGCAAACTGACCAAAGCAATCCCAAAACACTGAGACGAACTTCCCACCGGCTTCGGTCAGCCGCCGGGCAGCCAGACATCCCTGGCCAAACAAGTTCATCCCGTAGCGCTCTCGAAGTTCCCGCGGTTCGCGGCCGATATCCAACGCATCACGCATCTTGTTTGAGGTCAACAGCGACATTGCCAACTGTTGTTGGTTGGCCCACGTCTTCGCCTGTGCTGTTCGATCAAGCCGTCGTCGATCGCGGTCGAACTGGGCGAGCAGAGAGCGCCGCATACGTAACCGATCGATCGAGACTTCCGGTGGCAATTCCGAGGCGGGCGACACATGAAAACGTCCGTCAGGGGTCGTGCCGCCGAAAGGATTGCGAAATCGTTCCGTTTGCCCGACCGTATTCTTCGGGGCGATGTGCAGCCCTTCTCCGTCAAAGTCGGTCCACAACGGGTCGTGTTCTACTCCCAAAAAAGCACCGAACGGCCCTGCGTTGACGGCTGGGTTGTCTGTCTTCGAATTCACGAGCCAGGGCAAGCCGATATTGCTAGGGATCTCGCTTGTTGCTCCGGCGGAACGCTGGCGTTCAAGGTAGTCAACGACGGAGCCAATGAACGGCCAGTGACGATTGTCGCGAGCACGCGTTTCTAATTCCGGCGTGTAGGTAGGAAGGCCCGTTACGGCGTAGGCGAGTCCGTGGACCGGATAAGGGTGTGTCATCGATCGGACGACGGTCACCTTATCCATTACTTTGGCTAAACGTGGCAGGCGATCGCAGATGTGCAAGCCGGGAACGCTCGTGGCAATCGACTTCATCTCGCCTTGCACGTCCGGCATTTCAGGCTTGGGATCAAAGGTTTCGTGCGACGACGGTGAGCCATACGGAAACAACAAGATGCATGACTTGGCTGTGCCGAGACTTGCGGCGGCTTGAAGACTCGCAACACCGGCCAGATTCAAGCCGAACGCTCCGATGCCACCGACCTGCAGAAAGTCGCGGCGGTTCAGGCCGTCGCACAGCGTCTTCTTCGTTCCCAGAATGCGTAGCACAACGACACCACTCCAGCGACTCGACGATTTGTCATCCCAAACCGTTTATTGATTAATTGGACAGCGCCACTTTGGCTCAAAACTAGCGTGGTGAAGCCCTTAGCGGTCCGTCGTTTAACCCGTGGCCGAAGGCTAGGCGGCACGGCAAACCATCCTAGCCTTCGGCCACGGATTAAACGACTCGTCCCAAACAACTTCGTGTGCTATCACGCCGCAAAGTGGCGCTGTCCAATTAAAGCATAACGAATCAGCAATTGGAATCTCAGCCGATATCTTCTCGATTGTAGCGGGTCGAGTAGGCGATCTGCCAGCGAATGAGTCTTTCCTGCGTAGTTGGGAGTGTCATGAAATCAAACTCAGCAACCATCACACTGACTTGTTTGTTCCTAGTGGTTTGTCACAGTCTAATTTTAGGGTAGACGGACTTAAGTTTGCAGCGTGCGTCGTCGATCTTCATTTGCCAATCGACGCCACGCTGCGTGGTGTTAACGTCTGTGGACCAGGCACCGATGTCTCGTTGCAACGTTTCCAAATTGCCGATGCGACGACCTGCCACGCACTGGCGGTCATCGAACTCAGTTCGTTCTCGGCAATGTTCAACCAACTGCCGTGCTTGGGGGTGTGGCAAAATTCTAGCCGACGAACCAACGCTCTGGCACGCGCGGGCTCGAAAGCCGTGTAGAAGGCACCCTTGGTGTGCGTGTTCAGGTTGTCGGAGACCAGAATGACCTTCTCGCAATCGGCGTAACGGCCCTCAAGTAACTGAGCGACCTCGATCGCCCAATCGACTTTCGTTTTTGACTCGCGGGCGGTCGCTTGACGCCAACCCGCAAGCGGTTCGGTGAACATGAAGATGCTGGCGGTCCCCGCACGCTCGTACTCGTAATCAATTCGCTTGGGATGCTCGGCAGTCGCTTCGATCGGCGATCGAGCTTCCTTGACCAGTTGCACTGGTTGCTCGTCCAACCCCCTGAACTTGGTCGAGTGGCTGGTCAAGCACTTTGTCGTACAAGAACAGCAAGGCTGAAAGTGCTTGGTTTTGTGTGGACGCTGCGACGTGGCCATTCACGGCAAGGTGGGTTAAGAATTCACCAACTTCGGGTTCCCCCATTTCGTTTGGATGCCGTTTGTTGTGACACTGCACTCTAGACGATTATGCGGCGAGGGAAATCAGATCGTGGAAGAGTTTCCACAATTTGCGATGGTTGGGTCCGTGAGGC
>PBSM01000302.1 GCA_002726245.1 Planctomycetaceae bacterium | reverse complement strand
TGATCTCATAACAATCACACCATCGCGGAGGGCCGCGTTTTTGCTAATACCAATTATGCGCGCAATTCAAAACTTCCCATAAAGTGAAGTAATGAAACGCAACCTCCCTCGTTTCACAACGGTCACCGTCCTGCTGCTGACATCGCTCGTCAGTGTCGGAGTCGCCCAAGACCGAGCGGCGACAATTGATCCTCACATCGAAGAGCAGACCATCGCGGTCGTCAGCGTTGATCTGACTCGTATCGACGTACCGCAGACACTGAAGGCGCTGAGCGAGCTCGTCCCATCTGGCCGAATCCGCAGTCAACTTGAGCAACACGCGGCGACTGCCGCCAAGCCGGCTCAAATCCTTCGTGATGCCGAAGCTCAGATGTTTCTGGTCTTTAATCTGCGCGACCTGCCGGTCCCCGGCCCGTTTATGATCACGAAGGTCAAGTCAAAGGAACATCAGACCGCGGCATTGAAGGTTCTCGAAGGGATGAAGCCCGCGTCGAGAAGCTTGGACGACAACACGATCTTCATCGTTGAGGCCGCGCCGGAACAAGCGGTGATTTGGACCAAGCCGGACGACTTCACAGTCGATCCCGACAACCCTCTGAAGGGTCTCGTCGGGCAGCACGGTAAGAGCTTTGCGACAGGATTCTGCGACGGCAGCGTCCGTCACATCCCGACCGACATTGCCGCAGAGACACTCAAGTGGCTCTTCGACCCGAATGACGGAAATCCGATACCACGGTTCTGAGTTGGAGTACCGGCTTTAGCCGGCGACTTCGCCTGAATAAAGAAGAAGACGACAGCCGCCTGAAGGCAGGACTCCAACAATTCCTAACCGGGGGTACGCGCCGGCAGTGCGGCTTCGTACAGTGAACGGCCTCAAAACGCGAGGCCGTCCGCTTCATGAACCAAATTGACGCGACAACACCTGACTCGGTGGAACAGCTTGACGATTTGCTCAGCACGCCGAACGAGTATGTTGTTCGGGCGATGAGCGAGCTTGACGGCGATCTTATCATTCTAGGTGTTGGTGGAAAGATGGGGCCGACGCTGGCTCGCATGGCCAAGCGTGCGTCAGACGAAGCCGGTGTAAAGCGTCGTGTGCTAGGTGTCTCTCGTTTCTCATCGCCCGCCACGCGTGAGCAGCTCGAAGCATGCGGTGTCGAGACGGTGGCTTGTGACTTGCTCGATCAAGCGGCTCTGAAGGAGTTGCCCGACGCACCCAATGTCGTTTGCATGACGGGGCTGAAGTTCGGCGCTTCAGCAGACCCGTCGCTAACGTGGGCGATGAATTGCTACCTGCCAGCGCTGATCAGCCAGCGATACCGGCATAGTCGCATCGCAGCGTTTTCTTCAGGGAACGTCTACGGCACGGTTGATGTCGGTAGCGGTGGATCGGTGGAGACTGACTCGCTGAATCCCATCGGCGAGTATGCGATCACCGTGCTCGGCCGCGAGCGAATGTTCGACTATTTCAGTCGCGAGCTAAACGTATCGACGGCGCTACTGCGACTGAACTACGCAACAGAACTCCGCTACGGCGTACTCGTTGACTTGGCTCAGCAGGTTGACGCCGAGCAGCCGATCGATCTGTCGATGAGCTACGCGAATGTGATTTGGCAATCCGAAGCGAACGCGATGGCTCTCGTCTCGTTGCTACATACGGCAGCGCCCGCTCGCGTCTTCAACATCGCCGGGTCCGAGATATTGCGAGTTCGCGATGTCTGTGAACAGTTCTCAAAGTTGATGACTAAGCGAGTCCAATTCGTGGGCGAGGAGTCGCCACACGCCATGTTGAACAACGCGACGGCTAGTTACGCGGACTTGGGAAATCCAACGATGACGAGCGAACAGATGATTCGCTGGACGGCCGACTGGGTCGCGCGCGGCGGCGAATCGCTAGGCAAACCAACTCATTTCGAAAGTCGGGACGGCCGCTTCTGAAAGTGGCTCACTCTATGAACAACTCCGATCAGCAGACCAGAGTCCGCCATTACGTTGTCGCCGCGGCTTTCCTGATGTCTGTGCTGCTCTATCTGCACCGATTCTGCATCTCGGTCGCTCAGACCTACATACAGGAAGATCTTGGCCTGTCGAACGAACAGGTTGGTTACGTGCTCGGCGCATTCTTCGTGACCTACGCCTTTGGCCAAGTGCCATCGGGGTGGTTGACCGATCGATTCGGCTCGCGAGTCATGCTGACTTCGTACGTTCTGCTCTGGTCCCTGTTCACGGCACTGACCGGAGCCGCCGGGGGATTCGCGGCGGTGCTGCTTCTACGATTCGGATTCGGGTTTTCACAAGCAGGCGCGTATCCGACCGCGGCGAGCATCGTTAGCAAGTGGGTTCCGTTCAAGTCGCGCGGATTGGCGAGCGGCATTATTTCGGCCGGAGGTCGAGTCGGTGCCGTCATCGCGATGTTTGCAACGGGTTACCTGCTCGTTTGGCTAACACCCGCCAACACCGAGACGCAATTCGACGCAGAATCGATCATGAATGGGCAACGACTGTGTTATGAGTTGGCGGAACCGCCTGAAAAAGAAACGACGAGCAGTCGCCTCAACCAGAACTGTTTCAAGCAGTTCTCAGCCGCGGGGCAGGAAGTAGTACACCGGCAAGCCGGCTTCTATTCGAGAGCTCTTGAGGCAGAGCGTCGGAAACTGGTGGCAGCCGGCAAGCCAGCCGAAGATGCCGCACCGAAGGTCGATCCTCTCGCAGCGGATGATCTGGGAGTCTTACTTGCCGAGATTAATAGAGTCATCACGTCATCGCCTTTTTATGATGCCGATGACCTCAAGAATATCAAAGTCGAGAAAGAGGCGAGACGCCTCGCGCAGCGCGGCTTGGAACGGACGGAGTCGCAGAAACGGCGAATGAACCGCTTGGTGTTGGAGAGCCTGCATCGAGAGAGCGTGAAAAAGTTGTATGTTGCCGGTTGGCGTCCCTTGATGTTTCTTTATGGATCTTTGGGGCTGGTCCTTGCTGGCATCGTCTGGTGGACTTGTCACAAGACTCCGGAAGATCATCCCCGCTGCAACGCCGCCGAAGCCACACTGATCGCCGGCGACTCGAAGACACCGACCAAGACCAGCGGCAAGGTGGCGACCGTACCTCTCAAGCAACTCGTTCAAAGCACGAGCATGTGGCTTTCGTGTCTGACGCAGTGGTTCACGAATATCGGTTGGGCATTCTTGATGACGCTCGCGCCGCGGTATTTTACAAACGAACATCAGTTGTCGATTGAAACAGTCGGGTTGCTGTCGGCAATCCCCCCGATCGCCGGTGGGCTGGGAATGTTTTCCGGCGGCTTCGTCACCGATCGTCTCGTACGTATGGTCGGTTTGCGTTGGGGTCGGGCGCTGCCAATGTCGCTGTCGCGGTTCGTGGCGATGGCGGCGTACATCGTATGCTTCTTCGATCCGAGTCCCCTCATGGCAGTTGCGTTGTTCGCTCTGGTCGCATTCTCGACCGGGATAGGCACTCCCGCCATGTGGGCCTTCAATCAAGATGTGGGTGGCAAGTATGTCGGCTCGATTCTTGGCTGGGGCAACATGTGGGGGAATTTTGGTGCCGCCGTGACCCCTTCGCTACTGCTGTGGGTCGCCGGCAGCCCGGAGCGCTGGGACTATGCCTTTGCAACGTGCGCGATTGCGTTCTTCCTCGCGGGAGTTGTCGCGCTCGGCATTAACGCCACGATCCCGATCGCGCCGGTGGATGAGGAGACAGATGAGGATTCCGAGGACTAACGCGTTCTTTTTGTGAGGTTCGTGCCGAATACTCGGCCCGTTTGCGAAGAAAACGCACGCGGCGGCAAGAGGATGATCTGGTAGAATGTCTGCAGAGGCTCTAGAGTCTCTGCAGAACGAAGACACCCGCGATGGGCTCGCGTTCTCAACGCGTTGCCCTCAGAAGGAGCCGTGCGTGCCCACGATTCACGCTTGTCTACTCGCCGCGATCCTTGTGATCGGCCAAGGCGAGATCGAATCGCAAGACGCCGTCACGCGGCGCGAGATCGCGCTGGCGATTCGCGACCTGGGTTCGTCGGAGTTCGAAGCAAGACAAGCAGCAACGCAGCTCTTGTGGAAGGCCGGCGAAGCGGCCAAGCCCGCATTGAGACAGGCGTTGGACAGTCCCCGCTCCGAAGTTCGCTTCCGCGCGAAGTCCATTCTGGAGGACTTCGAGTACGGCGTATTTGCCGACACGCCCCGTGACGTCGCTCGCCTGATTCGACGTTACCGGGATGCTAATTCGGCGACCCGGCAACGAGCGTGGGCCGAGCTAGTTTCGCGTGCGCCGATTGAAACGTTGTTGGCCATCATCAACACCGAATCCAACCCGGATCGACAGGCCGCACTGCAACTGAAACTGTTGGCTCGGTTAGAGAGTGACGGAGAGATAGAGACTGCGTTGCAATACGCTCAGCAGTGGCAGGCAGCGCACGCGACCCTTAGCCGATCCGCGGGTTTTGATAAATTCCTGGTGAGAAATCTCCCGTATCTGCTCTCGAAGGAGAGGTACGAAGATGCCGAGGGTGTTCTTGAACGTGCCGCTGGTCCAGGAGCCGATGAGAAGGCGGTGCGAAACCTCGCGGTTTTCATGTTGCTTCGTGGCAAGTTGGATGAACGAATCGAAGTTCTTCGCAAACGCATGTCCGAGGACGCTAAGACCGACGATCTGAAACGATTGGCGATGTTCTTGCGAGTCAAGGGCGATATCGAAGAAGCGAAGGTTGTGGCAGTGCAGGGCGGCGACGAGACCGAGTTGCTTGTCCGGCGTTTGCTCTTCGATTCACGTGACTGGAAGCAGCTTTCGCAACAGAAGCTGGAAGAGGATCCTTTCGCAACGCGTAGCATCGAGCAACTCGGCTTCAAAGCCGCCTACTCCCGCCTGGCTGGTAACAAGGAACAGTTCGACAAAACGATCGCCGCCATCCGCAAACTCGCCAGCCATGCCAGCGGGAACGAATTGAGTTACTGCCGCGAAGCATTCTTCTTGAATGGGTTGACGGACGATGCGATTCGTTTGCTAACGCGTGATGATCGCGAACAGGCGTTTAACGTCCAAGTGATGCGGAACGAATACGAAGAGGCATTCGAAACGTACGGAATCGGAACGACTCGCGAGGAGCGGGCGAAGTGGTTGCAGACCGTGCTCGATGCGACGCCGGATCGTTCCGCGAATTCCACTCGGCGTTTCAAGATCGCTTGTCAAACGGCACAACTGTTGCGTAGCCTCGGTGAGAAGGCTGAGGCGGTTGAGATGTTCGGGCAGCTCGCGACTGTCGCGGAGCGCATGCAAGCAGGCGGCAACCTGCGAGTGCTCGCGGAGTTTGAATTGAAGGCCGGTTTGACCGATCAAGCCTTCGCCCACGGCGCAAAAGCCCTGTACAAAGAGCCGGACGTCTCCGTGATCGACGTTCTGTTCAAACGTCATCAGTCAGCCGTCAAAGTCTGGTCAAAACTGTATGAAGAACTCAATCCGACCGAGAACGTAACCGCTCGGTTGACGAAGTTGCGAAAGCTCTTCTACCGCGGCAAGGTCGATGATGAAGTGCTGCGACTGCTGACGGAAGGTTACGACACGGCGAGCGGCCTGAGCGAGGATCATCCGCAGCGAACGAAACGAATCAACGTCGTTGCCGATACGTGCTTGCTACGCGGCCAAAAAGACCTGGCTCGACAGTACTTCGAGACCATCGCCGATCAATCCGATGCGGCGGCGGTCCACTTGGCAGATGTGTTCGCTCAGGAAGAGGAATGGCAAACGGCGAGCCAATGGTATGCGAAGGGGTTTGAGCTGGGGCGAAAGCCTTACATGCTGTATCTCTCCGGCGAGATGCTGAAGCAAGCCGGTGAGACAGAGCAGGGTCAGAAAGCGATGGAGCTGGCCAAACTGATACCGCTGGCATCAGAGTCTCGGCACGGCGACTTGGCCGCCGAGTTGGCGAAGCGGGGCTATACGGCCGAGGCTATCGAGCAGTGGGACCTGCTGCGCCGCTGCTCGACTTGGTCTGAAGCTCAAATGTTCCACGCGGTCGGAGCTCTCGGAGACGCTGTTAGTGCGGAAGATCCGTTGAAGGCGTCCGGTTTTTGGGAACAACGGATGCTGAACTGTCTGCAAGAGAATTGGTTCTTCACCGACCAGACCAGCTATGTGCGCATCCCGCATCTCGTGCATCGCTCGCGCGCGAAGGGTTTGCTCGCGCAAGGAAACGCTTCCGGCGCGATCCTGGAAGTCCGCCACTGTCAGCAGATTTGGCCAGGCGAATTGAACGTCGTCGAAGAATGCATCCCACTCTTGGATGCCGGCGGCAGGAAAGCCGACGCGGATGAATTGTTCACCGAAGCCTATTCGAGAATCGAGAAGACTTGCCGTTTGTTCCCCAACAGCGCACTGCACCACAACAATCTCGCTTGGCTTGCAGCAAAGTGTCAGCGACGCCTCGACAAAGCCCTCATCCACGTCGAACGCGCACTCGAACTAGCCCCCGACTCGGCTCAATACATCGACACACTCGCCGAAGTCCATTTTCAACGTGGCGACATCGACGAAGCAATCGAACAAGCCGAGCGTTGCATCGAGCTAGAGCCCGACACGGAGTTCTATCAGCAGCAGCTCAAGCGGTTCGAAGAGGCAAAGTCAGAGTAACACGACTTGACATCGGATCGAAGTTGGCTCGGATCATGTTAAGCATCTGAAGCAACTCGACCACGTACGTTTAGACTCGACCGCTTCGCCGCTGGGCAATCTGATGAAGCCCGACTTCGGCCAGTGCTGATACGAGACCCACGCCGTCGGGTAAAAAACTCGGCCGACCTTCAAGCCTCTGTCAGTAACGTCCCAGGATTTACGATTCGATCCGGCCGACCCTCGTTAGGATAGAATTCGGCTTCTAGTGCCAACGTCTCGAACCCGTTGCGAAGGGATGAACAGTGTCTCGCTCACTTGGAAATATCATTGCGGACTCACTAGAGCTTGGACTGGGGTACGGTGAACGACTACTCGAAGGAGTCGCCGCGGATAGCTTCGGGCGACTCGCCAACACTGGTCGCAGCCCGATTCGGTCGAACCATCCAGCTTTCATTTACGGGCACCTTTCTCTGTATGCACCGCAGATCGTCACTAACCTCGGCACCAACGCTCCCAAGCTGGAGGTGCCGGATCAATTCGCAGCGATTTTCTCGAAGGACGCGACTTGCCGAGACGACGCGGATCAGAAGATCTACCCGTCGAAAGACGAGGTGACCAAGGTCTTCTTCGAAGGCTACCGTGCTGCTGTCGAAGCCCTGCGGGCTGCCGATGATCATGTCCTACAACCACCCAATCCGTCTGGGAGGAGGATGACGGAACTGTTCCCGACGGTCGGTTCCATGCTCAACTTCTACTGTGGTGGGCATTTGATGATGCATCTCGGACAGATGAGCGTCTGGCGTCGAATGAGGGGGCTCGGGCCTGCGTGAGCGGCGCGTAACACCCCACTGTTGCCGGGATCGATCGCGGTCTCTTGCTTACCACTTCACTCCTACTGCTTCCGCTTAATCTCTTCCAACAGCACCCGGAATCGTCTCACTTTGTCTGGATGCTTACTGGCCAAGCTGGTCGTTTCGCCGATGTCGGTATCAAGGTCGTAGAGTTCTTCAACTTCCTTGCGTTTTGTGTCGCGGGCGTAGCCGGGAACTTTGTGTTTGGCGATGAGGTATTTCCATTTGCCTTGGCGAACTCCGTTGCCTTGGTAAAAGTACGTATCTCGCGCGCCATCTTCGCTTCTTCCGAATATCAACTCGGTCTGATCGATACCATCGATCATGCGATCTGCGGGAGCTTTGTAACCGGCCAAGTTGGCGAACGTCGGCATGAAGTCGATTGTCGCAAAGATCGCGTCCGAGACTTTGTTCGCTGGAACTCTCCCCGGCCAACGAACGATGCACGGGGCTCGCGAACCAGCCTCATAGCAGGATCCTTTGCCATCGCGAAGTGGACCGGCATCGCCCCAGAAGATGGATCCTTCAGGATGGCCCTTTTTCCTATTCGTGTAAGCCGGCTGGTTCCATGGGCCGTTGTCGGTTGTGTAGATGACAAGGGTGTTCTCTCGCAGCCCGAGTTCATCAACCGTGTCAAGAAGACGACCTGTATGATGATCGAACTCCTCAACGACGTCACCGTAGAGTCCGCCGTTGGACGTGCCTTTGAACTTCGGAGAAGCATCAATAATGGTGTGCATCATCGTGTGGGCAACGTACAGCACGAACGGCTTGTCCGGATCGCGTTTGTTCTTCAGGTAATCCACGGCCTTGTCTGTGTACAGCCGAATCAGGCTTCCCATGTCGCTTGTACTGCCTGCGGTTTCGTTGTTCTCATGGAACTTCACGGTTCCGCCATCGTTAGCACCAAGAGTTCCAAAGTAGTAATCGAATCCTTGTGCGTTCGGCATGCGATCGATGATCGGTTTGCGGTTGGAAACATCCCATTTCCCGATGCACGCCGTTTGATAGCCGACCTCCCGGATTAACTCGGCAAAGGTAACCTCATCGGCGGGCATACCCCAACCCTTACTTCGCAACGGATAACGCGCGGTGAGGAGAGCCGAACGTGAAGGACCGCACACGTGCTGGGCGTAGAAGTTAGTGAACCTCATTCCCTCTTTCGCCAACTGATCCATTCTTGGGGTTTCGTTCGTTTTCGATCCGTAGCACCCCAAGTCTCCGTATCCCTGATCATCCGTAAAGATGATTAGGATGTTCGGGCGATCGGAATTGTTTCGCGCGAGCAACATCTGAGAATTCAACGTGAGTAGGACAATGCTGCCGAGCAAGAGCGTCCTGGTTGATGAATGTTTCGAGTTCATGTTTCGCACCCTCTGGTCCTTGCTGTTGTTGTCTGGCCCGCGTGTCAGCTCGCTAAACTACCGCGCAATTACGCCAGAAGCGAGACTCCGCCATTCGCGCGCCGCCCGGAACAGTCCACTATCAGTGTCATCGTTGTCCTAACCAATGTCGTCACCTCGTGTGGTGAAAAAAGTCAGCCGAACGAAAAGCTCTTTGACAACCTGGCCTTAACGAGTCTCGCGTCACAAAATGTCGGCCGAGATCAAGCTTGCTTCGGCGCTGCGAAGCAGTGGAAGCCAGCGTATTCTCGGATCGAAGAAGCGATCGGGAGCCGGTTACGCAGTCAGCTGGAGTTGTGACTCGATAGTAGATTCTACGCGGCGTTGCGATGGTATCTCCCGCCCAAGGAAACTCGCTCCGCTCTCTCTTGAATCGCGTCCGGTCAAGATATTCAGGCGAAACATACGTTGGTATCAAGACCTCTCGCAACCTTCTGTCTTCAGAACGACGATCGGCATGATACAATCGCTGCCATGTCGAAGCAGAAACGAAGTCTAGTTCTCTCCTGTGCCGCCCAATTCGCGAAGACTCGTCGGAATGTCGTGATTTCAGCTCCGCGACAGAATGGAACTACACCATGAGTAATCTCGAACGCAACTTGTTCCACGTCACACTCTGCACCCTACTGCTGTTGTGTAATATCTTCGGTTCGACGACGTTCGCAGAGGAACTCTTTCGAGCACAGGGAGAAATGACCGGTGAGGTCTCAGCGACTTCAGCAATCGTGCAAACGCGGCTGACGTCCGTGGATCGCAATGTCGATGGCGAGGTGCGGTGGGTGTGGCACGATTCGAGCACTCCACCAACGAGCGTTTCGAACCGTCACAATTGACGCCCTGGAACACGTCGCGAGCCGGAAATGACTACATCATCAAGGCTGTTTTACGAGACCTGAAGCCGGGCACGCGTTACCACTATCGAGTCCATTATGGGGCAAACCGAGAAAACACGCAGCCAGGACCGCCTTGCAGTTTTCGCACGTTGCAGGGTGCGACGGGAACTGATACGGTCAGCTTCGTTGTCGTGACGGGAATGATGTACGGCTACTTTCATGGCAAGGACCGCACGGAGAAAGGGCCGCGGCTGGATATCCCGCGCTCCGGACGATGCTCGGAATGGATCTCGATTTCTTCGTGGGTACCGGCGACAACGTCTACTATGACACCCGTCCCTCGTTTGCGAAAAGCCTGGCCGAACTGCGACAAAAGTGGTACGAACAGTTTGTGCAATCGCGTTATGTCGAGCTTTTTCGAAATGTCCCGACCTACTGGGAGAAAGACGATCACGATCATCGCTATAACGATTGCGACCGCGCGGGTGATCGCGAACCGTCGAGTGATCTGGGGATTGCGACGTTCCGCGAACAGGTACCGATTGTTGATCCTACCGACGCGAACGCCAAAACGTATCGCACACATCGAGTGAATCGTGACCTGCAAATCTGGCTGGTCGAAGGACGCGATTACCGCAGCCCCAATCGAATGTTCGACGGTCTCGACAAGACTCTCTGGGGCGCGGAACAAATCGCCTGGCTAAAGAGGACGCTGCTGGCAAGTGACGCAACGTTCAAGCTGTTGATCTCGCCGACGCCGTTGGTCGGTCCCGACGACGCGTACAAGATCGACAATCACACCAACCACAAGGGCTTTCGCCACGAAGGCCGTGACTTCTTCGAATGGGTCGTGCAGCACAATCTTCATCAGCAAGGAGTCTATACCGTCTGCGGCGACCGCCATTGGCAGTATCATTCGAAGGATCCGCTGGGTGTCGAAGAGTTTTCCTGCGGCGCGCTGGTGGACGAGAATTCAAGGCTTGGCCGTAAGCCGGGTGACCCTAAATCGACCGACCCGAACGCCGAAGTTCACCAGTTCTATACGCAGTCAAAAGCCTCCGGCGGATTCCTGCGAATCACCGTTGGACCAGCTAAGGAAGCGACAAAAGCAAGTGCCCGCTTTACCTTCGTGGATGACCTTGGCAAAGTCTTGTACAAGACCGAGAAAATGCGATCCGTCAAGAACTCAGGGTAGTTCCGGGAATTATTGTCGTAGTGGTGCGCTCCGCAAACCTGACGTTTAGTTTGCCGAGCGAACAACGACTATGTGATAATCATCAATTGGCCGTTCCTATACTGCTCGCGGATGACATTGTCGCTTTCCTAACGTGGCGTAACCGCAACCAAAGTAGGACGGACTTCGGAGCTTCGGCGGTCTGCGCCGGTCGATCGCCGTCTATTAGCGCAGTCTCTTACCGGTTTTTCATTCTTGGGTCCAAAGCATCCCGGAGTCCATCTCCCAAGAAATTCAACGAGAATAGAGTCATGGCGAGCGCACTTCCAGAGAAGACGATGAGCCACCAGTAGATCTTGACTGGAGTAATGACCTTAATGCCTTCGTTGACGAGCAGTCCCCAAGAGACGTCAGGAGGCGAAACGCCAAGGCCCAGAAACGATAGAAAAGCTTCGAAGAGCATGACGGCGGGAATCGTTAGCGTGAGGTACACGATCACGATTCCCATCACGTTTGGCACCAGATGCTGAAAGATAATCCTCGCACGTCCGGCTCCAATGACACGCGCCGCATCGACGAATTGTTCATTCTTTAGCGAGATGACTTGTCCGCGGACAACTCGCGCCATCGTTAACCAATAAAACGCGCCGATGAGAATATAGAAGATGACAAGCTGGTTGATACCGAGATTGTCGAGAAACTGCTTGTTCTTCTCTGCGCTCAGGATCGTGATGATAAAAATCACGATGAAGATGAATGGGACCGAGTACATGACATCGACGATACGCATCATCAAGTCATCGACCCAACCGCCCAAGTAGCCGGAGATCGCTCCGTAGCTGACGCCGATCACGAGCGAGACCAGTGTTGCGATAATCCCGACAATCAGAGACACGCGAGCGCCCCAGCACACGCGGGAAAGAGCATCACGACCTAAGCTGTCGGTCCCACAGATTGAAGGAATGCACCAATCCCTAAAGAGAGAGACGCGCACGCGTAGCATGAACCTGACGATCGGCCCAGGTGCGTGCCATAACTTCGCCAGAGGATCTGTTTCGTATTTCGCTTCGAGTTCTTGTAGGATTGCTGCTCGTTCGCTCTCGGACGCCTGCTTGAGGCTTTGCTTGAGGTCGCGAATCTGTTGCTCGAATTCAAGCAGTTCGCTCGTCAGTGAGCCATCCTTGAAACGCAGATCCGCACGACTCCCCAAACGAACGGGGGCCAGATTGGGCGCTAGGAAGATCCGATTCTTGAGATCCTTGTCGAGCGGCGATTGCAGTGGCAGGAGTGGAACGATTACCGCGAGTAAGGAAACCAAGGCCATGAAGTACAGAGAATAGACCGCCGCCCGATTGCGTTTCAAACGACGCCAGGCATCTTGCCAAAGCGAAACACCCCGCAACTCGCGGGCTTCGCCCAACAGTGCCGCATAGCGAGCAGCGTCGCCGTCAGGCGGGGCATCAGGTTTCGATGACAGTTGTTTCGCCATCACAGCTTCTCTATGGACACACGGGGATCGAGGACTGCATAGGACAAGTCAACAAGCGTATTCATCACGAGCAAGAGAAGCGTGTAGACCATCACCATCCCCATGGCCATCGTATAGTCCCTTTGCAACGCTGCTTCGATAAAGTGGCTGCCCATCCCTGGCAGTGCGAAGATACTCTCGAGCACCAACGAACCCGTCAGGATCCCCGCTGTCGCTGGGCCAAGGTACGAGACCACGGGCACTAACGCGCCGCGAAGCGCATGCCGGACGATCACGCGCCGCTCGCTTAGTCCCTTGGCGTAGGCGGTGCGGACGAAATCGCGACCGAGAACTTCCAGCATTCCCGTCCGAGTCAGCCTCGCAATGTAGGCAGCGTAAGGTGCGCCGAGACACACTGCGGGCAAGACCAATTGCTTAAGCGATCCCCATCCCGCGGCGGGAAGCAACTTCAACGTGAATACAAACAGCACAATGGCCAAACTAGCCAAGACGAAGTTGGGTACGGCGATCCCCAGAGTGGCCGTTGTCATTAACGAGTTGTCCAGGAAAGAATGCCGTCGCACCGCCGAGACGACTCCGGCAGTAGTCCCCAGCGTTATCGCAAAGACCATGGCAAAAATTCCCAACGACGCTGAGACAGGAAACCCCTCCGCAATCACACCATTCACGGAGTAGTCACCAAGCTTGTAGCTCAACCCAAAGTCACCGTGCCATATGAGTCGCCAGAGATGTTCGCCGTATTGCACGTACATCGGCTGGTCCAACCGATATCGCGCTTCGATGTTCCTCTTGATCTCCTCAGGAACTTTGCGTTCTTCGTCAAAGGGACCGCCGGGAACGAGCCGCATCAAGATGAACGACAGCGTAAAGACGATCCACAGCGTCGCCACAATCCAAAACGCACGCCTTAAGGCAAAGCTGGCAAAACCACTCACGATCACTCCTCAATCCGCATCCAATAGAGTGGGTGTTGGTCCTGGATATTCGGGAAGAACCCTTTGACACGAGGGGACACCATGCCTTTGCTGACGTAGTAATAGATCGGGATGACAGGCAACTCATCCATCAAGATCGCTTCGGCTTGTTCCATCCACCGTAGACGCTGATCGGCGTCCGGCTCTTCGGCGGCTTTCTGTACTAGCGCGTCGTATTCGGCGTTGCTCCAGCCGGTTTCGTTGTTCTCGCCGTCGGTGATCCACATGTCGATGAACGTGTTCGCGTCCGGATAATCGGGCACCCAACCGGCGCGCGCGACTGAGTATTCCTTTGAATGAATCGACGAGAGATACGTGTTCCACTCCGAGTTCTTCAACTCAGCATCAATCCCCAAGTTGTTCTTCCACATCTGCTGGATTACTTCGGCAATCGCGCGATGGTTTTCGTTTGTGTTGTAGAGGATCTCGACCGTCGGGATTCCACCCGGTTGGTTCCAGTACTTTGATTTCTTCAATTCCTCCTTAGCCGCGTCTACACTAAACACGCCGCACTGCGGCGACGTGTATCCCGGCAGCCCCGGCGGAACCAAGCTTCGTGCCGGTTTTTGGCCAGCTTGCGTCACCTTGTCACAGATGAGCTGTTTATCGATCGCCATGTTCAGCGCCCGCCGGACGTGGACGTCATCACAGGGGGCACGGGTCACGTTCAAGCGATAGAAGTAGATGATCAAGAGCGGCGTCGGAACATAATCGCCCTCCTTGCGGGCCATGAGTTGAGGAATCACCGCACTTGGAACGTCGGTGATCCAGTCGGCTTGCCCGGTGAGATACATATTCAAGGCAGTTGTTTCTGATTTGAACGACAGCACATCAACAGTTTCGAGATTGACCTGCTTCGTACCCCAGTATTCGGGATTCTTCACGACTCGCAGGCGATCGCGAATTCGACGGAATTGGAGTTTATACGAGCCGTTGCAGACTAGGTTTTCTGGCTTTGTCCAAGCAGGCGTGCCGTGCGTTTCAACACATTGTCGGTTCACGGGAAAGAGCGGGTAGAAAGTCGTCAGGTGCAGGAAGAACGGCGTGCGATTGTTCAATGTGACGACGAGCGTGTGTTCGTCGGTCGCTTTCACGCCGACCGTGGCCTCGAAGTCGGGCAACATGTACAGGCACGTCGCGACTGTCGCCGGAAGCTGTCGCGATTCATCGTCAAGCCAGTCGATCACGAAGTCCGTCCAACCGTCGGACGCTTCTGCCTTGCTAAAGGCAGCGACCTCAGAACCCTGCTCGACTACATAGACCCATCGCTTCTTCCAGGCAGTGTCCACATCCTCTTGATTCTCGTCCGATGCGTCACTCGCTGGTTGTGGTTCTGGAGGGCGAGCGATGCCGACGAGCTTACCGCGGCGGATGGTGCCGCGCGGGAACGTCTGGTCGGGACGCGGGCGATCAGACAACTCGGCTTCAATCGGATCACCGAGCTTGACGTCGGCCAGCGTGTACTCCTTTGCACCCTTCAGATACCAGAGCTGATAGGCGTACTGCGAGGCAGTCTCGGGATGTAACGTGCGCCGCCACGACCAGACGAAATCGTTGGCGACGAAGGGACTGCCGTCAGACCACTTGGCTTCCGCGCGAAGATGGAAAGTGTAGATGCGGCCGTCGTCGGAGAGGTCAGAGCTCTCGGCGACGCCCGGCGCGGCTTCGAGCGGGTAGTTCCCGTTTTCGTCGGGCTCTGGATAGTTGACGATGTTGCCTTCCTCGTCCAACTCGTAACCGAACGGCCATTCGCGATAGAGGCCCTCGAACAGCGCTGTGATGACGCGATGCTCAGGTTGTCCTGTCGCTTTGCTGGGATCGACCGTTTTGACTTCATCGCCGTTGTGGAAGGCGAAGTCAGCAGGAGGCAGCGTGCCAAATGAAACAGCCCAAACTAGGGATGCGATCCCCAGAACGAGGACGATGTAGGGGTAGACGTTGCGGGCGTTTAGGGACATGTCCGGGCGTGCCGTCCGTCGTGCGATGCGAGCGTCATTCGATATTGTGGGTGGGATGGACGCCCTCGTCCGTCCAGCACCGTTCGGACGAGGGCGTCCGACCTACAAACAATCGACTTGAAGTCCTAGCGACACATCCTAAAGGAGCAGGCTAGGGAGCGGCAAGCATGGTTCTTCGTGGCGGGGCATCCTGCCGCTGCGAGCAGGCCGGACAAATCGGGGAACCATTTCCCAAAACGGACGCAAGTGACTACAATTGGCCGACAGAAGGGCGAGAGGTTCTTCACCGAGTCCATTTCACAAGGCTGCGTTCGGCGGCTGGGTTCGTGTGCTTCCTTCGGCTTTTCTCCATCACGTTCCTGAGATCGCGTTCCGGAATCCGTTTGTTGGGGTTGATTAAGACTCGGCCTTCGATCGTGAGCAACAAATCACCGAACCGCAACCACTTTCACCTAATGGACCAACATCAATGCACGCAACAGCGGAGCCGGAAATCAGGGAAGGGGATACGCGTTTGAATCTTCAACCATTAACCGACGAGTCGGTCAAGGAACTCGTCCAGCTATTCAAGCTGTTGGCGGACGAAACGCGAATGCGGATCTTGCACTTTCTGCATCAAGCCGACGAATTGAATGTCTTGGAACTGTGTACCCTGTTGGAGCAGCGGCAGCCATCGGTCAGTCACCATCTGGCGTTGCTCCGAGTCGCTGGGCTGATTGACATGCGCCGCGACGGCAAGCACAACTATTACCGGATTGTACGCCCGAAGTTCGAGGAGTTTGCTCGTAAGGTCTTCGACGTGGCTCCGAGCGGTCCCTTCCGCATGTTGTTCGATGACCACGAGCTGCGGTATGGCCCGGTGGGGACCGAGTAGGTAGCGGGAGCTAGTATAGGTAGTTGTCAGACTTCGAACATCAGCGGCACAAACCTCCGACGCCTCTCGAGCGTCCTCGCGAGCTGGCACTGGTTTGTGCTCCGCTTCGTAGCAGCGTCAATCTCTCGCGGATTGTGCGAGTCGCGAGTTGCTGCGGTATCACGCGCCTGATCGCCTGCGGTCAGACGAAAGTTGATCCGAAGATCACGCGTGTTGTCCCCGATGCCTTCCGGCTGGAACGCCATCGAACGCTGCCACCCGTGCTGAAGAAGCTCCGCCAAGAAGGCTACCGACTAGTCGGCCTCGAACAGACGACGAACTCACACAACTTGCACGAATACGCCTTCTCGCGCAAGACGGCTCTGGTGATTGGCAACGAACGGCTCGGGCTGGAAGACGACGCCCTCACGCTCCTCGATGATGTCGTCGAGATCGCTGTGTATGGAATGCCCTACAGCTACAACGCGGCAGCAGCCACGACGATGGCGCTCTACGAGTATTGCCGACAGTTTCCAACCGGTTGATCGAACGCCTGGCCTACGGGTCGAGGCGCTTCAAGAACTTGGCGCCCATCTCATACATCGCGCCAAGCTCCTGACAACGCACGATTCGGAGGATGAGCTGGATATACTCCAAGTCCGGCAGCACCACCAAAGCCGCGAATTTGCCTCGCATCGGCTCGGGATGTAGGAGCCCGACTCCACTTTCGGAAAGGTTGCTCGACAGCACCTCGAAGTTTTCGCCGATTGGCACGAGATCATGATCAAGCGGTACAACTGGAATCTTCATCGTCAAAGGGCGACGCCGGTGACGTCGCAACTCAATTCCGGGCTCAGCGATCGGAATCTCTGGAAGCGATTGAACGTGCTGGGGAAAGTAATGGACCAGACGCAGACGATCCCGCAATTGCGGCGTTCACCAGCCAGCGTCGCCAAATAAGTCGCGCCACAGCGACTGCACGCCCACGAGCGTCGCGACGTCGCTTCCCCGACGATGAGCGCAGGAATCGACTGGTCGCAGGCAACGCAGCGATCGATAATGACGCTCTCTCGTATGCTGGTCTCGACCATTTGGCACTCCCCCAATGCGCGCAACGGACTACCAAAGCATAGGCTGCTGAATTGGGATGCAAGAGCGAAAGTCAAGAGAATCTACCGCCGAAAATCCGCGGGACTTGTCACCGCTAGCCCGGTCGGCCGCGTGCAACGCGGATGTCAGCAAGTCGCCGCGTTGCACGCGGCCTACTGGCTTCTCCCCTCAGACGGGAAGCGCGGCCTGGTGCTGTTCCAGAAAACTTGTAATCGCGCTCGCCAGTCGCCGAGGGCTGAAGGGTTTGATGAATACTTCTTGCACCCCAAACTCCCGCTTAAGTTCCGCGACATTCATCTCCCAGCCCTTGGCCGTGCAAAAGAAGATTGGTAGGTCGCACAGCCTCTGATCGGCACGAATTCGTGCACAAAGCTCGTGCCCTGACAGGTGGGGCATCTGCTCGTCCGTGATCAGCAAGTCGAAATGATCATTGGCCAGCGCAGAGAGTGCCTGAGCCCCATCGCCAGCAACCGTCACCTGCAGCCCCACCTTCGCGAGAGTCAACCGCATCACATTTGCGAATACAGAGTTATCCTCGGCGATTAGTACTTTCCAGTCGGTTTCAGCCATAGCTGCCCCCCTCTTTTGCACTGCCAACTATCAAAGGATAGGCCACTGGTTGGACGAACCCGCCACCGATTTGCTTGGCAAGTGGTTGCAGATCGGGCGCGAGCGTGCCGCTGATTCTCAAAAGTGGTTGTGCTGTTGACGCAATCAGCAGATTGCCTGTGGTGAACGCGGACGTCACGTAATGCGTGTTGTCGGTGATGTTGATTTGTGTGTTCGTATAGGTACTACCGCTTGTGCTGGCCAGCTCGAAATCCGCGTTTAAGGCCAATTGCTCGTTGAGGATGCCTACGGCGGCATCCTTGATCTTCGTGTTCAAGTCACCTGAGAAGAGGTTCTCCGAGATGTAGACGGCATCGACCTGAGCGACCAGCGCATCCCACTCCTGATTGGGTCTCAGCCCGGTGACAGGAGTCACCGCATAGCCCCAGCCTTCCATTGCAGCTTTCTTGGCAGTGTCGTTCGAATCTAAGCTGCCTTCGTTCGGCACAACCAACAGGATCTTGTTGCGATCGCGTTGGTTTGCACGGTGTACGCTAACGAGAAGGCGTGGATGTCATCCACGACACCGACTGCCGTGCCGCCGTTATACTCGCGCATTAGCGATGCTGCGGCGGTACCGGACCAGGAATAGCGGATCGTTTCCACATCTCCGTCAGCATCTCGATCGGGTACCGTGAACATGACCGAAGTCGCAGTCCGCTGCTTGAAGTACACCGCGTCGCGCAACTCGGCCGTGGGTGGTGTAACTTTCTTTCTGTACTTTCAACTGTTTGACATTGCCGCCTTGCGTTTCGTGAGCCTGCGAACGAAAGGCAAGGCGGCAATGTTGGC
>PBSM01000301.1 GCA_002726245.1 Planctomycetaceae bacterium | reverse complement strand
GGAAGTGGACCTCATAAACAGGAGAAACTCTAGAAAGCGGCAGCACTTCCAGCTCGGCTGAGTTTTTTGACCCCACGGCATGAACAATCCACAGGTTATCGCGTTAATAGAAAATCACGGCCCTTTGAAGAACTGTCCACCATCCGGCGAGCAAAACTCCTGGCTTGCCATAGTCAGCCGTAGCGCGCCGCTAGTCTGCCGTCTCGTTCGCTAGTTCCCGACTGAATGCAATTCGACTCGTAGACTTCCAACGTCACACAGGCAATTACGACGTTGGGAGAGCACATGTATTCAATCGATCCCGTCAACGAGCAGCTATTCTCTCTTGCTCAGGCAAGTCGGCTACTTCCTAGGAGAGTCTCCCAACGACTTTGTGGAGGTGGCGGACCGCAGGTCTTGTAGTGAACGGCAAGCGAATCCGGCTTTCCTGCGTACGAATAGGATCATCGTGGTTTACTTCAGAGAACGCGCTCACAGATTTCATTCGCCGGCAGACCCAAGACCGTTTGGAGGATAACTCATGCGAGCTAAGCGAAGAAAGCGGAAGGCGGCGTCGCGGACAACAATCCAGTATTCTATGGAGCTGGTTCCCCTTCGGGTTCCCCGCCAGGATCCCCGCCAGGATCCCCGCCAGGATCCCCGCCAGGATCTTCCGCTGCTCCCAGGGTACCCGTCAGGTCCCCTTCCTGCATGGCCGTGTCATCCTCGATCGCCTGCTCGTCCTCAGCCGTCCCTGTTGCCGGCCCAGTGTCCGATTGACACCCTGCCGCAAAGCAGCTTACGGCGAGCAACACAAAAAAGTACGTGAGCTGTTTCATCAGTCACCTCCGTTATGTAATGTCGTTAGAAAATGAAACGCATCCAATCTGGCTGATCCGCTTGGGGTAAGGAGTATTCCCAGCTTCTGGGCGATTGGGGGGTTGGTCCCGAGAGTCTAAGGGAACCATCCCCAATTGCAACCACCTGAAAACGCCACAGTGACGGTCTCGGGAAACCGTCTCACCCGCCCACAGGCGGTAGAGGGACTAATGGTGCCACTTCGCGCCAGTTGTTTTGGTTTTGAGACAAAGCCTATCAACGTTGGCCAACAGCCTACTCGAAAGCCGATCGAACCAGAGAAATCAGCCGAATTCGTTTGACATCGCCCACTTAACCTTCTATGTTTTCTCTTAATTCTATTCACGTTGTTCAAAGGAGATTGACTGATGGTGAGACAAAGAAAACCTGGATTCACTCTTGTTGAGTTGTTGGTGGTGATCGCGATCATCGGCATCCTGGTGGCGTTGTTACTGCCGGCTGTGCAGGCGGCTCGTGAGGCCGCGAGGCGAATGAGCTGTGGCAATAACCTGAAGCAGCAGGGACTCGCCTGCCACAACTACCATGACACTTACAAAGTGTTCCCACCAGCGCTGCTCAACTCGGGACGATGGACCCACACCTCGAGCAATGGCGGCGCGTACAACGGCACAATCATTGCTGGTTCTCGCTCATACACGATGAGTGGCGGTACGTTGAATACGACTGGCTGGACAATGTTGCTGCCGTTTCTTGAACAGTCCGCCTTGCACAACCAGTACAACTTCAGCCTTCCCGGGGGCCGGTCCGACTGGCGTGCTCAAATCGCAAATAACGCCAACAGTACCTTCAATGAAGATCTCGTTGCGAGTGCGGAACTCAACGTGTTGCTTTGTCCGTCACACGCCGAAACGGGCCAGCGATGGAGTCGCGGTACGCGTACCTACCCCCTGAAGAACGCCTACCGCACCAGCTACCTGTTCTCAACGGGGAACACGACCGATTACAGCGCCCCCTGGAAAACTTATTTGGGATCGTATTACCAAGGTGTGTTCGGCAACAGCGGTGCCGCGAGAATTGCGGACATCAAAGACGGCACGGCAAATGCCCTCTTGATCGGGGAAGGCGCTGGAGGTCAAAAACTAAGAACCTCCTGGGTCTACGGTGCCTGGGGACTCGTTGGTACGCACACCTGCTGTCACGGCCGCAGCGTCGGCGATGTGAGGAACCTCACTCATGCTAGTTGGCCCGTGTGGACGCAGGATTGGCATATCAACTCTGCGTGGAAAGGCCGAGCGGATGGCAAGTCATATGCCTGGGTCTTCAGGAGCCAGCATCCAGGTGGCGCGCAGTTTGCGCTGGCTGACGGCTCCGTCAAAATGCTTACCGAGACAATGGACTATAAGGTTACGAACATGTTGGCATACATTCACGACGGGAATCCCGTTAATGACTTCTGAGTGTGTTGCCAACTAAAAACAGGTAAACTCCTTTCGGTTTGATTAGGCGAACGGCGGAATCTGGCTTACCAGCTGAGTTTTTGCAAAGTGCTAAATCAATCCCAATTGAGCTAAGGAACGGTTCCGAAATAGATTCCCGATTTCGTCGTAGCGAAAGTCGTCAAGACTTTCGGAATCGCGGATCGTCGAAACTCTTGACGAGTTTCGCTACGGAACTAGTTTCGGGACCGTTCCTTAGGAGAATCCGATGCCTCTTGATGTGGTTGAAACCCTGTGCGATCTGGTCAGTATTCCGAGTGTCAACCCAATGGGACGAAACGACTCCGGGGACGAGTTTTACGAGTATCGGATGACCGATCGACTGGAAGCGATCTTCAACCAGCTTGGTCTGCCGTGCGAGAGGCAAGAGGTCGAGCCGAAACGCAGCAACATCGTGGCACGGTTGGAGGGAAGCGACCAAGTAATTGCCTTTGAAGCGCATCAGGACACGGTCCCCGTGGATGGCATGACGATCGCGCCGTGGAGTCCGGAGGTCCGCGATGGCAGGCTGACAGGCCGTGGCTCGTGTGACATTAAGGGCGGGATGGCGTCGATGTTGGTGGCCGTAGCTCGGCTGGCCGAGGAGCGGCCGGCTGGAATGCCGACGATCCTGATGGCTTGCTCGGTGAATGAAGAGCATGGATATAGTGGCGCGACCGACATGGCGCGGCTGTGGGCAAGTGGCGCGAGTAGGCTTGTGCCTCGACGGCCAGATGCCGTCATCGTCGCCGAGCCAACGCTGCTGAACGTCGTTGTCGCGCACAAGGGTGTCTCGCGCTGGAAGATCAAGACGGCGGGCCGCGCCTGCCATAGTTCGACGCCGCATTTGGGAGACAACGCGGTCTATCGCATGGCTCGCGTGTTGAACGCGTTGGAGGAGTATGCACGCGACGTCGTGCCGACACTTGGCAGCCACCACTTGCTCAGCGGACCAACGTTGAGTGTTGGTGTGATCTCAGGTGGGATCAGTGTGAACACGGTGCCGGACGCTTGCTCGATTGAAGTTGACCGACGGGTAATGCCAAAGGAAGATCCTCTTGCCGCGAGGCAACACGTGATTGACTTCCTGAACGAGCGACTTGATACAAGCGTTCCGATTGAACACGAAGCGCCATTCATCGCGTCGGGCGGGTTGAGCGACGATGACAACGGAACGTTGGCAGAGCAGCTAGGAGAAGTCGCGATGGCTCACGGTGGACCCGGCGAAGTTGTCGGTGTGCCGTATGGCACTGACGCACCGGCGTTCGGCGGAATCGGATGTCCTGCCGTTGTGTTCGGTCCCGGCTCGATCGAGCAAGCGCACACGTGTGACGAGTGGGTCGAGATCGAGCAGTTGCAAACGGCCGCAGAGATCTACTACCAGTTTGGCAAGCGAGGGTTGTTGGAGTGCCGGCTTTAGCCGGTCTTGGTACGTACGTTGGCGCTGCCGCCTAAAGGCGGTACTCCAACGGCATCAATACACATCCAAGTTGAAGTGATGCCCCCAGTGGTAACGCCGCCCCTCGGGGTAATAGTTATGCCACTGCTTGTTGTAGACGGGAACTCGCATCTCGGGCGGATAGCGGTGATACAGACTGTTGTTGCTGCGGTAGTATTCGTTACCCCAGTAGTTCTGCGGATAGAACACATACGGGTAGTGATAGAATCGCTCCCAGTCATTCGCTGAATAGGTTTGCCCCCAGGTCTGTCCGTAGGCCCGTTCCTGAGCCTCACTAGTACCTGAAAACAAGCCGATTCCCACGACCGTGGCAAAAAGAGCCGTTAACACTGCTCGACGCATGATGAGATCCTTCTCTTCAACGGACAGCCTCAACTCGCCCAAATCGCGCGCCTGGGTCGTCGCGAGTGATGCCTACAGTTCCCATCGGCGTGAGAAACGGGCTGCGTTGAAAGAATATTCGGCAAAACCGTTACAAAGCGTTCGACGCTGGAGCTGTGCTAGCGGGTCATGCACGTCGCAGTGAGTTGAATAACGAATATCGAACAAGGAACGCTGAAGGACGAAGTAAGACAAAGGAAGACCAACCTCGGCCTTCGACATTCCTTGTTCGATATTCGACATTCCCGCCCTTACCCGCTAGTTGGCAGCTTCCCCTCGGCGATCTCGCGCTCCCACTCGTCCATCAAGGGCCAGTCGATCGCGCACGTCCCGAAGTCGGCCATATGCGTGTATCGTTCGAGTCGTTCGATCGTGGCATCGAGTAACGCATCGTCTTTCCGGAAGATCGGGCCATGACTTGGCAGCAGCCACTCGACGTCGCTCGCGCGAATGCGCCGCAGAGACTTGATGAAGGCGGGTAAATCGCTGCCGTGATGAGCATCGATCGCTCCGACGCAGCCATCGCGATAGATGTTGTCTCCGCTGAAAAGGAGATTTCCGAGACGGAACGAAAGCCGGCTGTCGGTGTGCCCAGGCGTCAGCCACACCTCCAATTGCAGGTTGCCGATCGTGACCGTGTCACCATCCTCAATCAGGGTCTCGACATCGACGGCGGGCATCGCCATATCGATTCCGTGAGGCTCGATCTCAGCAAACGTTTTCAAGCGGTCTCCCGTACGCAAGGGTTCCGCCGCCAGCAGGTGAGCGCTGACGGTTGTTCGCAGCATCTGCTTTGCTTTAGCAAGCCCTTGGATGTGATCGACATCGGCATGCGTCGCGATCAGCGTCTTGCATTGTGACAGCGGGAAATCCAACTGCCGAATGAGCTCGATGATGTCGTCAACGGAATCTTCATAACCGATGTCAATCAAGACCCATTCGGCCTGATCGAACACCACGTACACATTACAGCCCAGAATCTGGCCCGCTTGGTGATTGATTTCGATAACATTCGGGAAGACAGGCTTCCGCTCTAACATCGGCTCAACTTTCTATTGTGCCGCACACTCAAGTCCATCTCGTTGCGACTGCCCGGATTCTAGAGAGCGCAGCGGAATCGTTCAACCGTCGTCGGTCCACGAGTGATTTATGAAGGTGTCACTAACGCCGACAGCCCTTCGCGGTAGCTTGGGTATTTGAGTGTAATCCCAAGTCGTTCCCTCATGCGTTTGTTGCTGATTCGCTTGTCGGTCGAAGCCCGCGGACGCGTGGTTGGCGAGTCCTGAGACGTCACGAAACGCGGCACGCGTGCTTGACTCAACCTGGCGAGTTCGTCGTAGAACTCACCCCGCAGAACTGGTCGGCCGTCCGAAACAAGCAATCGTTCCGGAGGGTCGGTGAGTTGCTCGGCTGAAAGCACGGCGCTCACGGCGTCATCGGCGTGAATCAGGTTTAGGTAGCCATTCGCTGGCGAGTCGATCGGCTTGCCCGCGATCACATCTTGCAGCTTTGGCAAGCGACCGGAGCCATAGATGCCGGCTAGCCGCAGAATGATCGAACGGCCCCTGATCGCGTGCGATCGCAACAACTCTTCGGCGGCGAGGCAGGCCCGCCCGCCTTCACGCTGCGGTTTACATGGCGAGTCTTCATCAACCCATTCACCATCCGTTTGTGCATACACGCCCGTGGAGCTGATGTAGATGAACCGCGTCACAGAGTCCGGCAATCTGTCAAGCGCATTGCGTAATCCATCGACGTATACATCTCGGATCTTCTTTCCGCTGCTGCGGTCCAACCCCACTGCGAACAAAACAGTGTTGACACCGTTAGCATCGCTCAAGTCAAGGCTTTTCGTGATATCCCCGACAATCGGCTGGATGCCGCGACCTGCCAACTCCTTCGCGCGAGCGGAAGAGCGTGTCACGGCAAGGACTTGCTCACCTTTGGCCAGCCAGGCGTCAGCGACTCGGCTGCCCAGGTATCCACATCCGAAGATCAGCTTCTTCATTCGTTACGACCCTTGTGACCGTCAATTCTCGCGAATCACGCTGCAAAGTACAGGAAATCCCTTTTCTTATACGGTATCATTCAAGAGGCACTTGCAAACCGGTCGCATTCGCGAGACGGTAGGTGTCGGGGGAAAGAGATTCATGTCGAGCTTTCCAAAAGGACTGACGGACGTTCTCGTTCTTCGCGACTGGGCGAAGCGCATGTGCTTGGCGTTAGCCATCGGCCTCAGTTTCGTCACCGCTCCGGTGGGCCTGATCGCCGAAGAAGCTCCGACGGTCGTTCGCAAGCCGGTCATCAATCGAATACCTCGGAATCTTGACGATTTGCGAGGGATGCAGACGCACGTTCAGAAACTCGCCGAGCAAGTCATTCCCGCCACGGTTGCGGTACAGGTCGGTTCGGCTCAGGGAAGTGGAGTTATCATCAGTGCCGACGGGTACGTGCTGACCGTAGCTCATGTTTCCGGGCGACCCGGACGTGTTGCGACGTTGGTGCTGCACGACGGAACGAAAGTGTCCGGCGAAACGCTAGGTATCCATAGAACACTCGACGCCGGTCTGATCAAGATCACCGCGACGCCTCGTAACGACGAGTGGCCTCACGCCGTCATGGGTGATTCCGAGAAGGTGCAACCCGGGCAGTGGTGCCTTGTCACTGGCCATCCAGGTGGTTTTGAAGAGCAGCGTCCTCCAGTTCTGCGGCTCGGACGTGTACTTGCCTTTCACGAGGATTCGACGATCAACACCGACTGTACTCTGATCGGTGGCGACTCGGGCGGTCCGCTATTCAACATGAACGGCAAAGTCATCGGAGTGAATAGCCGCATCGGGAATCCGCTGACCGTCAACCTGCATGTTCCCGTCAACGTCTACCGTGAGTCTTGGGACCGCCTGGCTCGAGCCGACACATGGGGGCACGAACCGGGACAGCGGCCCTACATCGGTGTTCAAGGCAAGCCGGAGGGAAAAGACGCGACGGTGTGGAGAGTCTTTCCTGGCACGCCAGCGGCTCAGGCGGGTATCAAGCCCGGCGACCTGATCCTGCGGTTCGGCAGCAGGCGCGTAAAGGACTTTGAGGCGCTTCAGTCGCTGGTTCGCGATGAGCGGCCAGGGAATCGCATCAAAGTTCTTGTTCGCCGGGGCGACGACGAGGTTCAGTTAGAAGTTACAGTCGCCAAGCGGCCTGATTAAGGTTACGGAGTATGTATGAGGCAACTGCCAGCCTCCCCTCGAAGAGAGACAGCCCTGATGTTTTTGCAACGAGTCGTCTTCGCTCTGCTTCTGTCGGTGTGCTTGGCGTGCAGCTCTGGCTTTGCTGCTGAGCCAGACTCCGACAATCACTGGCTATCCAGAATCCGTCTGCTTCCGGGTGAGCACGAGCGCAGTCATCGAACCGTGAAGTCCGCTTTTCGGAGCGTTGTTGAAAGTGCGAACCACAGCACCGTTCGCGTGTTGCTGGATGGCTTGCAAGTTGCTTTGGGTGCGGTTGTTCATGAGGACGGGCATATCGTCACCAAAGCCAGCGAACTGAAAGGTCCGGTCGAATGTCAATTCACGAACGGCCGACGACTGGCCGCGAAGCTGGTCGCACTCAAAAGCGACTACGATCTTGCGCTACTCAAGGTCGAGGGCGAAGGGCTGCTGGCCACAAAATGGTCGTCTTCGCCATCGCCAACAATCGGCAGTTGGTTAGCAACGTCTAGTACTTCGGAATACCCAACGGCCATCGGTATCGTTAGCGCCAACGCGAGAAGGCTTCCTAAGCCACGGACCGTTCTCGGAGTTGGGCTCGAACAATCCGGCCGGCGAGTGCGAGTCACACGCGTGCTGGTGGGCAGTGCCGCGGCCAAGGCAGGCATCTTACGCGGCGATATGATCGTGAGCATCGGCGAGAACGCGATGGACAGCCCGAAGTCCGTAAGCTCTACCATTCGGCAAATGCTGCCGGGGGATCGAGCCACGCTGATCATCGAACGCGCTAACCGGTCGCTTTCCATTTCGGCAATGCTGGGCGAAGCCTCGCGGCTAGGTAATCCCGATCAGGCTGAGTTAATGGATAGCCTCGGTGGTCCGCTCAGCGCAAGACGTGTTGGTTTCCCTTATGTGCTGCAGCACGACACAGTGCTTCGCCCAGAAGACTGCGGCGGTCCGTTGGTGGATCTTGACGGACGCGTTGTTGGCATCAACATCGCGCGGGTCAGCCGAGTCGCCAGCTACGCCATTCCCGCCAACCAAGTGAAACCTCTCGTGGCAGACATGCTTGCCGGAAAATACCCTCCTCCCGCGGATAGCGTTGCGTCGGAACGGGTTTCGACCAACGATTGATTTTCTATTGAGAACGACATGCCGGATCGAATCAACAAGCTACGTGCGACGGTGACCGAGCTAGAAGCGGAATTAGCCGGGTTGTCAGAAGTTGATGAGGAGACGCGAGCCGTTCTCGAAGAGGCTGTGAATGAGATCCAAGAGGCTCTTCACAAGCAACCCGAAGAGATCGAGCACCAGACGCTATCAGACCGATTGCACGACGCGACGAAGGGGTTCGAAGCTTCTCATCCGACATTGTTCGGAATCGTCAGCCGCACCATCGACACTCTTGGCCAGATGGGGATCTAGGGCGTCTTCTAAGCAGCCCGCCGATCATCGACGCCGGCCGGCAGTAGCTTGCCAAGCACGGCGATCGTCTTGTCGGTCGCACCTAACTGTTCGCTCACGAGTTTCTGAGAGCGTGCGCCGAGCAATGTCATTGTTGCAGCATCTTGCAAGCACGCGTGGACGAAGGCCGAAAGCTCGTCGCCATCGCGTACGACAACGGCCGCTTCTCGGGCGAACATCAAGCGAACGACGTCGCGAAAGTTGTGAGTCTTCGGTCCGAAGGATACCGCGACTCCGTAAGCGGCCGGCTCGATCATGCTTTGCCCGCCGCGAGTCCCCATACTTCCGCCGACGTAGCCAATGTGAGCTGTGCCCCACCACGCGGACAACTCACCCATCGTGTCAACAAGTAGAATCCGAGCGTCGCTCTTCCTTGCAGGCTCCAACTCGCTACGGCGTTGCCACGGCAAACCGCTCCGGTCGAGCAACTGGGCGACTTCGTCGAAACGCTCCGGATGTCGCGGAACGAGAATCAGTCGCAAGGCGGAGAAGTTGTCCTTCAACTGTCGAAATGCGTTAATCGCGTGCTCTTCTTCGGGACTCTGTGTGCTGCCGGCGAGAAACACGACGTCCGAGGCACCAATCCCCCACAACTCAGCCAGTTCGCGGATGCGCGAATTCGAGCGATCGGTTTGTGCTCCATCAAATTTCATCGAACCGGTAACGCAAACAGAATCGGACTTAGCTCCCAACGCGAGGAAGCGGTGGGCGTATTCTTCCGTTTGGACCGCGAGCAGATCGATACGTCGTAAAAGCGGTCCGACGAACCATCCGATTCGCGAATAGCCTCCTGCACTATGTTCGCTCAATCGGCCATTCACAACAGCAACGCGAACACCGCGCTCGCCTGCTTCACGAATCAGATTTGGCCACAACTCTAGCTCGGCCAGCACCAACAAGCTCGGACGCAAACGCGCGAACGCGTTCCGCACAGCCCAACTGAAATCGAGGGGGCAGTAGAAGACGGTTAGCCGAGGGTACTTCTTACTCGCGATCTCGAAGCCGGTATTCGTCGTTGTCGATAACACGCACTCGTAGGCGGGAAACTCTTCTTCGCAGCGACGAATCAGTGGAGCAAGCAGGTTCACCTCGCCAGCGCTTACGGCATGAAACCAGATGCAAGGCCGATCATTCTTACGTAGCGGCACGCGACCGAACAACTTCTGCGCATAGCCAGTACGATACTTGCCCCTACGAATCGCTGCCCAAACAAAACAAGGGGACATCGCGCAGAGTAGTGCGACGTAGATGAAATTCAACAGATACGGCATGGGCATCCTTTCCCACGGTGTAGTCGATCCCGCGAGCCGAGCGAGTGCTGTCCGCGATTCAGATCCCGCTCGGCTCGCGGGACCTACTCAAGCCGCTGGTGTGCTCTTCCTCATACAGCATTGCTTGTACTTCTTGCCGCTGCCGCACGGACACGGATCGTTGCGGCCAACACGCTCTCCACGATTACGAATCGTTTCGATCTTCACATCTCGGCTGTCGTCGATCGCCTGCTGTTGTTCCGACGCGATCTGGCTGGCGCTGCGGGCTTCGTCATGCCGAGCCGAAGTCTCGACCCACGTCGAGCTAACAAATCCTTCGTCCAACTGTTCCATCCTGAAGATCAAGTCGGTCACACGCTCACCAATCGACGTCCACATCTGCTCGAACAAACGCATTCCTTCGCGTTTGTATTCGACCTTCGGATCCATCTGAGCGTATCCAGCAAGACCGACAGAGCTTCGCAGGTGATCCATCACCAACAAATGGTCTTTCCATGCCGAATCGACGATCTCCAGCAAGAGCTGGCGCTCCATGCGGCGAATCTCGGGGCGATAGCGATCTTCGACAACGCCGAAGACCCTCACTTCTAGTTCGTCGCGAGTGAGCTTTCCGAGTTCGTCGGGTGGCAACTCGTGCGAGAACTCGTCCTGCAACCAGTGCGACAGGGATTGAATCGAGCCGTTGCTTCCTTCCGAGGCCACAACTTGGCCCTCCTTCGACATCCCGAATAACTTTTCGACGCGTTTCCCCGCCTCCTTCTTGAATTCGTCGGCGCGCTCCTGGTTGGCCTGGCTTTGTTGCAGTAGCAACTCACGAATCTCTTCGCGCTGCTTGTTGCGCAGGTCATCGATGTTGAGCTTGGATTGGAAGCGGCTTTGCGCCCACGCTACCAAGCCGTCGCGGTCGATGCGCGTTTGGCTGCCGGATCCGGTCGAGAATCGATACAGCCCCGCGAGGACTGGATACTCGAATTCCTTCTGGTCATACGACGTCCCCGCCTTCTCACAGATCAAGTCCTTCAGTTCAGCCAGTTCGAGCGACCGAATCTCCTCGAGATCCAAATCGATGCCGAACTTGTGCTTCACCCAGCCAACGGTTTGCTGGAGCCCAAAGTCTTCGGCAAGCAACATCGCACCATCGGACAAATCGACGCGTCCAACAGATTCTCGCGCCTTCTCGATGATCAACGCGTCAACTTGATCGCGGCCAACTCGCTTCAAATCCCGGTCGCGGAGGTTCAAGCCCCAACGTGCATTGGCGATCTTGGCGAGCGCCTCCCAGTTCCATTCGCCCTCATCCTCGTCGCCGTCGAGATTCTCTTCGATGGCATCCAGAACGTGCATCTCGGCCAGACGTTCGGCTTCGTCCTTGGCGTATTGTTCGCCGCCATCGAAATCCAAGCCGCGGAAGTCACGCGACTCGAATTCCATACCGAATTTGCTGCCGGCAAAGGCCGCGAAAGAATCGACGGCATAATCGCGATTAAGGAAGATACTGACCTGATGCTCCACTTGCTCACGAATCATATCGGACGTCAAGTTTCGGCAATTGACTCCGTCAAGAATCTGCTGCCGATAGCTGTAAATACGTTTTCGCTGCTCGTCCATCACTTCGTCATACTCGAGCAGATTCTTACGAATCTCGAAGTTGCGTTCTTCGACCTTCTTCTGAGCGGCCTCGATCCGACGCGTGACGAGCTTACTTTCGATCCGCTCGCCTTCCTGCATTCCGAGTCGCTCAAGAATGCTTTTCACCCAAGGGCCGGCGAAGATTCGCATCAAGTCGTCTTCAAGCGACAGATAGAAGCGGCTGCTTCCCGGATCACCTTGCCGGCCGCAACGCCCTCGCAACTGCAAGTCGATCCGCCGAGCGTCGTGCCGCTCCGTGCCGATCACGTGGAGGCCGCCGAGTGGTTTGACCACTTCACCCTCGGCGCTCATTCCTTCGGCTTTGTCGATCTCTTCGATGAGCGATTCCCACTCCTCGGGCGGAACATCCAAGCGAGTTGCGTACGTATCCTGCAGCCGCGCCCAAGCCATTGTCTCGGGATTACCGCCCAGAACAATGTCCGTGCCTCGCCCGGCCATGTTGGTTGCGATGGTGACGGAGCTAATGCGGCCAGCCTGAGCCACGATGTCAGCTTCGCGTTTGTGCTGTTTCGCGTTCAAGACATCGTGCTTCACACCGCGCTGATCGAGCAATGACGAGAGCCGCTCACTTTTCTCGATCGAGACCGTGCCGACCAAGACCGGACGTCCTTTACGCTCGATATGGCTGAGTTGCGATTTCGCAATCGTCTCTTTGCCCCTGCCTTCGCGGGGCTGCATCACGACGTTGTCGTCGTCCTCGGAGGCAATCGTTCCCCAGAACTCGTCTCCGTTTTTGTAAACGGCGATATCCCAGCGACTATGTCGCTCGATGTCGTCGGCAACCGCAATGAACTTCTCGCGCTCAGTGCGATAGATGACATCGGGATGTTCGAGACGTTGCAGCGGGCGATTCGGAGGGATGGCGATCACATCCAGCTTGTAGATCTTCCAGAACTCGTTCGCCTCGGTCATCGCGGTACCGGTCATACCGCAAATCTTGTCATACAGCTTGAAGAAGTTCTGCAGCGTGATGGTCGCCAGCGTCTGCGTCTCTTCCTTGATCTTGACGCCTTCCTTCGCCTCGACCGACTGATGCAACCCGTCGCTCCATTGGCGGCCTTCCATCAACCGGCCGGTGAACTCGTCCACAATGACGATTCGACCTTCCTTGATGACGTAGTTCACATCCTTCTTATACAGATAGTGAGCCTTCAAGGAGTTGTCGATTAAGTGTGGCCATTCCATGTTGCCGGCTGTGTAAAAGCTTTCGACCCCCGCCAGCTTCTCCGCCGTACGCACACCGTCGTCGGTCAGGTTCGCCGAGTGATCCTTCTCGCTGACGACAAAGTCTACGTCCTTCTTCAACTGCCGGGCGATCCGGTCGGCTTCGGCGTACTTGCGAATATCTTGGTGAGCCGGACCGGAGATGATTAGCGGTGTACGAGCTTCATCGACGAGGATGTTATCGACTTCATCGACGATGGCGAACGTCAGCCGTCCTTGCGACTGTTGATAGCGCTTTGGATAGCGTTCGTCGCCGCGCGCCGCCGGCCGCATGTTGTCACGGAGATAATCGAAGCCGAACTCGTTGTTCGTTCCGTAAGTTATGTCGCAGGAGTACGCCTTCTGACGTTCAAGGACTTCCATGTCGCTTTGGATTGCACCAACCGTCAACCCTAAGCTCATATAGAGTGGAGCCATCCATTCCATATCACGCCGCGCGAGGTAGTCGTTCACAGTGACAACATGCACACCTTTACCGGCCAACGCGTTTAGATACGCCGGAAGTGTCGCGACGAGTGTTTTTCCTTCGCCGGTGATCATCTCCGCGATCGCGCCGCTGTGCAGCACCATGCCGCCGATCATTTGCACATCGTAGTGCCGCATTCCTAGAAAACGCTTGCCGCCCTCGCGGCAAAGAGCGAATGCTTCGATCAAGATATCGTCGAGCGTCTCGCCGGAATCGAGACGTTGGCGGAACTTCTCAGTCTGCTCTCGCAATTCCGCATCTGACAATGCCTCATACTTTGCTTCGAGGCTACTGATCGTTTCAACTCTGGTTTGCAGTCGCTTGATATAGCGCGCGTTGGACGAGCCGAACATGGACGTCAAGCTGCGTTCAAAGCCGCGCAGCAGGCCGCCAAAGAACAGTCCCAAGTATTCCCAAATCCGTTCCAGGATTTCCATGATTTGCAACAGGTAAAAAAAGAAGCGGTGATTGGTCTGAATCAACGGATCGGCGCGGCGATCACTTCGTTAGTCCGTCGCGGAGGCGAGGCCGAGCAAATCCTTGCCTGTGGCAACAGGAACGAAGACTCGAATGGGCATCAAAAAACGCGCAACATCCCCTACTGCCGTAGCTTATAACGATCACCCAGTCCGGTCAACTGCGGAAAGCCGACTCGTATTCCTTATCAAACAGACGGTTTGGGGCTACGATCTCGTAGGATTGTTGGAGTCCCGCCTTTAGGCGGTCGCTCTCCATTCGGTAGCCGTCTAAAGGCGGGACGCCAACAGAGCCGCATGATCGGGAGCACGCCTTGCCCAAAGTCCCTCGCACCATCGACATTCGTGGAGAGATGATCCTGCTCGGCACGGGCACGTCGGTAGGTGTGCCTGCGATTGGCTGTGGCTGCGATGTCTGTCAGAGCACGGATTCGCACAACAAGCGTACACGCTGCTCCGTCGTACTTGGGCTTCCCGAAGGCAACTTGTTGATCGATACATCACCCGACTTGCGTCAGCAGTTGCTTCGCGAAGGGCTTGGCATCGTTCACGCGGTTGCCTTCACGCACGGCCACGCGGACCACATATTTGGTCTCGACGACTTGCGGCTCTTTCAGTTCTATCTGGGTGCCGCGCTGCCTCTCTATTGTGAAGAGAGCGTCGAGCGCCGGCTGCGGCATTCGTTCGACTATGCTTTTGCCACGCATGAGCAAACGCACGTTGGTGCTGTTCCGCAACTGATCTTCGAGCGCATTTCGACCGCCCCGTTTACCGTCCTCGGCGCTCGCGTCCAACCGCTCCGTTTGCATCACGGTCCGCGCTTCGAGGTGCTTGGCTTCCGGATTGGCAATGTCGCTTATTGCACCGACACGAACAATATCCCCGACGGAAGCCTCGCGAAACTTGAAGGCCTCGATACGTTCATTCTGGACGCGCTCCGACCGCGCCCGCACGTCACTCATTTTGGCCTCGACGAAGCCGTCGCGATCGCCGAGAAGCTGAAGCCGAAACGAGTTCTTTTTACTCACGTCAGCCACGAACTCGATTACGCAGCCACCAACGAATCCCTCCCACCCAATATGCAGCTTGCCTACGACGGGCAACGGATTCACCTGACCTGATCGCCGCGACGTAGCAGATCCTGTTCGGCTCGTGGGAGCTACGCTAGCAACAGCGACTTCACGTCTTGCATCGGTAACAAGTCGGCGACGTCGATCTGCCAGCTTGTGATCAAGACGGGACGGTTCTCGTTGCCGGTCGGGATTCGCCCGTGTGATCCGCGGACCATCGAAGCGTCGGTGCTGATAACGTCGAATGGCGCTCGTAAACCGAGTTGTTTCTGCAGAAGGCGCTTCGCCAAGTGTAGCTTGCCGCGCAGACCGGGCGCCAAGAACAATTCGGCTGGGTCCCAACCGGGCTTCGCATGGATTGCGACGCAACTCGCGAAGTCGGGAGCTTGCGAATTGTCCAGCCAATACGGGTAGGCAAACCAACAGTCGGGCTCGGCGACGACGAGCAGTTCGCCAGAGCGAGGATGATCGATTCCGAGATTCTTCATCGCGTCTCTGTCGAAGATTTGTTCGACTCCATCGGCGTTGCTTAGTAGTGCTTTGACCTTCGGCACAGCAGACGCATCGTTGACATAGACGTGAGCGATCTGCTGGTCGCAAATGGCGAACGCCGTCGATGCACTTGGTTCCAAGAGTTCGCCGTTCTCAGCTTTTTGAACCTCGATGAAGCCTGCTTCGCGCAGCACGCGATTGAGGAAGGCAGGCCTTGAAACCGGTTCGAAAGCATAGTCCGAGACGACGGCGATGTGCATGCCGTTCTCGGTCGCACGATCGATCAGTCGGCCTGCTTCGGCGTCCATGTCGCGCAACGCGGCTTCGCCTTGCGGCGACTGCGGACCGTAGCGTTGGTGGTCGTAATCCAAATGTGGAAGGTATGTCAAAAGCAAGCCGAACCGCTGCTGTTCCATCAGATGTAATGTGGCATCGACGATCCAACGCGTGGATGTAATATTGGCTACCGGGCCCCAGAATCGGAACAACGGGAACGCGCCCAGCCGCTCGACTAGTTCGTCTCGAAGGCTCCCAGGTTCTGTGTAGATGTCTTCCGATTTCCGTCCGTCCGCCCAATACGTTGGGCGTTCGATGACGTTGACGTCGCAGGTCGCATGTGTTGCGTAACGCCAGAACAGATTGGCACACTCGATGCTCGGATCGGCAGCCTTTGCTGTTTCCCAGATCGGTTCTCCGTTCACGAGCCTCGCGGATCGCTGCCAGTTCAGAACCTGAGCCAACTCCCGAAAGTACCATCCGTTGGCCACGATCCCATGCGCGGTTGGCAGCGTTCCGGTCAGGATCGTCGCCTGCGAAGTGCTTGTTAGCGCGGGAACCGGCGGCTGCAGTGCGATTGCGCCGCCACCTCGATCGGCCAGCTCGGCAACGCGTGGTGTGTTGGGCCCGATCGCGGAATGGCCAAGGCCAGCGATGTTGATAACGAGGAGTGGTTGACGCATATGGATCGATTATAGACCGAAGCCATAGGTGCGTAACTGGCGTGACTTGAGGGGTTTGCTCAACGTAGCGCGGTGGTAGACGTAACCAGGTGGGTGCCGCTTGCCGAGCGGGACGTACTCTACGACGCCCGTTATGCACCAGCGTTCGTACTCTTAGACAGAATCGGACCATTCAAAAACGCACTTGATTACGGAAGGAGAAAGCGATGCGATCGATGATCATCGCACTTTTGGTTGTCGCTGCTAGTAGCTCGGCGCTTGCCTGCGGACCTGAAGATGACCTCGCGAAGCTGGCGGGTGGGGGACGAAGTGGCTTTGGGGAGCTGGCTCGCAATGGCGGCGTCGGCGGGGGTTTCGATCCTCGGCTTGCCCACGCCCAGGCTGCGATAGCTAACCAAATGGCATTGGCTCGAGTAGCTCAACATCATCAGATGTTGGCGATGCAGGCGGCGGCCTACCGTGCACGACGGGCGCCGCTCAAGCTGGCGAAGGCGATGGCTCTTCGAGAGTACAACCTGGCAAAGCGCGAGTCGCGCAAGGCTTGGGTGCTCGCGAAGCAAGAAGAGTGGAAACGAAAAAAGGCGATCGAGTCGGCTCCAACTGAATCCGACAGCCCCGACGCTGGTCGAGTTCTTTTGGCGAGCGTTGATACTGGATCTATCAGGTGACGTGACCTGCCCACTGGCCCAGCCCGGTGTTATGTGTTCGACGAATGTTCCGCCGAGCACCGGGTTGGGCAGGTCCACGGACCGGGTGAGGGGGCGGGAATATCGACTGTCGAACAAGGAACGCCCAATGATGAAGTAAGGATCGTTCTGGAAATAACTGTCCGGTTTTCCGTGGCGTAAGCTTCCAGCTTGCGATAATGCGGGTTCGCAAGCTGGAAGCTTACGCCACTTATT
>PBSM01000300.1 GCA_002726245.1 Planctomycetaceae bacterium | reverse complement strand
TTTGTGTTGGAGTCCCACCTTTAGGCGGCTTCGTCGCACATCCCGGCCAAGCCGCCTAAAGGCGGGACTCCAACCAACTTGCATCGCCAGCCCCTCAGCAAAGTGGCGCTGTCTCATTAGTAGTTACGGAGATACAGGTATCTTCGACGTCAGCATTGTAGCGAGCAAGAGGAATCGCAAGGACACGGCGCACGCAAGACGTCCGTCCTGAGATCGTCTCCAACCGACTTGCATCGCCAGTCCCTCAGAAAGTGGCTCTGTCCAACTAAGATCGATGGAGCTTCTCTTCGCAACTTCGGTTTTTTTGTTCTTGGAGCGGAATCTGCGATCATCCCCACAACAGACGTTGGATCCCGAAACGCAGGATCAGGAATACAGCAGTAACGGCTTCTTGCCAGTTGATCTTCGTTTGGCCAAGCTCGCGATCGACGAAGATGATCGGAGCTTCACCAAAACGCGCACCTTGGCGGTCCAGCAACCAGAGAATCTCTTCGACGTAGGAATAGCCGCACGAGCGGACTTCATCGAGGTCAATCTGCTTCAAGATCGAAGTCCGATAACAACGAAACGCGCCGCTGCAATCGTTCACGCTCAGGCCAAGCAGCATTCGGCTGTACGTGTTAATCCCACGGCTCATGATGAGGCGATGCAGAGGCCACCCTTCGATGCCACCGCCGGGAACGTAACGCGAACCGACCATGACATCGACTTGGGAATCCGCCACCTCAATCGGCCCACGCAGATCGGGCAAATAACGCGGGTGATGACTGAAGTCCGCGTCCATGGTCAGGACGAATTCGTACTCGTGTTCGAGAGCATACCGGAACCCGGCGACCGTCGCGCTGCCGAGGCCAAGCTTTCCGGCCCGGTGTAAGCAAGCAACGCGAGCGTCCCCTTCGCACCGCTGGTCACACCACTCGCCTGTCCCGTCGGGCGAGTTGTCATCAATGACGAGTACGTTCACATCGGGACAGTACTCGAAAACACCGTCTACCAACCGCGGAAGGTTCTCGATCTCGTTGTACGTGGCGACGACGACGAGGGTGCGAGATGTGTCAGCCACGATGAGAGTGAGCCTCAATACCGTCCATGAAAGCGCAGCCCGGTGGCAATGGCGGGCTAGGCACCAGCAATGCGTCGATAGTAATCGATCGAACGCGCAAGCCCGTCTTCGAAATCAACTTGCGGTTCGTAACCAAGCGTCGTTCGCGCGGCAGTAATATCCGCGAGACTGTCTCGCACATCGCCAACGCGAGCCGGCTCGTGAATCGGAGTAATCTCTTGGTCCAGCAATTCCCGCAAAGCCGCCAGCAATTGCAACAGCGTCGTCGTACGCCCGTCCGCCATATTGAACGTTTTGCCGGGGGCCTCGGCCGCCTCGGCAGCGAGTAAGTTTCCGTGAACGACGTTCTCGACATAGGTAAAGTCGCGAGACTGAAAACCATCTCCGTAGATCGTCGGCGACTCGCCAGCCAATATCTGACTAATGAAAATCGGAATGACAGCGGAATAGGGACTCTGCGGATCTTGCCGCGGGCCAAAGACATTGAAGTAGCGGAGGCACACCGTTTCCAAACCATGCGTGTGATAGAACGCGTGACAATAGTGCTCCCCCGCCAACTTCGCGGCAGCATACGGAGAGAGCGGCATCGGCAAGTCCGACTCTCGCTTGGACGAAGTGGGGCGGTTGCCATAAGCCGCGCTTGAAGCAGCATAAACTACTCGCCGGACGCCTGCCCGCTGAGCCTGATCCAAGATGTTGACAGTTGCGGTGACACAAGCGCGGTTAGAATCTAGAGGCCGCTCTACGCTCAGCGGCACGGAGGCCAGCGCGGCTTGGTGAAACACAACCTCGACGTTGTCAACAGCCAACGCAACGGCTGCGAGATCACTGGCATCGCCATCCATAAACTCGATGTCCGCCTCGATGTGTGCGAGGTTCTGGCGAAAGCCTGTGCAAAGGTTGTCGAGCACGCGAACGCGATCACCTCGCTCGACTAAAGCACTGGCGATGTGTGAGCCAATAAAGCCCGCGCCGCCTGTAACGAGCATATTCGCCATCACTCTGTCCTTCGCCTTGACGACCCGGGCATGGCGTTGCCCCACGAATGATTCAGCACGATCGCCTAGCCGTGACGAAGCTGTGTGAACAGCTCCTGGTATTCCACTTGGTGCGGAGACTCGGTGCCAGCGACAGGTGCTTTCACTACGATGTGATCCGTGTCGGATTCGACCACAATGAGGCTTCTATCGTCAACCAGTGAGTCTTGATGATCGGATATCTTGACGGTCGGCGTCTCTGCCTCCGGCTTTGTCTGCTCGTCGAGTTCGCCCATCGCGATGTTAACTTCGCACAAGGTCTGAAGCGCCAACTCTGCCGAGTTGCTCTGTTCAAACACGGTGTACTCGAACATCGCGGACGTCGCGGCTGGCGGATCGTCGGCGTTGACGATCGGATCGGGTTGCGACTCCGCGACCGGTTCTTCATCAACATCTGGCTCGATGGAGATCTCGGGAGCCTGAGGACTGTCGCCACACGCCGCCTCAGCGTTCTGCAAGGCCGCGGCGAGTGCCTGCCCTTCCACGCTCTGTACGCGAGGCCGACCTGAGAAGATCGTTGATTCCTGAACCGTCGTCCGATCGACGACAATGACTTCCTCTTCGAACACTTCTCCGAACGGGTCGTGAGTCTCCACTGCCGCGGGTGGAGGAGAACACGCCTCCGGCTCCGGTTGCTGGTACTCAGAGTTATCTAAAGCCCTCGTCGTAACGACAGCGGTTTCAAGTGGCTGGGTTTCAAACGCATCGGAACCGACCATCTCTGATACTTCGCTCTCGACCCCCGACTCGTCATCATCTAGCGACCCGAATTCGACAACCGCACTATCGCCGCTGGTGGCTGCCTCCGGCTGCCAAGGCCCTGGGAGTTGCTGAAGGTCGGCCCATGCCTCCTGGATGCCACTCCCGTTGATCGTCTGCTTGCCACCGGCGAATCCCATCACCAAGGCGTGATCGCAGACTTGATTGACCAATCGCGGAATTCCGTCGGTCGCTTGGTGAATCGCGTTCAACCCGTCATCTGTGAAGACCGAACTCGGTACGGCACCAACCGCCGTTAAGCGAGAGCGAACGTATTCGGAGGTCTCGTCGCGGCTAAAGCCGTGCAGGTAGCAGCGCGCAGTAATCCTTTGATTGAACGATTCGAGCTTGGGACTCGTGAAACGCTCTTCCAGTTTTGGACCGCCGGCCAAAACGAGTCGCACTCGCGGTTGCCCATCGCGAACGAGGTTCGTGATCATCCGAATCTCTTCCAGCAACCGCAGGCCCAAGTTGTGTGCTTCGTCAACGATCAGCAACATGCCGTTCGGGCAGTGCTCATTGGGCTGCAGGTAGTCGAGTAAAGACAATCGCAACTCGCCTTCTTCGAGCCCCCGATACTCCAGGCCGAGTTCGAAGAGGATGTTCTGCAACAGCGACTTTCGGGTGACGACTCGAGCGCTCGACAACATCGCGACGTTGAAACTCTCTTGGAAGCGTGCCGCCAGCAGCCGGCAGAGCAACGTTTTGCCAACGCCAGCCGGTCCAACGGCCAAGCCGACTCCCTCAGCACGGTCGATCGTGCGGACCAGTGTCTGTCTCGCCGCCTCAATAGATTCAGCGGGGAAAAAGGCGTCGATAGCGGGTGCCGAGGAGAACGGGCGTGATGAGAATTGGAAGTGAGCTTCGTACATATTTGTCTCGCAAACCTAAGAGCGATCCGGGGGGATATAACGACACTTGCTCGTACCAATCGGCAATAACGTCGCGTTCACTTCAACCGGACCCTGCCGATCGGTCGCATTTTCGTGGATAATCTGTCTCGGCTGGAGTCACACTCGGGACAGGATCACAACTTCGTTGCTGACAGGCTCCGAGGCGAGCCGTATAATGGAGGGGTATTGACAGCGCTCCGTCGGAAAACGGTGTCCTCATCTGGATCGCAACATTGTTCAAGATAAAGATTTGCGGCATCAAGAGTGTGAAAGATGCGCAACTCGTTGCGCTTGCCGGTGCCGACGCGATAGGGCTAAACTTCTACGACAAGAGCCCTCGTTACGTCGATCAGGAGACTGCCGCAAAGATAGTTGCGGCGGCACCAGCGCGGGTCGCCAAGGTTGGACTCTTCGTGAACGCGGCGCCGGACAAAGTCAACAAGCTGGCGGAGGAGCTCAGGCTAGACTGGCTTCAGTTGCATGGCGACGAGAGCCCCGATTACTTGGCAGAGCTTGTGGATCGGCCCGTTCTTCGGGCGATCCGGCTGAGTGCGGAGAATCAGGCCGAAGTCGCAGACTATGTGCGGGCGTGCTGCGATGTCAGGCAACTTGGAGCCGTCTTAGTCGATAAGTTCAGAGATGGAACGTTCGGCGGGACCGGCGAGCAGATTAAGTGGGCCGAGCTCGCTGAAAACAAATGGATGACCAGCGAGTGCCCTTTGGTTCTCGCCGGGGGTTTGACGCCCTTCAACGTCGAAGAGGCTATCGGCGTCGTGCGGCCAGACGCTGTCGATGTCGCCAGCGGAGTCGAATCTCATCCAGGCGCGAAGGACTTGCTAATGGTCCGCGCTTTCACGACCGCTGCGAAGAAGGCGTTTGCCAAGATCGATAATGCCGGCTGATGTCTGGTTAGCTCAGAAATGTCTGGGCGGTTAGTCCGCCGAGCTGTTGGTAAGGGGCATCACTCGAATCTGTCGTGTCTCGGATTACACACGCCTTGCCCGCTCCACCCGCTTTCCCGTATCATCTTAACTCACACCTGTCCAAACACTTAACGCGGTCCCGCAGCCGCGCATTGCACTGTTTTGAAGGAGACTGATCGTGTCGAACGTGGAAGCATCTCAACTTCAGTTTAAGGTCAAAGACATCTCACTCGCCAAATGGGGGCGCAAGGAGATGAAGCTGGCCGAAAAGGAAATGCCTGGGCTCATGGCTTCTCGTGAAGAGTTTCGAGACAGCCAGCCGCTGGCTGGACAACGCATTATGGGCTCGCTGCACATGACGATTCAGACAGCAGTCCTCATCGAGACGCTCGTCGAACTCGGCGCGGATGTCCGCTGGGCATCTTGCAACATCTTCAGCACTCAGGATCACGCGGCCGCGGCGATTGCTGTCGGTCCGAATGGCACTCCCGAGAACCCACAGGGCGTGCCGGTGTTCGCCTGGAAGGGTGAGTCACTCGAACAATACTGGTGGTGCACGGAACAAGCTTTGAACTTCGGCGACGGCGAGGGACCAACTCAGATCGTTGATGACGGTGGCGATGCGACATTGCTGATTCACAACGGTTACCAATACGAAGATGCCGGCGAAGTGCCATCACCTGACACCGCGGACAGCGAGGAATTCGAAGAGGTTCTGAAGCTGCTTCACAAGTGCTTCGACGAGAATCCGCAGCGCTGGCATCGAGTCGCCGCTTCGTGCCAGGGAGTCACCGAAGAAACCACAACGGGCGTTCACCGCCTGTACGAAATGGAAAAGGCGGGACGCTTGTTGTTCCCAGCGATCAACGTCAACGACTCGGTCACGAAGAGTAAGTTCGATAACCTGTACGGCTGCCGCCACTCGCTCGTCGATGGTCTCTTCCGCGCCAGCGATGTCATGCTTTCCGGTAAGGTCGCCGTTGTCTGTGGCTATGGCGATGTCGGCAAGGGTTGTGCGCAGTCGCTGAAGGGGCAGGGTGCTCGTGTTATCGTCACAGAGATCGACCCGATCTGCGCTCTCCAAGCGGCGATGGAAGGCTATCAAGTCCTCACGCTCGAAGACGCGTTGAGCTACGCCGATGTCTTTGTCACCACAACTGGCAACAAAGACGTCATCACCGCAGATCATATGTCCCGTATGAAAGACGGAGCCATCGTCGGGAACATCGGACACTTCGACAACGAGATCGACATGGCCGGGCTCAAGGCGGTATCCGGCATCGAGCATACGAACATCAAGCCGCAGTACGATCAGTGGACCTTCCCCAATGGCCACCGCATTCTAGTGCTGGCCGAAGGACGACTGCTTAACCTAGGATGTGCGACTGGCCATCCGAGCTTTGTGATGTCAAACAGCTTCACGAACCAGACCATCGCACAGATCGAACTGGCGCAGAATCAGGAGCAATACGACAACAGTGTTTACACGCTGCCAAAGCACCTCGACGAGAAGGTCGCTCGGTTACACCTCGACCAACTCGGCGTTAGGCTGACTCAACTTTCACAGAGCCAGGCGGACTACATCGGCGTGCCGGTGGAAGGACCTTACAAGCCGGACCACTACCGATATTGAAGTCCTTTGCCAGCTAATGACGAGCGAGCCGCCGTGGCAATCGGCGGCTCGTTTTTTTTGTGACCGGGTCATTGGTGCGATACATCGGCTCACCTATCATGCGCTTGGACTCGAAGCAGTTTAGAATCGGAAGGAATACTGATGCCTCAAATCTCCGCTTTTCGTGGGCTCCGATATGACCTTGGGCATGTCGGTGCGCTCAGCGATGTGATCGCTCCGCCCTACGACGTCATCGGTAAGGATTTGCAGGATGATTTATACAAGCAACACCCCGCGAATGTGATCCGGTTGATTCTGAATCGTGACGAGCCCGGTGATGCCGACGCCAACAATCGCTACACGCGTGCCGCGAGGTTCTTGAAGAACTGGCAAGAAGAAGGCGTGTTGCAGAACGACCGCGAATCGGCTCTCTACGTGTACCATCAGATCTTTGAGTACGGTGGCAGCGAGTTCACCCGACGCGGCTTCATGGCTCGGATGGGGCTGCAGCGATTCGGAGAAGGCAACATCTATCCGCATGAAGAGACCCACTCGGCCGCGAAGGAAGACCGGCTCAAACTGACGAGAGCGTGTGCTGCGAATCTCAGCCAGATCTTCGGGATCTATCCCGACTCGACGAACGAGGCTCAGTCAATCCTCGAAGCAACAATCGCAGGCGTTGCTCCGCTGGAGGCGACTGATCACCTGGGCGTCGTCCACCGCCTTTGGCCAGTCTCGGACAGCAGCGTGATCAACCAGGTAGCAACAATCATGGCAGACAAGCCGATGTTCGTAGCCGACGGGCACCATCGATACGAAACCGCTTGTAACTATCGAGATGAACTTGCCGGTGGCGCGGAGCTCGATCCAACACACCCAGCCAACGCCGTAATGACAATGTGCGTGAGCATGGACGATCCTGGAATGATCGTCCTCCCAACACACCGACTGTTCAAAGGCTTGCCTGCACTGACCGCCGATCAGCTACGGGACAGGCTGTCGGGCTTGTTCGATATTGAGGACCTGACAGGTGGTCCAGCCGCTGCACACGAAATCTGGGCCAAGATCGAGGCCGAGGACGATCAAGGACGCCTCGGGTTGCGGACCCAAGCAGATGGAAAATGGCTCGTTGCCGTGCTGACTGAAACCGGCCGCGCCAAGATGGCCGAGGTCGCGAGCGAGCACAGCAAAGACTGGCAAGGGCTTGGGGTCAGCATCCTGCAGCGTCTGATTGTGGAAACGATGCTGGAAGCGCGTGACCTGCCAAAGCCGACGTACGTTCACACGATTGAAGAGGTTGTGGATGCCCTTGAGACCACCCCCGAGAACTATCCGCTCGCCGCACTAGTCATGCCGGCCACCTTGGATCACATCCGCGCCATCAGCGAACACGGGGAACGGATGCCCGCCAAGAGTACGTACTTCTATCCCAAGCTGCTGAGTGGGTTGGTCATTAATCCGCTTCGCTGAAGATCGGGCCGTGCCGGAGACCTCTGCCCCGCGTGTGACTGCCCGTCCACGATCAAGTTTCACGTGAAACGCGGCTGCGCAAACTGAGCGGTCTACAAGGACGTGGTGTTTCACGTGAAACGGGAGGCTCTCGCAATCTAGTCGTTTCACGTGAAACGTAACGACTGGACCGTCGCAGTCCGTTCGAAGGCGTTTTCTGCCATTGCGCAACTGACGCGGTGTCGTTACAATCCGCGGCCCCTTGCTTTGAGGAAGCTCGTGACGCGTATTGTTTGTATTGCGAATCAGAAAGGCGGCGTCGGCAAGACGACGACCGCGGGTAACCTTGCTGTAGGAACCGCGAAGTCGGGCAACCAGTCGCTGCTGGTGGATCTGGATCCCCAGTGCAATTCGACCACGGCGTTTGGCGTCAGCCCTGGCGAAGCACATCCATTGGTCCAGCAACAGCCGCTTCACGAATCGATTGTTCAGACCACCAACAAACGATTGGATCTGCTGCCTGGCAGCCGAAGCTTCAACGATACTAGCCAACTCGAACAGTCAGACCTCATGTCCGTTCATGACCATCTGGAGGGCGGGGTCTCCTCCTATGACTTCGTTTTCATTGACTGTCCGCCATCGCTCGGCAGACTCACGGAAGCTGCACTAACAGCATCGACGGAAGTCCTGATGCCTATCCAATGCGAGTACTTTGCAATGGAGGGGCTTACTCAAATGATCCAAGTGATCCGCCGAGTCATGCGAGAGGAATCGAATTCGCTTGAGTTCGGAGGGATCTTATTGACGATGTATGATCCAGCGTTGCAACTGACGCACGAAGTTGACGAAGAGGTCCGGGATTTCTTCGGCGACATCGTGTTCGATACAGTAATACCACGCGATGTCGCAGTTTCTGAGGCCCCGAGCCATGGACTGGCGGCAATTGACTACGCGCCAAGATCGGTTGGCGCCAGAGCGTACATTGAACTTTGCATGGAGGTCCTGGATCGTGAGTAAAGATCGACGCCTCGGTCGTGGGTTGGCCGCATTACTAGGAACGACGTCTGACGAGACTACAGGTCCCGCACATGTCGAAGAAGCCACGCTGGCCCTGACTGATGCTAGCAGCAGATCGGAAGCTCCTGCCGCTGGCATGATCGACTTGAACGTCTATGAAATCGATGACAACCCATTCCAACCGCGAAGAGAGTTTAGCGAAACTGAAATCGGGTCGCTGTCGGAAAGCCTTAAGGAGCACGACATGCTCCAGCCTGTGCTCGTCAGGCCGGTCGGCGAGCGATATCAGTTAATCTCAGGCGAACGGCGACTCCGTGCGGCGATCCGCGCTGGGTGGTCAACCGTGCCAGCCAGGATTCGAGAGGCGGATGACCGACTGGTTGCGGAACTCGCCATCGTCGAAAACCTGCAACGTAAAGACCTCAATCCGATCGAGAAGGCGTTGTCGTTCAAGCGTTACCTGGAAGAGCATCGCTGCACTCAAGAGGATCTTGCCCTGCGTTTGAAGATCGATCGATCGACGATCGCCAACCTGATGCGATTGTTGGAGCTGCCAACGAGTGTCTTGGACGCGCTCCAAAGCGGTGCGATTACGGCGGGACATGCCCGGGCCTTGCTGCCGCTTGGCGACGAAACGGAACAAAACGATTTCTGCCGCCGCATTGAACAGGAAGGATGGAGCGTTCGCAGCACCGAGCAACAAGTTCAGGATCACATCGAAGCATCGGAGCCGTCCACGATCCCGTTTGGCTCGTCGTCCCCCAAGTCGCGGCAGCGAACCAAGAGCGCTCAAATCGCGTCTCTAGAGCAGCGGCTAAGAGTCACCCTCGGCACAAAAGTCGAGATTAAACAAACAAGCCGCGGCAAGGGTCGGATCATCGTTCATTTCGGCGGTGCGGAGGAGTTCGAGCGTCTTCGTCACCTATTGGAGGCAGACCCCGAGACGCGAGCTGCCGGATAGTGTATAATGAACACTTAGCCATGAAACGGGTTTCCAATTGCCCGCGACGGGGGTTGCCGTTAGCATTGCCCTTTCGCCTTCGGGGCGTAGCTCAGCCTGGCTAGAGCGCCTGCTTTGGGAGCAGGAGGTCGCATGTTCGAATCATGTCGCCCCGACTCGACTTACGACGATCTCTTCTAAGAATGTCACCAAGGAGAGGTCAAAATGAGGAAGCCGTTGTACCGCGAAGCGCGCGATACGTGGTTCGTTTGGGTTGATGGGAAGCAAGAAAAACTCGGAAAAGGAATCTCCGAACAGGAAGCTTGGCAGGAATAACAGAAGCTCCTCGAGGCACTTGAAACTGAGGAGATCAAGCCAGACACACCCGTGGCTACGCTCCTCGACACCTTCCTGGATTGGGTCAAGGCCAACAGGGCAGCGCGTACCGATGACTGGTACGTCATGTTCCTCTCCGAGTTCGCCAAGTCGATCCGAAATCTCTCGATCAAGAACCTCAAGCCTCACCACGTCGAGAAGTGGTCACGGCAGTACGTTTCTAATTCCACTCGACACGGAGCAATCCGATCCGTTCAGAGATGTTTCAACTGGGCGATCAAGCAGGGCTATCTCACCAAGAGTCCGCTCGTCGGAATCGAGAAACCAACTCCAAGCAGACGCGAAGCGTACGTCTCGGGCGACCAATGGGAAGAGCTGTTGGAACGAGAAAAGAACGAGAACACGTTCTGGCAGCGTTCTCAGCACGCGGTGCGAAGGAGATCCGAGAGTTGTGATCGTAGAACTACTCAGCTCGATTGGCAAAATCGAGACACGTCATTTGAGCAGACGTTTGAGTTCCTTTTCTAGCTCTGAAAGTGTTTCTCGCGCTGCACCGAAGCCGCCCATCGCTTGGACGAAACGCAGCGTCTTCACTCGGCGGCCTGCTTTGACTGCATCAGAGCTGGCAGGTAACTCGTCCTGCATGGCCAGTGTCACCCGGGAGTTTCCGCGTACGGGGACTTTCTCCTGCATGGCACGATAAGTGGGCTCGACTTGACCTTCACCGACGGTTAGGCCGTATTGCCTCTTTACCTCATCGACGACATCACAGAAGTCGCCGCAGCCACCTGCTTCGATGGCAGGCGGATGGCTTCAGCCTTTGTGAGTTTGCCTTTCTTTGCCATTTCTCACTTCCTCCGTTCTTGAGGGTGCGACGCGATGAAACAAGCGTTCATTGGTAAGTGGAAGCGATTCGCTGCAGAATATCGTGTTCCTCAAACGTGTCGCGGCAGTTGCGGCATTCCTCTAGGAATGCACGTTGCAACTCGGGCTCGGGTTCGTAGTGGTCGCCGTTTTGCCATATCAACTGTTTGGCTTCAAGTCGGTGAGCGGTGCATTCTTGACGTATCGCATATGTCGTCGGTTTGGCGATAATTTTGAACGCAGGGCTCGCTTAGTTGCGTTTGCGATT
>PBSM01000299.1 GCA_002726245.1 Planctomycetaceae bacterium | reverse complement strand
TCAATCGTCCTGCCAGAGTTCGCAGGCTGCTGCGAGTGTATTTCGAGTGCCCTTCGGGATCGCCGCCGGTTTCCGGTTCGACGATCTCCTTCAGTTGCTGCTCGATGTCAGGGATCTTTTTTGGAGGGCCGTCCCCCGCCCGCGACCATCCTGGGGATACTCCCTGAGTTCGCGGTCAAGATCGATTCTTCCCTGTCGCACCGTTTTTGGATCGATCCCCGCAAATTCAGCCACCTGCTTCGTCCCGCCACGCCCAAGAACTTCGGAGAGCAACCCCGCGACCCATCGTCGCTGCTGTTCATCAAGTCGCGCAAACACCAATGGGAGGTGCTTCGCCGCCATCGCAAGATTCGCCATCGACATAATCGATCCCTCCATGGATCTGAGTTCTGCTCTATCTGTCAAACGGCTTATAACCCCAAATGCTAGTTCCGGGAAATAGATATTACGCACTTTCTAAGAAAGGCACGCTTGTGAATTACGCCGTGTCGCTAATCCCACTCTAGAAGCGAAATGAAGCTTTCAAGCTTGGCTTAGCCGAAGCGGAAACAATCGAAGGTGAAGAGTGTTCAGGAATCACGATCGATCATGAGAACATGCCAACCGTTACGATGTACTTCAGTCCCAAGAGCGGTCTTCCCAAGAAGATGAGCTACGTAACGCGACTGCCGGAGACTGACTTTCAGGAGGCCAGGGAAGACACCATCTTCCACGAGTACAAAGAGTTCGACGGCTTCATGAGCGTGACGAAGATGACGATATTCCGCGACGGCAAGAAGTATGTCGAATCCAACCCACAAAACGTGACATATCCTGAGTCGATTGACGACAGCGAGTTCAAGAAGCCGGGCTAGCCGATCAGACTTCAGCGCCAGAGTACAGCGGCGTGATGACTTCACCGCGGTTCAAGCGGACGGACCGGTCGAAGCGGTCGCGAACTTCCGCGCTTGGCGCGATGCCGAGTGCTTGGTAGACAGTCGCGCCGATGTCGATATGAGAATAGGTGAATCCCATGCGTACCTCTCCCAGACGATTTGTGATTGTCGTGAATCCGCATGAAGGCAGGCGCCGTGGGCTGGCTGTGTTAGAGGCGGTCAAGCCTGTTTTAACATCTCGACTGTGTTGATGCACTTGAAGCGGCCCGGCGCATCGTTGCTGGCAATCTTCAGCCACTGGATGTAATGCGAGTGTCGATAGAGAGCGAGGTGGCGTACAGCGTCAACATCGTTGGCTGGGGAGGCGTCGTCGATATCAATCTCACAGCAAACGACTGCGAGTCCTAGGACCGCCGAGGTACACAGTGGCCGCACTGTCACACATCCTGCGAGCGAAGCGGCGTTTCGCGAAACTCGTTCTCGATGCGAAGACTACCGAAGATGACTTTGCACTTGTCATCGCCTGCAACACAAGATTCACAGGGAAAGGAATGCGCGTTGCGCCACACGCAAGTATGAATGATGGCAAGATTGACGTGGTTGCGGTGCGCCGCGCATCCCGTTGGCAAATCTTCAGGTTGTTGAGCAAGATTTACGACGGTTCACACGTTTCGCTACCCTGTGTTGCATACCATCAAGTGCAGTCGTTCAGCATCGAGCCGGCAAGTCGCGACCTGCTGAATCTGGATGGCGACTTGAAAGCAGGCACGCCCGTATCTGCGAATGTCATGCGAGGTGCGCTCCGCAATCTGCGGACCACTAATGATCTTCATGAGCGTCAAGCTGATCACACTTGCAGTGCGGAACCGTAACAGCGGTAGTCTTCCGACTGCGACGAGGATAGTCCTAACGGGTTGCCGTGATCGTCGGCACCCTGCCCACTTCCCAGGCACCGAAACTTTCTCAGGGCAAAGTGTACCGCTACCACCGCCTGATTACTCGCGACAACTCCCTGGACTTGGAAGTACAATGTACGCCTTTTATTGTCAACCATGATCACTTCTGTTGCCTACTGTATCGAAGCCGCATGAAGAGAGTAAACGTGACCGAGCACTGGCAGTGTGTGTATTCGCTCGATGCTCATCGTCGTCCCGATTCCGGTAGTGCCGACGAGTTGGCTCCGGCGATTCGCGCCGGAGCGGACTTGCGCGTGGGTACGGGATTCCGGCACAACGAACACATCGACCCAACGTCAGAGAGCGATGAGCTGATCCGCGAAGTGATGGACTTCCGGATCACTTACCTGATCGAGGATCGCTGGGTGGCCGGGATTGAGAACCTGCGCATGCCGGTTGCTCTGCCGGATGGCTTTGGCCCCCGCGAGTCGATGTCGTTCTTTCTCTACAATCAAGACGGTCATCAAGCCATCGCGCGCCCGCTGCTTGACGGACGACCGGCGACAGGCCAGCCCGGTACTTCACCGATCAACGACTGGCCGGACATGCCCAAGTATCACGAGTTGGAGAGCTTCGACGCCGAAACCAACGCTCCCAGCAGCAACTTCGTTTATGACTTTGAATACATCCAGTTCATGGTCCGCCCCAGTTGGCGAGAAGTGTTGGCCCACGACGCAGAAGGAACGGTGATCGAAGGAGCGGTGGACGAGTTGGCCGAGGCGTTCACGCGCGGCGCCGAGGTCAAGGTTGCCATCCGTGGTCTGTGTGACGACTTGATGGGCGACCGAACGACAACCGTCGATCACGAGGTCTTCATCCATCTCGGCGCTTGTTACTACTACACCAAACGACGGTTGTTTATGGCGTCCGCGAATCCAGTCGTCCGCACAAGGCCGTCGATCCCTCTCGGCTACGGGAGCAACAGTTGGGATTTCGGCTGGTTGATGCCGCGCACCGACGGCCTTGTGGCTCGTTGGTTGTGCGATCCTTATGCGCTGAAGTTCCGTCGCGACTCACAGCAGTACGCGATCCGCTGGCTGGTTAGCGAGTGAGAAAAGCCGCCTTTCGATCCGCGAAAAAACGCGAGATCTTTCGCGGAGCGAAAGGCGACTAGGGGCGCCGGTCACCCAACCAATTGCGAATTGAGGCCTGGCACAGCGCCCGTTTACGTAGTGATTGCCGTCTAAATCTGTTAGACTCAGGCCGTTACAAGACTTGAGTTTGATTCGTCCCGATCGCGTTATTAGGAATCACCGTCGTGCTTGGTTGGGCTCAAAGATCTGTTGTTGGCTTGGCCGTCTTCCTGAGCGTCGCTGTTTTGGCAGACGCTGACGAGCGGCAAGTGTTGACGGTTGAACCGGAACGAGCAGTCCTATCCGGACGGCTTGAGCGCGTGCAGCTTCTGGCAACCGCACACAGTGACGGTGGCCGACCTATCGACGCAACTCAAGCTGCGCGGTGGATGTCACTGACACCCAACATTGTCACCGTCGATCAATCAGGGTTGGTCTCACCGCGTGCGGAAGGCAGTGGGCGCATCCAAGTCCGTTACGGAAGACAATCACTTGAAGTTGAGGTCAACGTCATCTTCAAGGGAGCCAAGGCTGCGGCGAGCTTTCGCGATCATGTTATCCCAGTTCTGACCAAAGCGGGTTGCAACCAGGGAGCATGTCATGCCTCGCAATTCGGCAAAGGCGGCTTCAAGCTGTCGGTGTTCGGTTTCGATGGCGAGGCGGACTATGCAGCCATCGCGCGTGACCTGAGTCAGCGGCGCATCTCGCCGATTCGCGCCAGCGACAGCTTGCTCTTGAAGAAGTCGACGATGCAAGTCACACATGGCGGAGGAAAGCGGTTCGGCCTCGCATCATATCCATCCAACGCGTTACGGACCTGGATCGCGGAGGGTGCCGTCGAGCAAGACGTCGATCCGCGCGATGTTGCTGGCCTGACGATTTCGCCGGGCACGCGCACTTACCAAGTTGGCCAGCATCAACAGCTCCGCGTAGTCGCACATTATCGCAACGGTCGTGCGCGCGATGTCACCGTACGGGTTCGATTTGATAGCCTGGACGATGGCGTCGTGACGGTCGAATCTGGCGGACGTCTCGCAATTGTCGGTCCCGGACAAGCCGGAGTCATGGTGCGCTATCGCGGGCAGACCGGCGTTGCGCATGTAATCTCACCCTATGCCGAGTCCGTCGATCTAGCGGAGTTCGAACCAGTGAACTTCATCGACGAGCAGGTTCGCAACCGATGGCAACTGCTGGGCGTTCGTCCGTCCGGCATCTGTACGGACGCCGAGTTCATGCGACGGGCGTTTATCGATTGCCTTGGCACGCTGCCATCATCGAAGAAGATCGAAGCGTTTCTGGCATCCACGGACGTGAACAAGCGAGCCGCATTGATCGACGAGATTCTCGGACTCACAGGTGATCCTGCGCGAGATGCGTATACCCGCGAGTTCGGTTCTTACTGGACGCTCAAGTTCGGCGACATCCTCCGCAACAATCGCAAGACGGCGGGCGACAGTGGCATGTGGGCTCTGCACAACTGGCTGAAGCAGTCGTTTCGCGAGAACAAGCCTTTGGATCGGCTGGCTCGCGAGTTAATCACGGCTCAAGGCTCGATCTTCGAGAACGGCCCCGTCAATTACATCGCCTACTCGCCAAGGCCGACCGACAACGCACGCGTCGCGCCGGCAACGGAACTGGGTGAAACAACGGCACAGGTTTTTCTCGGCGTCCGCCTGCTATGTGCCAAGTGCCATCATCATCCATTCGAGGCGTATAGCCAGGCCGACTATTACGGATTGGCCGCATTCTTCACGGGTTTGCAGAGCAAGACGAGTGACGCGTTCGGTGAGTTGGGGTTCGACGCCGTCGTCAGTCTGAAGCCGACTGGCGAGATCCGGCACCCGCGGACGGGCGACGTGATTCCTCCCAAGCCACTGCGGGACGATCCGGTGGATCTCGAAGGCATCGAAGACCTCCGCGAACCGTTGGCCGATTGGCTGCTGGACCCCAATGGTCGTCGCTTCGCCCGAGCGATCACGAATCGTGTATGGGGTTATCTGATGGGCACGGGAGTGGTGGATCCGGTCGATGACATGCGTTCGACGAACCCGCCCTCCAACTTCGAGTTGCTAGACGCCCTCGCCGCCGATCTGGTTGCCAGCAAGTATGACTTGCGGCTGTTGCTGCGGAACATCATGAACTCGCGCGTCTATCAACTCAGCGCGACTCCGCGGCCGGAGAACGTGAATCAGACTCGGTTCTACACGCACTACAACGCTAAGCGTCTGCCCGCCGAAGTGCTGCTCGACGCGATCAACTTTGCTTGCGGAACGCGGGAGAAGTTCCCCGACGTTCCGCGTGGCATGCGGGCGATTGAACTGCCCGATCCGAACTTCGAGTCGTACTTTCTCGATACGCTCGGACGGCCTCAGAGGCTGACCCATTGCGAGTGTGAGCGCACGGCAGAGCCGAACCTGACGCAGGTCTTGCATCTCGCCAATGGCGATCATTTGTATCGCAAGCTAACCGACAAGTCGGGCCGAATCGAGAAGCTGATCGAACGCAGTGTTGATGACGCGACCGCGGTACGCGAGCTGTATCTCGTGACATTTTCCCGTCCACCTGAGGCGGATGAAGTGAAGGAGTGCCGTCGCCTGATCGAACGCTCGGCGAATCGTCGAGAAGGCCTGGAGGACATCCTCTGGGCATTGTGTAACGGCCGGGAGTTTTTATTAAATCACTAGATCTTTGCGCGGCGAGACCGCAATCCAACTTTGTTTAACCCGTTGCCGCAGGCGAGGCAGCACGAATCAGTCCGCCTCGCCTACGGCAGCGGGTTAAACGACATGAGGTCATCCCATGCTAAACCTCTTCCCGCAACGAATGGCCGACTGCCAGGCGGCAGACCGCCGGCGCTTTTTGCTCCAGGTCGGCAGCTTGAGTGGCTTAGGGCTGACGTTGCCCGCTCTGCTGCGACAACACGAAGCCAGCGCCGCCAGTTTGCCCGCTCGCCAAGACGTGAACTGCATCCTCGTGTGGACCCGCGGCGGCACGAGCCATCACGATACACTCGATCCGAAACCCGATGCAAAGGTGGAGATTCGCGGTGAGTTCAACGCCATCGACACCGTGTTGCCCGGAATCCAGTTCACCGACATGGTCCCACATTTTGCGAGGCACGCTGGCGACTTCGCGGTCGTTCGCAATCTGAATTCGATCAACGGCGCTCACGGCACGGCCGACGCGATCATGATGTCGGGTTGGCAGATGAACCCGACGGTCACTTATCCTTGCTACGGCTCGGTGATCGCCGAGCACCACGGCTACCGCGACAACATGCCGCCCTTCGTACAATTGGGCAACGAAGTCGATCGCAAGTTCTTCGGAGGCACGGCGGGCTATCTCGGTATCGCCCACAATCCTTTTGAGATTCACTCGGATCCTAACGAGCCCACGTTCAACGTTCGCGATCTGACGCCGCCCGGGGGCATGAACTTGGCACGAGTCGATCTGCGCCGCGATGCCTTGCGGACGATCGACCGCTTTCAACGGGATCTTGACCAGCGACCAAGCGTACTGAACGCGCTGGACAAATACTACGAAAGCGCCTTCAACATGGTGACTTCGCCGGCGACGCAACGTGCGTTCGATTTGCAGCGAGAATCGGACAGCACACGCGACGCTTACGGCCGTACCCAGTTCGGGCAGAGCTGCCTGCTGGCTCGGCGGTTGATCGAAGCGGGGACTCGATTCGTGACCGTGAGCGATGGCGATTGGGACACGCATCGCGACAACTTCACGCGGCTTCGCGATTTGGTGCCGCCTGTTGATCAAGGCTTCACGGCGCTGTTGGTCGATCTGAAGCAACGCGGCTTGCTCGAAAACACGCTCGTCGTTTGGCTGACCGATTTCGGCCGTACGCCCACCATCAACCCGGCGGCCGGCCGCGACCATTGGGCTTCTGCGGGAATCGCCGTGTTCGCCGGAGCCGATACGCCCAGCGGCACGATCGTCGGACAAACCGATGCGACCGGCGGGCACAGCGTCAGCCAAGAGTACTATCCGCGCGACATCGCTGCCACGATTTACCACAAGCTTGGCGTTCCCCTACACACCACGCACGTGATCGGCAACCGCCCGATGCGGCTGAACGAAGGGAAGCCGATTGAGGGGTTGACATGATTCAATTCCATCTCACCGGCGCTGCCCTGTGGGACAGAATGGAGCGCGCCGTGGAAAAAGTAAGAGAACGACTGGAGCGGGCGGTGAAAACGCTCGAACAGGCCGGAATCCCGTACGCGGTCTGCGGTGGCAACGCCGTGCGAGCATGGGTGGCGCAAGCCGACGAAGCGGCCGTTCGCAACACGCGCGACGTTGACATTCTCATTCGCCGCTCCGATTTGCCGGCCGCGATCGAGGCGATGGAGGCAGAAGGCTTCATCTATCGCCACGTGAAGAGTATCGACATGTTTCTGGACGGCGAGGGAAGCAAGACGCGAGACGCCGTCCACATTTTGTTTGCGGGCGAGAAGGTCCGCGAGGAGAACGTGCTGCCGGCCGCCGAAACCGACGAGTGCGAAGTTGTGGATGGGTTTCGGGTGCTGACACTCGAAGCCTTGGTGCGGATGAAACTGACTTCGTTTCGCGACAAGGACCGCATGCATCTACGAGACATGATTGACGTCGAACTGATCGATGAATCGTGGCGCGACCGGTTGCCGTCCGAATTGGCGGATCGGCTGCAAGAGTTGATCGACGATCCGGATGGATGACTTGAAAATGAAGCTGTTCTGTTGTCTGCTGGCACTGCTCGCCACGATCGCCCTCGCCAGCCCCGCGCTCGCTGAATCCAAGATTAGCTTTCGCCAATTGACGCGCACCTATCCCGTCGCTGTTCAACGCGGCTCAACAGCCACCGTCGAGGTCTCTTCGAACTTTACGCTCAACGATTCACATGCGGTCTTCTTCGCGCCGGCCGGGCCGGAGATGCAACTTGCCGAGACGGAACTAAAGCCGGACGAGTGGAAAGACCCCGAGGAAAGCGACATCGGCACGGCGTTTCACTTTCGCGTGCAGATACCTGAGCAACAACCGCCCGGAGTCTACGAGTACCGCATCGCGACCAATCAATCGGTTTCCAGCGTCGCCCACCTCGTGGTGACGGATCATCCCGTTGTCGTTGAAGCCGAAGGAAATAACGATACGCCGGCGAACGCGCAAGCAGTTTCCATTCCGGCAGCAGTCTGCGGTGCGATCGAGCGGTTTGAAGACGTCGACTATTACCAGATCCGTGGCGAAGCGGGGCAGGATCTCGTCTGTCAGATATTCGCCCAGCGCGTGACTCGGGCAATCCACTGCATGGCGATTCGCTATCCCAAGATCCACCTGATGGACTCGATGCTGACTCTGCTCGATTCGAACGGGCGAGTGATTGCTCAGAACGACAACTTTATCGGCGGCGACGCCCTGCTGCGGTGCAAGCTGCCGACCACGGGAGAATATGTTCTTGAAGTACGCGACGCGCGTTACGCCGGCGATCCGCGGTATGTCTATTGTGTTGAGGTTGGAGTCCCGGCTTTAGCCGGCAAAGCGGCTAGGAATCCGGCTAAAGCCGGGACTCCAACAACCCAGACGATCTCGCTTCCCAGCCACGTCACCGGCCAATTCACCGAGCCGAAGCAGAAACACTATTACAGATTTGTGGCTCGCAAGGACAACTACTACCAGTTCGAAGTTCAATCGCAACGCCTCGGTTTTGCCGTCGATAGCGTCCTCAGCGTGTTCGACATCAACGGCAAGCAACTCGCGACGGGCGACGACGGTCATTTCACCAAGGACGCAAAGCTCTTCTTCCAAGCGCCCGAGGAGGGAACGTATGCCGTCGCGGTGCGCGATCTGAACGGTCGCAGCGGTGATCGTTTCCAGTATCAACTGAGTGCTGAGCCGAGCGGGCCTGACTTCGAGATTCACGGCGAGTATTACTACGGCATGCTCGCACCCGGTGGACAGGCGATCTGGTTCGTCAAGCTCAAGCGGCTGAACGGCTTTGATGGGCCGGTCGAGATGGATGTCGAAGGGCTTCCCAAGGGCGTGTCGTTCACGCCCGTTACTATCCCGCCGGGCATGAGCCACTGTGGGCTGATCTTCACCGCGGCCCAGGATGCTCCGATCAACGCGTCGCTCGTTCGTGTCAGCGGCCGCGCGAAACTGCCACGCGCGGGCGGCCAGATCCTGGATGTGGTTCGCCACGCGAACGTCACGGCTGAGATACGGCGAGCAGGAGCGAGCCGCTTCTGGCGTGCCCCGATCAAGACGCAATTGCTCGGCGTGACCAAACCGCTTGACCTGACCAAGGTCACCGCGTCTCCCGCCGAGTTGACGTTGCGCCGCGGAAGCAAAGCAGAAATCACCGTGCGCATCGAGCGCAGCAGCGAATACACCGATCAAGTGCTGCTCGATATGGCGTTCTCGTTCTTCAGCACGAAGTTCGGCGAGCAGTTGCCGCCCGGCGTGACCATATCCTCGGCCAGCGATACGAAATTAACCGGCGATGATTTGGAAGCGACGATCGTGCTCGAAGCGACTCCCACCGCGCTAACCGTGGACCGCTTGCCGATCACTGCATTGGCGCGCGTCCCCATCACCTACTCGATCATGACCAATTACGCTTCCAATCCGATCTACCTCTCGATTGAAGCCGAGTAGCCGAGGCAACGAATCCTCGCTGCTAACCTGGAAACTCGATGCGGACTTCGTCAAGCATCACGTAGCCCTCCGGCAGCCGGGAGCGCCAGACCGGATAGTCTCGCTCCGGTCGCAGTGTGTGTGGGTCGTCGGCGATCGGCCCCATCGGCGCAACGTCGAGAGGATGGAGCACAAACAGGATGTCGGTGTTGACATCCGCGAGGACAGTCGCCAACGGTGTGCGGCCGTAGAAGTCGGCCCGGTCGTGCCGGCTCCCCAGGCACGTCCATTGCTGTTCGTCCAGCACACAGTGGACGGTCTGTTCCGACCAGTCAGACGTCACTTCGAAGGCTTGCCCGGTCAGCAACCAACCCGTGCAAATACCATCGTGGACGCCCTGGCAGAGCAAATGAAGTTGACTGCCGCGCGAGACAAGTTCGCCCTTCAGACGCAGTGTGATGCGCGCGTCGGTAAAGTCGGTTCCGAGACCGCCCGCGATGTAGCGGTTCGCCCCGGCTACTTCCCGATGGTGCTCGCCGGCCGCACCGGCCGTGAACAGCATGTACAGCAGGTGCATGTAACCCGCACCCGGTGGTGCGTGGTTATAGTCAATCCACCACGGACTCCGCGAGATCGCACAACCACCGCGGATCTCGAGCGGTTTCGGCCCTTGCGAGTTGCTGATCCAACCGAACCAGCCACCAGCGTCTTTGCCAAACGTCTCGGTATATGTTGCCATTTGCTTTCGTAGGCCGGAACAAGCGCAGCGCAGTTCCGGCATTCGTTCCGGGTTTTCACTGACTCGCAGCGACCTTCATGATACCCCCGTCACGCTGCCGGAACTGCGCTGCGCTTGTTCCGGCCTACGTTTGTTCCCAAACTTGCGTGAGCTTTGGGAATACGACGTTGCTGGTCGTTCATTTGCTTTAGCTCCACCTAGTATACCGGGCAAATGGCCGGGAATTGGCTCGCGCCGTCCGCTGCTGCTATCGTATCACAATTGAACCGGTACGATTTGAACAGCCGGTCCACCCGATCGGTACTTGATGAACGCGTCTCACATCGCTCCCTAGCCCCGGTGATAACATGAAAGTCGTTGACGCCATCGTCTTTACTTTGCTGTCGTGTGCGACGATCAGCGCGAACGAGCCGATCAATATCGGATCGCGTTTGGAACTGATGATCGATCATCATCTGATCGATACGAGTGATGGGGTTCGCCTTCAGTTACACAAGCCCGTGCGCCGAAATGTGGCCTTGGTTACCGACGCGCCGTGGGAGGGTAATGCTTGCACCTATAGTTCGGTGTTCCAGGATGGTGATCGCTATCGGCTCTACTTTGGCAGCCACCATTACGTGAATGCGAAAGGGAAGCTGGTCTACCCGCACGAGCCGTACACGTGTTATGCAGAAAGCGAGGACGGAATCCACTGGACCAAACCGAAGCTGGGATTGATCGATTTCGACGGCTCTAAAGAAAACAACATCGTCCTGGCGGCCGGCAGCATCAAGGAGATTCCCGTTGATCCCGGGCACATTGCAGTGTTCAAAGACAGCAACCCGCAGTGTCCGGAGGATGCGAGATACAAAGCGGTCATCCGCTCTGGAAGCGCGAAAGGACTGTACGCCCTCAAGTCGCCGGACGGATTTCACTTCTCGCCGCTCAGCAATCAGTTGATCATCACCGACGGCGCGTTTGATTCACAAAACCTTGCGTTCTGGGACGCGATCCGTGGCGAGTACCGAGCTTATTTTCGCGACTTCCTTGATGGCGTTCGAGGTATCAAGACCGCCACGTCGAAGGACTTCGTCAAATGGAGCAAGCCGGAATGGTTGGCCTTTCCGGGTGCTCCAAACGAGCAGTTGTACACCAACCAAGTCGCGCCGTACGAACGCGCACCTCACATTTTCTTTGGCTTCCCGATGCGCTACACCGACCGAGGCGACGTCGATTCGACGGGCAAGCTTCCACAACTCGAGTTGCGCCGCCAACGCGCTAGCGCGTCGCCGCGTTACGGCAGCGCCGTGACGGACGGCCTGATGATGACCAGCCGTGACGGGCTGACTTTCAAGCGCTGGGGCGAAGCCATCATCCGTCCTGGACCGTCACGGACCGACTCGTGGGTCTACGGCGACAACATTATCTCGTGGGGCATCCTGAAGACCAAGTCCGGCCAGTTCGAGGCGCCGGACGAACTCTCCATTTACGCCACGGAAGGCTATTGGACCGGCAAAAGCCAGAACTTTCGTCGCTACTCGATTCGAGTCGATGGATTTGTATCGATGCAGGCGCCGCTCAGTGGCGGTGAGTTTGTGACGAAGCCGTTGTTGTTTGAAGGCGATAAGTTGGCGATTAACTACTCGACCTCCGCCGCCGGCGGCATCTGGGTCGAGATTCAGGATGCCAAAGGTCAACCGTTGCAGGGGTATGCGAAGGCGGACTGTCATGAGATCTTCGGCGACGAGATTCGGCGGCAAGTTATCTGGCAGAAGAGCGGCAAGCTCGGTGAGTTGGCGTCCAAGCCCGTGCGATTGCGTTTCGTCTTGAAAGACGCGGACTTGTTTTCATTCCGCTTCGAGTGAGGAAGACTGGTGACATTGACGAACACAACTGAATACACGGAGCACGACCGCCAGATTTGGGAGGAGGATCTAGCCGAGTTTGTGCTGTTGAGGCAATTCTGATTCACAGCAGCGTGAGACTGGAATACAATCTTTGTTCATGAGATCTCACTTGATCTTCGCGGTAGTTGTGTTCACGTGGTGCATTACCGTGTCCCTGACTCGGGCCGCAGATGACTCCGCCGGAGTCGAGTACTTCGAGTCGCATGTCCGCCCTCTGCTTGTCCGGCGATGTTACGAGTGCCACTCCGCGGAGTCAGATCCGATCGAAGGTGGATTGCGTTTGGATTCACGCGCCGCTTGGCAGCGAGGCGGCGACTCGGGAGTGGTCATCGTGCCTGGCAAGCCGGCCGCGAGTCGATTGCTCAAAGCCGTGCTGTATCAAGATCCAACGTTGGCGATGCCGCCGGATAATGCACTTTCGGAGCGTGAGATCGAAGTGCTTCGCAAGTGGATCGAGATGGGCGCGCCCGACCCTCGGACGGAGAAGCCGCAGGCCGCGACTAGAGAGATCGATCTATCAGCCGGTCGGCGTTTTTGGTCGTTTCAACCAGTTCGCGATCCGCAACTCCCAGCAGTAAAGAACGAGGCGTGGGTGCAGACGCCAGTTGACCGGTTCGTTCTGTCGCGGCTCGAAGAGCACGGGTTGCGACCTGTGGATCGTGCATCGAGGCGAACATTGATTCGACGAGCGTACTTCGACGTGGTTGGTTTGCCGCCGCCTCCCAAGGAAGTCGATGCGTTCGTCAATGACAAAGCCCCTAGTGCTTGGCCGCGGCTGATCGAACGACTGCTGTCGTCGCCGCACTATGGCGAACGATGGGGAAGGCATTGGCTCGATGTGGCTCGCTACGCCGACGATCAGCTTAAGAAAGAGTTCTTCTACCGAGATCTGCCACATGCCTGGCGTTATCGCGACTGGGTTGTGCGAGCATTGAACGACGATGTGCCCTACGACAAATTCGTGATGCAGCAGTTGGCCGGCGATGTGCTGGTTGACTCCTTCGGACCCGAGGCGACGGCCGCGACCGGCTTTCTGGCGTTGGGTATGATCTATCAGGACGATGGAGGCACTCCCGAGGGCGTCGCAGTTGCGCAGGCGGAAACGCTTGACGATCGCGTTGATACAGTTACTCGTGGATTACTTGGGCTTACGGTTTCGTGCGCACGATGTCACGACCATAAGTTCGATCCCATTCCGGCAAAGGACTATTACTCCCTGGCGGGTGTTTTCCAGAATGCGAAGTATATCGAGGACGCTCAAGTCGATAGACGCGATGGAAGTGGGCGGTATTCGGCGCACGCAATGATCGAAGGCGGCAGTGACGATCTGCGAGTCGCATTGCGCGGCAATCGGCTCAAGCCTGGCGAAATCGCTCCGCGACGCTTTTTGCGAGTCATTGCGGGCGACGATCCGAAACGGTTCACAATCGGCAGCGGTCGGCTGGAGTTGGCACAGGCCATCGCGAGTCCCGACAATCCACTCACCGCGCGCGTCATCGTGAATCGAATTTGGCAACATTACTTCGGACGCGGCATTGTAGCTTCCGCCAGCAACTTCGGGAGGCTCGGCGAGCGTCCCACGCATCCGAAGCTACTCGACTGGCTCGCCTCACGGTTGATGGAAGCCGACTGGTCGCTGAAACGCGTGCATCGCGAGATTCTGCTTTCGGCAACATATCAACTCGGCACCGAATTCGACGAGAACAACGATCACCTCGACGGCAGCAACCAATGGCTGTGGCGTATGAACCGACGTCGTTTAGATGTCGAGTCTTATCGCGACAGTCTCCTAGCCGCTTCTGGGGAACTCGACTCGCGGATCGGCGGCGCGGCCGAGCCCGATCTTTTCACCAGCCGACGACGCACAATCTATGGAGCCGTCCGGCGAGACAATCAGAGCGATTCCGACGAACTGCTCCGCATGTTCGATTTCCCAAACCCGAGGCTCAGTAGCAGTGGACGAATATCGACGACGACTGCACAGCAACAGCTCTTTGCACTCAACAGCGCGTTCGTCATCGAGCGGGCACGCGCGTTGGCGGCTCGGACACTGGATACTCGTCAGGCATTTCTGATAGTGTTGAGCCGTGAACCGTCGCCCGAGGAACTCACACTGGCCGATTCATTCATCAACGAAAACTCGACGGAAGAACCTGGCGAGTTATCTCGCTGGGAACAGTATTGTCAGGTACTCATGATCTCAAACGAAGCAATCTACCGACCATAAAGGGAAATGACCAATGACGAACGTCTAATGACTAATTGGACAGCGCCCCTTTGAGGCTTGATAGCATACACAAGTTCGTGTGAGTACATTGTTTAACCGCAAGCCGGAGGCGCGCTGCGCTGGAAGCGCACGCCTCCGGCTTGCGGTTAAACGACGGATTGGTAACGGTTTATCCCTGCTAGCTTCGACCCAAAGTGGCGCTGTCCAACTAAGGAACAATGTCTAATGACGAACATGGTAAACGGACCATTGGGATTTCAGCATTCGACATTGTTTAGTCATTCGTCATTAGGAATTAGGCATTCAACAAAGTAGTCACCCATGTCCCACTACGCCTCTCCAATCTCTCGCCGAGACTTCCTGACCCGCTACGGAGGTGGAACCGGGCTACTCGGTCTGGGCTCGCTGCTGGCCAGTCAGTCATCGGCCCGTGCGGCATCGCCGCACTTTGCTCCTAAAGCCAAACGCATCATCCATCTGCTGATGAATGGTGGTCCGTCGCATATCGATACATTTGACCCGAAACCACTGTTGGCGAAGTATGACGGTCAACGACCGGCTGCTGTTGATCTGCGAACGCAGCGAGCGACCGCAGGGATTCTCAAGTCGCCGTTCAAGTTCGCCCAACATGGTCAATCTGGCTTGTGGGTCAGCGACTTGTTCCCGCATGTCGCGCGACACGCCGACGAGTTGTGTGTGATCCGCTCGATGCACACCGACATCCCGGAGCATGTATCGGGACTGCTGATGCTGGACATCGGCGCGAATCAACCGAACCGCCCGAGCATGGGTTCGTGGATCACCTATGGGCTGGGAACCGAAAACGAGGACTTGCCCGGCTTCGTTGTGCTCAGCCATCGCGGGCATCCGCGACCCGGTCCGACTAGTTGGAGCAACAGCTTTCTGCCGGGCCCTAGTGCCGGAGCGTTCGTCGATACGTATCAGATGAAGCCCGACAAGGTAATGCGAAACCTGCGCAATCCGCACCTCACGCCGTCACAGCAACGACGGCAACTCGAACTGTTGCAACGCATGAACCGTCTGCAAGTTGAAGGGTCGGAACGGAATCAGGCATTGGAATCGCGCATCGAATCACTGGAACTGGCGTTTCGCATGCAGTTCGCCGCACCCGAAGCATTTGACATCTCCCGCGAGACGCAGGCGACGCTTGATCTATACGGCATCGGCCCCGAGCCGACGTTCTTTGAGGCGGGTCAGCGCAAATGCGGCGGCTTTGCCGAAGGCGCGCTGATCGCACGGCGGCTATCGGAACGAGGTGTGCGCGTCGTGCAACTCGCGATGGCCCCGGACATACCGTGGGACGATCACACCGACATTCGCGATCATGTGCCCAAGGCCTTCGAGTGCGATCGGGCGATTGCCGCGCTGCTGACCGATCTGAAGGTGCGCGGCCTGCTCGATGAAACGCTCATTTTGTGGGGCGGCGAATTCGGACGCACACCGACAACAGACATCACTGCCAAGAAGCCCGGTCGCGACCACAACCACTATGGATTCACAGTGTGGATGGCCGGCGGCGGCATCAAAGGCGGCTTTGCCTACGGTGCCACCGACGAGTTCGGTATGCGTGCCGTCGAAAACCGGATGCATGTCCACGACCTACACGCCACAATCCTACATCTCATGGGGCTCGATCATGAACGTCTCACCTTCCGTCACTCCGGCCGCGATTTTCGACTGACGGATATCGAAGGCAAAGTCGCCAACGCCATCATCGCCTGACGATCAATCAACAATGCGTCGATGAAAGCTCGTTTATGCGAGGCTCGTGACGTGTTCAGCGGCGACTTCCGTGGAAGCCCATCCCGCCAAGCGCCGCCGCGCGTGTTTGATTTGTTCAAAGCCGAGGGACTGTCGCTGGCGATCATCAAAGGCTGCGTGCCCGTCGATGGCTCGCGACAGATGACGAAAAGGCTAAGGAGCTATGGGTAGTATTACCGGCAGAATTGGCATTGCACTGATTCTGCTTTTCGGCACGTTGTGGTTTTCTTTGTTCGCGATTCCGTTTCTTTCACTGACGGGCCTCTGGGATAGAGAGTAAGTGCCAGCCGCCTCGCCGCTCATTGTCGCGGCGGCGTGGCGGGATTGCAAGAAACGGGGGAGGCGGCCCAACAAAACCGCCTGGCGACGCCGAGGGCCCCCACGGGTATTCGCAATCCCGAAACCGGCGAGGCGAGGCGGCGGCTAGTTCGACACCCTCGTGAGGGTGTGTCCTGAGAGAGTGCGTGGCCGTGAGCTTCACCGGCTTGTCAGGCTGACGATAGAGTAGTCCTGCGTGCGAACCATTCCATCTGCTCATACGATGGTTTTGAATACATCCGAAAACCGTTACAGCGCCGCCCATTTCAGCTACACTGCGGGTTATCCGCATTAGCAACACACCAGAACCATCATGAAACCAATCCAACATCGCTTATGCCTCTGGGCTTTGCTTGGTGGCTTGCTTTGCACCACCGTCTCGTCCCTCGAAGCTGCTGACCCACCGACGACGCCACACAGACGGCCCAACCTCGTCTTTCTCATGTCCGACAATCACCGCCAGGATGCCTTGGGTTGTTACGGCAACCCGATCATCCAGACGCCAAACGTCGATCGACTGGCACGTCAGGGGCTCCGGTTCACGAACACTTTCTGTACAACATCAATTTGCGCGGCCACCCGCGCGAGCATCCTCACGGGACGATACCGCCGCAGCCACGGCTACACCTTCTCTAGGCCGCCGATGACGATTGAGACGATGCGCGAGAGCTACCCGGCCCTCTTGAAAAAGGCAGGGTACCGCACCGGCTTCGTTGGAAAGATCGGAGTCGCACTTGAAAGCGGTGCGGCGGAAGAGATGTTCGACTTTCACCGGTTTGCCATCGCCAGCAATAAGGGCAATCCCTACTATCGGCGTGCGCCCGACGGAACGATCAAGCATATGACACGGGTCAACGGCGACCACGCTGTCGAGTTCCTCAAGAGTTCTAAGAAAACTCAGCCCTTTTGTCTCTCCGTGAGTTTCAGCGCGCCCCATCCGGAAGACAACAACCCGGACCAGTACATCTACGACCGGGATCTCGAAAACCTGTACGTCGACGCGACGATTCCGCCACCGCCCGTTTCGGAATCACAGCACTTCGAGGCATTGCCCGAATTCATTCGCGTTTCGATGGGTCGCGAGCGCTGGTTCAGGCGATTCGATACAGCCGAGAAATACCAGCGCATGATGAAGGGCATGTATCGGCTCATCACAGGTGTCGACATTCAGCTCGGAAGAATCGTCGACGAAATCAAAGAACTCGGAATCGAGGACAATACGGTGATCGTTTTCACCTCCGACAACGGACTCCTCACGGGAGAGCACGGGATCACGGGCATCTGGCTCATGTACGAGCCGTCGATACGCCTGCCGCTGGTGATCTACGACCCACGCCTGGCAGAAGCTCGAACAGGCAAGGTTGTCTCTGAGCTCGCGCTGGACATCGACTTCGCGGCGACGCTCCTGTCTCTCGCCGGCGTCGAATTCCCCCGAGCGATGCAGGGGAGAAGTTTGGTTCCTCTCCTTGAAGACAGGGCACGCAATTGGCCGACGGATTTTTTCTACGAGCACTATTTCCGCGCGTCCTGGCGCAAGACCAACAAGGGCAATATTCCTCGCAGTGTTGGCGTGCGCGGCGAGCGCTGGAAATATGTTTACTACTTCGACGAAAAGCCGACTTACGAGCAACTCTTCGATCTCAAGAAGGACCCCCACGAGGCCGACAACCTGGCGAGCGACCCGCGCCATCGCAAAACACTCGAAGCGATGCGCCGCCGTATGGAAGTGCTTCAGGCGAAGGCCGGGCCTCCCTGGAAGCCTGGGCGTTGATCGCCCCGGTTTTTGTGTCAAAACCGGCCCTTTGATGAAGCGTGTCACGACTCACGAGTTTCTGACACAGACGAAAAGTGACGCAGCTTGGTGGGACGGGACGTCCTACAGCAGATCCAGGAACTCTGGCATCGATGGCCAAAAAGGAATCGAACATCGACCGGACACACCAATAGCGGCATTCGCCAACGGGGCTCTCGCTACGAATCGCGATTGCCGGTTTCATTCTCGCCGCAGCCGTGATCTTCGTCGCGGCACCGTTTCTCGCCGATGCGGCCGGCCAACTTGCGGAACTTAGCGGACTCGGCGGCACTTTCATCGGAACGACGCTTGTGGCGCTCGCCACTTCACTTCCGGAACTCGTCGCCACGCTTACTGCCGTTCGCATGGGGGCCTATGACTTAGCGATCGGCAACATCTTCGGCAGCAACGCCTTTAACATGCTGCTGCTGTTACCGCTCGATCTCGCCTTCCCCGGTGCGTTGCTCGCCAGCGTGTCAACAACGCATGCACTTACTTGCTTTGCTGTGATCCTCATCACCGCCATCGTGCTCCTTGGTCAGCTCTATCGCGTTGAACAACGAACGTTCTTCATCGAGCCCGATGCAGTGCTCGTAATCACGCTTGTGTTCGGAACGCTTTGGATGGTCTACTTGGCTCGCTAACACGAGACCCGAGGCGGCTCAGAAATCTCTCGGCGTTAACTGTGCTTCCGCTTCCTCCACGGCGTTAATCAGAGCGGCGAGAATGTCCATCGTGCTGATGACGCCGATGGGGCGTTCGTCTTCGAGTACCGGAAGGTGATGAATGTGTTCTGCCGACATCGCTCGTGCAGCTTGCAGGAGTGACTCGTCGGCCGCAACAGACTGAATTGCCGTGCTCATGTAGCTGCTCACCATGTCGCTCGTCGGCTCGATTGTGATGCAGTCGTCCTCCTGACCTCGCTTGGTTAGTTCGTGCCGCTCCATTTCGCTGCATTGCGGACAGTCCCGTTTGATGAAGTCGGCTGCGCTGAGCATCCCCACGCAACGTCCTTGCTCGTCGATGACGGGTGCCGATGAGATATCACTCTTGGCGAACGCCCTCGCGGCTCCGGCCATGGTCTGGTTGGCCGAAACCTCAATCACCTGTCGCGCCATCACATCTTGGACCTTCAGCGACTTCAGCCGTTCAATTTCTGGAAACATTGTCTATCTCCTCAAAACACGCTACGAAGTGCGCCCGAGACAACCACGCAATTCTTGGGCCGATCTCCAGTCGTGAAGTCTCCGCTTAAGGTTTATAAATAACTGTGCGATATCGCACGCTAACGTGCCGTCTGGCGCGCCGCTGGGTTCTTTGGAACACTGCATAGCAGCTTTCCGACGCGGCGGCATAAGCTTTGCTCGAAGCCAAAGGATTATTCGGAATACTAAGGAGCCAGTCTATGTCGGATGCAACGCAAATCGATCTGCTTGTTGTTGATGACGATGATGAGTTTCGCGATACGCTCGTACGCCGTTTCTCTCGTTGCGGCTTTGCCGTTTCAGATGCTGGCGACGGTGAAGAAGCTCTCGATATGACCGGGCGGCGGGAGTTCGATGTGACGGTCGTCGATATGATGATGCCGGGGCTGTCGGGTTTGGAGTTGCTAGAGAAGTTCAAGGAGAGCAACGTCGAGTGTGAGACCACTTTTTTGACCGGAAAGGGGACGATCGAGACCGCGGTGCAAGCGATGAAGCTCGGCGCGTTCGACTACTTGCAGAAGCCGTTCCCGCTACAAGACCTCGAAACGGTCATTCGC
>PBSM01000298.1 GCA_002726245.1 Planctomycetaceae bacterium | reverse complement strand
TCCACCGAGCAAGCTCGGAGGGGACGAAGTCGTAGAAAGCGTAAAACTTCAATGTGAACGCACCCTTGGTCAAATTCCGTTTGGTGCTAGTGTTGCCCGACACTCCGAGGCTGTGTTTTTTTGATTTGGAGTGCGATGACTTGTCATCGCCTTGGCTTTCGATGCATTTGTCTGGCGACAACACTCCGATTTGAAATGGAAAGCGGCGACAAGTCGCCGCACTCCAAAAAACTGACAGCCTCTCGATCCTCATACACTATCGCTCCCAGCGATAGGTGTCCTGCAGTTGATCGTTGACAACCGATCCATCAGGCCATTCGCCTTGAGAGAGCCTGACGATGCATTGCGCCGCCTCGACACCCATCGCGACGATCGATGTCTCGTCGATACCGGCGACATGCGGGCTGACGACGACATTGTCGAGCTGGAACAGGGGATTGCTGGGGGAAGGGGGCTCTTGCTCGAAGACGTCCAAGCCGGCCGCGCGTAGATGTCCGGATGTCAAAGCTTCGAACAAATCGCTTTCGACCTGCAGCGGGCCGCGGGACGTGTTGATAAAGATGCTGCCCGGCTTCATCTTGGCGAAAGCATCTCTGTTAAACAGGCCTTCCGTCTCGGCGTTGTGCGGGGCGTGGAGGCTTACGAAGTCGCTGCGCTGGAGGAGCGTATCGAGATCGACGAGTTCGATCTTGTGGGACCGGACGAACTCGAGGTTTGGGAACTTCTCGCACGCGATCACTCGCATCCCCAAGGCATCCGCGCGGTACGCAAGACTGCTCCCGATGCGGCCGAGCCCGAAGATGCCCAGCGTCTTTCCTCGCAATGGCATCAGCGGCTGTCGCGTCCACTTGCCACCGCGAACGTTCTTATCATTCGACACGATCGATTTGGTTGTGGCGAACAGCAGTGCTAGGGCTAACTCCGCCACCGCCTCGTGGTTCGCATTGGGAGTGATCGTAACAGGGATGCCGTGTTCCGTCGCGGCAGACACGTCAACGTGGTCGTAGCCAACTCCGCAGCGCGCGATCACCTTGAGATTTGGAACGGCTGCCAATACGTCGGCGGAGTAACCTTCGACACTAGCCAACGATGCGTCAGCAACACTTAGTTCGTCGATTAGCTCTTCTGGACTGCAAAGGTTCCGTCCTAACATTGGGTTTCTTGGATAGCGGACGTCAAAGCCGGCTCGCGTGAGAACGTCAACGTACGGACCTGGAACGTCCCGCATGGCTTCGGGCACTATTAAGACGGTTGGCATGTTACGGCTCAGAAATCGCTGGTGTAAATTAATAAGATGCGGCAATATAATTGTGGGCGTCCGCAGTTTATATCACGGTAAGCGTGTTCACACGCCCCATCGTGGTTTCGCCGGTTCACAACGTCGAATTCGGTGATACAGTGACATCCTGCACAAGCTGCTCAAATGAGGCGGGCTGATGGAGTTCTCACACATCGGACTTCCGACCGACGAGCCGAAACCCGGCGAGGTCTTCGTCGAGGCGACTCGCGTCTGGATCACCAACTTCGCTGATCATCCATTCCATATCGAGTGGCTACGGTTTGAGCCGGACAGCCCGGTGACTGGCCCCGTTCGCGAACAGCCGCACGTTGCTTATCGAGTGGCGTCGATCGAGGAGAGTTCTCGCGGGCTGCGCGTTCTCCTAGAGCCATTTACGCCCATGGAGGGGCTGCGCGTGGCGTTCTTTGAAACGGAAGATGGAGCAGTGGTCGAGCTGATGGAGTACGATGGCAATCCGTTTGATAGCGGATAGCAGTTGACTTGTAGACAGTTCCAGGAGCGAGATCCCAGGAGTAAGATTGATGCGCAATCGAATCAACAGACGGAGTTTTATTCAATCGTCGGCGGGATTGGGTGTGGCGGCTATTGGAGCCCCGTTGCAGAATCCAGTTAGAGTGCTCGGCGCGAACGAGCGGCTGAACATCGGTGTGATCGGAGTTGGTGGTCGTGGAGCCAGCGATCTGGCCGGAGTTGCCAGCGAGAACATCGTCGCGCTGTGCGATGTCGATGAGAACCGACTGAATGCCGCTGCAGCCAAGTACACCGGCGCGAAGAAATACGTTGACTATCGAAAGCTGCTTGAGCAAGACGACTTGGACGCCGTCGTCGTCGCCACGCCTGATCATCACCACGCGCCGGCGACCGTGCGTGCCCTGCGTCGCGGGCTACATGTCTATTGCGAAAAGCCGCTGACACATACGGCGGCGGAGGCGCGGCTGATCACGGAGCTGACTGCGAAAAACAAGCTGGCCACTCAGATGGGAACGCAGAACCACGAGCATCCGGGGTACTTGCGGCTGGTGGAGTTGCTTCAATCTGGAGCGATCGGCAGCGTTCGCGAAGTGCATGTCATTACTGACCGGCCGGGACGCTGGTGGCCTCAAGGCCTCAACAAGCCAACCGAGACTCCTTCCATTCCCTCAGGCTTCCACTGGGATCTCTGGCTCGGTCCAGCGGCCGACCGCGATTACCACGCGGCCTATGCCCCCTTCAAGTGGAGAGGTTGGTGGGACTTCGGTTGTGGTGCGATTGGAGACATGGCGATCCACTTGATGGATCCGACTTTTTGGGCTTTGGAATTGGGCGGACCGGTCAAGGTGACATCCAAAGGTCCCTCGCCTAATCCGCACAGCGGCCCAAAGTGGATGGAAACGCGATTCGAATTCGGCCAGCGTGACAAGTTGTCGCCCGTTGACGTCTATTGGTACGAAGGCGAAGCGAAACCTCGCGAGGAAATCGCGAAAGAGCTGCCGATGAACGGATCGTTGTTCATCGGCGACAAAGGCCGGATCGCGATTGCACACGGTGGCGTGCCAAAGCTCTTGCCCGAGGATCAGTTCGCTGACTTCAAGACTCCCGAGCCTTACTTGCCTGCGTCGCCGGGTCATCACCAGCAATGGATCGAAGCCTGCAAGACCGGCAGCCGCACAGGCAGTCCCTTCACCTATGCCGGGCCATTCACCGAGATCGTCTTGCTCGGCAACGTCGCTCATCGAGTTGGCGAGACGATCGAATTCGACCCTGCCACGATGAAAGTGACGAACCTATCCGAAGCGAACGAGTATCTGACTAAGCCCTACCGCAAGGGCTGGGAGGTCTAGGGCCGCGTCCGCCTCCGCCCGTCGTGATCCGCGAACGTGAAGCCACGTCGGTTTCGATGATCGATGCATACTGAGCACGGCACCCACCGCCGCCAACGCCGTGTCCTTGCGAGCATCCCAGGACACGCTCCCGGCTGTCACAGCACCAAGCCTTGTGGCCAGAAGATTCCGCTTCGCTTGTCGTAGCTGACTAGCCGTCGGCTGCTCGAGTCGCTTACGACTACGCGTCGAGACTGAAGCTTCCGCCGGTCATGCCGCTCTCAAAATCGACGACTTGCGGCGCGAGGATCTCTGTTGACGCGTTCGGATCCTGCGCTAGAGGAGGTGGTGCTTCGGGCATCTGCTCGCATACCAGCCGCCACGTTTCCTGCTCCGCTTCTAGCACGCGTATCGCTTCTTCGACGTGCTGAGCGCCACGGCGTAGCTGTGCCTCGGTGAGGTGCCGAAAGATGAAGAGGTACATGCCACCGACCTGCTTCGTCAATTCCGACTCATCGAGCCGGATCGATGCCAGGAGTTCGGAGACGATCGTTCTACAGCGAATGATCGTTTCGAGCGCTTGTTCGTTGTCGCCCCGCTCCCAATGGCGCAAAGTTTTCCTCGCGAATCTGATAGCACCTTCGATCAGCATCAGCCGCAGCTTCTGCGGCGTCGCGGTCATGACTTGCGCTTCAAGGTATGATTCGTGGGCTGGTTGTTCCATGGATGTTACTCGCGGGGTGGAGACAGGCACTTGTCACCTGATTCATCGGAGGCTGGCACCGCTTGTCTGCAATCGCTTAGCGCTTCCAAACTTCATTCGACGATCAACCGCCGAATCGTGCATACGATGCTGCCAGTTGTTACAGCCTGCAAAGCCCGCAAACTCTGCAAGCAGATCGCTCGTGGTCGATTCGCAAGAAACCAAGGGACGATGCTCAAGTTCCCGCAGGTGCGCGAAGCTCAGGCAACATCGCGACAACGATTCCCGCCAAAGCCCCGACGACGTGCGCTAGAGGAACGGGTTGGAAGTTTGCGGTTACCGTGTCTACGAACATAGTGCCTTGGGTGAATACTTCGAAGGCGATCTTTGATCCAAGCCCGATCATCAGGCCTGCGATGATCGTCACCCAGCGCCACTCTCGAGCGGCCCACTTCTCAGCGAGAATGCTGCCAGCCAACATCGTGAAGAGCGCGGTGTCGAGTCCGCTCAGCCCGCGATAAGTGTTCAGCTCAGGTAACAGTAGCCACACGCTCGCCGGGATCAGGACAGCGGCGGCAGTCAAACATAACATGAAACGGCCGCGCTGCCGCCGCTCGCACAGAACGCCCAGTACCGCAAACACGACGCCGTCCCAAAAGAGATGGTCCAGGTTCCAGTGCGTGAAATGACCTGTGACAACTCGCCAGAGCTGACCAGCGGCGACAGCTTCGCGATCGAACTGAAGTATCTCTGACAGGTTTGCCGAGCACATCAGTGCGAGGCTGAGGATTGCAACACCGAGTGTGATCGGGGGAATGACGAATGACGAAGGAATGACGAATGCCGAAGCCCGGATGCCGATAGTCTTACGTAGACTTTCTTCCACCGACCTTGGGCATTCAATATTCGTCATCGGTGTTTCCTTCGTCATCAGGTTCATTGGTCATTCGTCCTTTTTACCCTCGTTCTTGCGCTTTCGACGTCGGGATGCCAACGCCGCGCCGCCCAATCCTAACGCTATCAATCCTGAGATGGGATCGATCGCGCCGCCTCCGCCACCACCGCTGCCAGAGCTCGGTACGGAGATGTCTCGGCTGGTTGACGAGTTGCGTGGAGCCGGGCGGGAAGCTCGTTGAGCGAAGCGCTGATCAGTGCTTGGCGAAGGTCCAGCCGCGCGATCCGCCGATGCTGTTTTCGCTTCCTTCCGATCACGCTGCGGACCCAACTGAGCGACAGCCTGCTGACGTAGTCGTTCCAGTTCGTCCCGCACCTTCTGCTGGTCAGCGCGGTCGCGAATAACGCGCGTAGCGTTGCGCCGGTCGATCTGCCAGCGTTTGTATTCGGCGTCGTTTTCCAACACGATGAACGAGGCGTACTCGCTGACAATTGAATAGCCTTCGCAGAGCCGGACGATCTCGTCCTTGTTCTTGTTCGTCTGGCCTGCCCTCCTCGCCTCGGCCATCAAACGCTGTACGCGATGCCACGCCCACATCCGCTCGATCTCCGGGTTGTTCGGATCGATCTTCGGAAGCGAGACGGCGACGGTCTGCTCCAAGGGCGATCCCTGCACTTCGCCGACAATTGTCACCGCGACATCGGCACCGCCCTTATAACGGCCGTAAAGGCGTAGTGGTGCCCCGTGGAAGAGGTCGGGCAGTGCTTGCGGTTCGATGTCGTAGCTGCCAGCTCCTGTCAGCCGCAACCGCAAGTCGCGAATGGCGGGCCGCATCAACTTGCGGCGGAATGCCTGTGCCTGCCGCTCGAAACTATCTTCTTCAGAGAGAAACGCCGCCAAACCTCCGGCATCCTCCGCCAGTTGCTGAAGCAGTGGACGATTCACGTCGTTCCCAACGCCAACGCAGAACACGCGGCTTCCCGACGGACGCTCACCGATCAGTTGCAACAGCTCGCGTTGTTCCTTCTGCTCCGTCATACCGTCAGACAGAATCACTACATTCAAAGTGCGATCGGAGTCCTGATAGCGATACGCCGCCGAGATCGCCGGACGCAGCACGGTTCCCCCGCGGGCTCGTTGAGCTTCGAGAAACGTCTCCGCCTCTTGCTTGCGCTCCCCAGTGGCAGCTTGCAAGCCGTCGAACAACGTGTCGGTTGTGACGTTGAACGACATCACCTCGAAGCGATCTTCCTCGCCCAAAGAATCCATGAACGCGAACACCGAGTTGCGCGACAGACGCAACTTGCCATCGTTAGCCATACTGCCAGATACATCGAGTATGAAGACGTAGTCCATGCCCTGGTTCATCTCGGCCAATTCTTCGCCGGCCGTCAACGTCAGCATGAAGTAGCCATCTTCATCGGTCTGCTTCGACGTGATGATATCGATGCCGGTCTGCGGCCGTACGGTCTTGAAAGCCAGCACGAGATCTCGGCTGAGATTACCGCCATCCGTCTCCAGACTTGCTTGGACGTAATTGGCTGAGTGGTTGACGGCGACGAATTCATCGGAATGCGAAGAGCTTTCCAACGCCTTGACCGGCACCTCGCTTTTTACATCGAGCGTGAGGGCGAACTTGCCCGTTGTTCGCTGGTCGATATCGCTGCGCGTGACGGTCGCGAGCGGATACACGTACGTCGCCCAATCGTGATCGAAGTCCAGCTCCTGATAGTACGTCACCTTGATGCGTTGCTCGGCCCCGGGGCCAATAGGAAAGATCCGCATCTCGAAGGTCTTGTAGTCGATTTGCTCCAAGAGTCCAGGGTCGCGACGAGTCTGCTTATAACTCTCATAAATCTGCCGCGCCCGCTGCTTCTCAACGACTTCGCCGATCATCTCCTTGCCGTTGATCCACATGCTGAAGTTGGCGACGCTAGCCCCCTTCGGCACCGGGAACGTATACAAAGCCTCGACGATACGGTCTTCGGTGTTCTGAAAGATCTGCTCGACTTCCGTGACGGCGACGCCGTTGTTAATGACGACTTTGACGTCGTGCTCTTTGATCTCCAGCACTCCGCCAAATCCCCCGTCCGCTACCAGCAACCCGGCAGCCTGGGCCCTACCTCCGGCCAAGATGCCGATAGCGACCCCCAGCACGATGGCGACTGTTCTAGCTGACATCACGTGACTCCTTACCTTGTTCATGGTTTCCAAAAGTGTCTCGTGACAACGCATTAACAAACGGGATGCCAAACCGTAAAACATGGCGGAAGTCTTTTGAAATGAATGTGTTAGAGGAATTATCGTTTCTATAAGCGGCTGTGACGTCATTGACGAATGTGCAGGAAATGTACTTCTTGTGTACATTTAATGAACACAGAGACACCCGAATGCCCCTCTTATCATCAGACGATCGAGCCTTTCTAGACGCCCTTTCGCGGCTGGCGTATTGCAACCCGTTCACTCCCCAGCGCATCGAGCTGGAACGAGTTGCACTGGGAACTGGATTCGATGAAGCCGCGAGCACATGGAGCAAACAAAGCGACTGGGATCGCGAGCGCCCCAACGTGATCAAGTTGCGAGAACGCTGCACACCATTGGCGAATGAATTGCGCTGCCAACTTGCGGACCGAGCCGCCACGACGGAACGAGAACTGGATCTCTACGAAAACCTGATCGCCTATCTGCTCTACGATCGTTACCGCGCCCAGTTTGCGACGGCGAGCGAGCATTCCCCTGGGCAAGGCAAGCAGCAGTTCGCCTTCTGGGCCGAGTTCCGCAAAGATGCGCAGCACTACCTGCCCGGTACCGGCGTTGGCTGGTTCAGCCAGTACGATGTGGAACACTTATTTGCGTGTTGCTTCCAGGTGTGCCGCGCCTTCCGACAGATCTTCCACCATATCTTTGGCGGCTCGACACCAGCAGCTCAGTTGCGCGCTCGCGTGTGGCAATCGATCTTCACTCACGATATGCGCCGCTACCGCCGTTCGTTGTTTACGCGCATGGCAGACTTCACAACTCTGATCACGGGCCCTTCCGGCACGGGCAAGGAACTCGTCGCCCGGGCGATCAGCCTCTCGCGGTATGTTCCCCTGGAAGGCAAGCGAGGTGCGTCTCAAGACGGACTGGAGGATTGTTTCTTTCCATTGAACTTGTCGGCGCTGTCTTCTACGTTGATCGAATCGGAGTTGTTTGGCCACTCACGAGGGGCCTTCACAGGCGCCGTCGCGGATCGGGTGGGATGGCTCGAGACGTGCCCGCAACTGGGGACGGTGTTTCTCGATGAGATTGGCGACCTGGATGCGGCCATTCAGGTCAAGCTGCTACGAGTGTTGCAATCGCGGACGTTCCAGCGACTCGGCGAGACGACCGATCGATCGTTTCAAGGGAAGATCATCGCGGCGACGAATCAGGATCTAGAAACGAAGACGCGCGATGGTTCGTTTCGAAATGACTTCTATTTTCGGCTGTGTTCCGACATTTTGACCACACCTTCGCTGCAGGAGCAACTCGTTGATCGTCCGGCGGACTTGTCCAACCTGGTGGCAACGTGCGTGCAGCGCGTCGTGGGTGAAGAGGCTGGCGATCTCAGCGAGGAAGTCGTGCAGTGGATCAACGAACACCTGGGGCACGATTACCCCTGGCCGGGCAACTTTCGCGAGCTGGAACAATGCGTTCGAAATATCGTCATTCGACGGGAGTATCAACCTAGGTCGTCCGCGGCCAACGTGATCATGGACCCCCGGGATCGCTTAGCGAGCGAGATCGCCGCTGGAACGCTCACGGCCGAGGAGGTGCTACGCCGATATTGCACTTTGATTTACGCCGAGACGGGCAGTTACGAGCAGACCGCGCGGCGCCTCAAACTCGATCGACGTACCGTGAAGAGCAAGATCGATCCAGTGCTACTAGACCGTCTCAACCCTCCTAACGTCTTGGAGTAGACTCTCGACCGGTCGTGAGCTGCGTGTGACCACTTCCGCGATCGGCAACCGATCAAGGTAAGTTAGGCGTTTGATTGCAGAAGGCTACTTGATCCATCCACCGCCAAGGACACGCTCACCGTCATAGCAGACAACGGCTTGGCCCGGGGCAACGCCGAAACGAGGATCATCGAACACGACTCTCAGCCTGTCTTCAGACAGAACCGTCGCGGTTGCCGGCGAGGCAGGGCTGTTGTAGCGAATCTTGGCTTCACAGCGAAACGTCTCCGACGGTGGATCAACTAACCAGTTGGTTTGATTCGCCGTTAGATCTGTGCGGCCAAGCGCCTCGCGCGGGCCAATGACAACTCGGTTCGTCTCCGTCTCGATGCGCACCACGAAGCGCGGTTCGCCCATGGCAACGCCAAGGCCCTTGCGTTGTCCGATCGTAAAGCCTTCGATGCCGGGATGGGTGCCGACGACTTCGCCTTCGGTGGTGGCGATCTCACCAGACGTGTTCACATTCGTTTGCCGAGCCCGGACGAATTCGTCGTACTTACTACTCGTCACGAAACAGATCTCTTGGCTGTCCTTCTTCTCCGCGACATTCATTCCCAATCTGGCCGCCATCTCACGGATCTGCGGCTTTTGATAGCTGCCGACAGGTAACAGCATCCGGGCGAGGTAGTCGCGTTTAATACCGAACAGCACGTACGATTGGTCCTTGTTCTCGTCGATACCACGGCAGAGAGCCGGTAGCTCACCTGCTCCAGCATCAGATAGTCGGGCATAATGCCCGGTGGCAACGAACTCGGCATCGACGCTGTCCGCGTAGTCGAATAGCTTACCAAACTTGATCCAATTGTTGCACATCACACACGGATTCGGCGTGCGTCCGATCGAGTATTCATCGACGAAGTAATCGATGATCTGCGAAAAATCCGCTTGCAGATTGAGCGCATAGAAAGGGATGCCCAAACGATCCGCGACGCGCCGCCCGTCCTCCGCGTCCGACGCGCTGCAACAGCCTTGCTTGTGATCCGCGCGGGAGTTGAGCATCGGCAGCAACGGACTATTCGCTCGACTGCTATCGATCGAGCAGACCTCGATCGCTTCCTCTCCATGACGCATGAAGACGCCGATGACATCGTGGCCCGCTTCCAGCAGTAGGTGCGCAGCGACACTGCTGTCAACACCGCCCGACATCGCTAAGACAACACGTGACATGGTTTGCTCGTAAATCGCTCGCACCAAGTTCTGCCCCCGCTTGCCACTTGAGTCTCTGCGGTGATCCTCTGAGATTCTCGCCTACTTCGGTTATGGTGACCCGCGACGGAGCAGTCAATACGATCGTTACAACCGCACCGTCGATAGTGCGAATCGTAACCTATTTCTTTGAGGGTACACGAACTCGAAGCAACGGCGAACGATGTTATCGTCCCTGAAGCCACGAATCCAGATCACGGGCGAAGAAGTGCTACACGTACTTCGTTGCTTGGTCGTGCTTGCCGGTGTAGTAGCGTTCGGCACGGCCGGGTTCACGCTGATCGAACGGGATTGGGGGCTCTGGAAATCGCTGTTCTTCACATTGATCACGATTACCACAGTCGGCTACGGTGACCAAGGCCTCTCGCCGAGTGGAGAGGCATTTGCCGCTGTGCTCCTGTTGTTTGGAATCGGGACGGCGACTTACAGCCTAACTTCACTGGTCCAACTTGTCGTCAGCTATCACGGTGCGGGGAAGAAGAGAATGCAAGAGAGAATTGATCGACTGACAGACCATTTCGTCATCTGCGGCTTCGGACGGATCGGACAGATCGTTTGCGAGCAACTAGTTGCCGCGGCTGTTCCTTTCCTCGTCATCGATTCAGATCCAGACGAAGTCGAGAACGCGATCGAATACGGCTATCTCGCGCTGGCTGGGAATTCAACGGATGATGAGATTCTCGCGGCTGCCGGTATTCCGCGAGCACGCGGCGTGGTCTGTGCCATTAACTCGGATGCGGAGAACGTCTTTGTCACTCTCTGTGCTCGTGAAATGAACAAGACGGCTTTCATCGCCAGCCGGGCGAGCACGGCAGCCGCCGCTCGGCGCATGGAGCGAGCTGGGGCGTCGATCGTTGTCTCGCCTTACACAACGGCTGGCCAGAACATTGCCGATGCGATCCTGCGGCCAAGGCTCTCCGAGTTCCTACGCAATCACAGTGAGAGTGACTTTGAGCTTAGTGAACTAACCGTCGCGGAGGGCTCTTTCTTCGATGGCCGCTCGATACGAGAGGTCGGCGAGCGGTTTCCAACGGTCGTCTTCGTTGCGATTGATCGAGCGAAGCCAGCGACCATCGTTCGGCCCGGCGGTAGCCAAGTGTTTTTGGCTGGCGACCACATCACCGTAGCTGGCGAGCGCACGATACTAGAGGAAGTCTTCCGGGAGGCGGAAGCAGGAGCGGCTCTAGCATCTGTCTGACGTACCGGCTTCGTCTGACGTGCCTGTGTCGCTCTTCTCGAGTTTCTCAACCACTCCGATTGGTTGCGAACGAGCCACGCGGATTGCCATGCCCAGCCGGAAGAGCTGCGACACGTTCCGTATTCTGCGATCGATCGCCTCCTCCGACATATCGACTTGGCTATTTGGCTTCGTTGTTCGCTGATTCATCGTCCAAACCTAGTTGCTTCAGATCGACAAGATCCTTGTCGCGCCCGGCCATACGTTTCATTTCCGCTAGACCTTCCTTCGACACAACCTTAATCTCCGTTCCGTTCCAATTATACGCCATTCGGTTCTTCCACGCTTCTGCCAGAGCTTCATTGACTACAAGAAGGTCCAGAATGAGAAAGCCCGGGCCATCGCATTTCGTGATGCGGTAGAGATCGTGATGCTTAGGATCGTTCGAGAAATAAGTGGCGTAAGCTTCCAGCTTGCGAACCCGCATTATCGCAAGCTGGAAGCTTACGCCACGGAAAACCG